>NZ_JBFTHT010000003.1:0-336909 GCF_056394385.1 Arthrobacter sp. 10N44_2 | reverse complement strand
AACACGGACAGAAACGGTGACGGCCAGTCCGGCGGTCCGGGGCACAGTGGTCGCCCTGGACCGGGTGGCACCGGAGGGAGCGGCGATGACCCCGCGTTCAACCTCTGGCTCCGGCGGCTCTACACCCACCCCGGGAGCGGGGAGCTCGTGGGGATGGACTCCCGCGCCCGGCTCTTCCCACCCGGGCACCGCCGCTTCATCCAGGCCCGCGACGACACCTGCCGCACCCCCTACTGCGACGCGCCCATCCGCCACCTGGACCACATCATTCCCTGGCACACCGGCGGTGAAACAACCAGCACCAACGGCGCCGGACTCTGCGAAGCCTGCAACCACACCAAAGAAACCCCCGGCTGGACTGCCCGGACCGTCCCCGCAGCAAGAGGCAGCGGCAGCAGGCACACCCTCGAACTCACCACCCCCACCGGCCACACGTACCACTCCACCGCACCACCGTTGCCCGGAACACCGCTTCGGCCACCAGCCGCAGACCAGCCAGGCTCCGAGCCCGGTTCCCGCCAGCTTCACCTGATCCGGATTCGGGCGAAGGCCCTCAAGAGCCGCAAACGCGTTGCCGTCGCGGCGGCCTAAGCGCGATGAAGGCCGTACAAAACATGAGCACCGCACAAACACGAGTGCCGCCGTCGAGTCTTACAACTCGACGGCGGCACATCACCAGGCGCAGTGCCAGGCGCATCACTGGGCCCCGGCCCTCGGCCCAGGAGCCTAAGGTCAGGAGCCTAAGGTCAGGAGCCTCAGGTATGGAACTTTAGGACAACCGGGCGGGCAGCGTCTTTGGCTTGAAGGAAGGCCGGGTGGCCTCGTACGCGGTGATGTCGGGTTCGTGCTTCAGGGTCAGCCCGATGTCGTCCAGGCCCTCGAGGAGGCGCCACCGCGTGTAGTCATCAATCTCGAACGGCGCCACAATGTTGCCGCACTGCACGGTCTTGGACACGAGGTCCACCGTCACCTCGGTACCCGGGGCGTTTTCAAGTTCTTTCCAAATGAGCTCGATGTCATCCTGGGCGACTTCGGCGGCAAGCAGGCCCTGCTTGCCGGAGTTGCCGCGGAAGATGTCGGCAAAGCGGGAGGACAGGACCGTCTTGAAGCCGAAGTCCTTCAGCGCCCAGACGGCGTGCTCGCGGGAGGAGCCGGTGCCGAAGTCGGGACCGGCCACCAGAACGGATCCTGCATTGAACGGCGCCTGGTTCAGGATGAAGGACGGGTCCTTGCGCCACGCGGCGAAGAGCGCGTCCTCAAAGCCGGTGCGCGTGATGCGCTTGAGGTACACGGCGGGGATGATCTGGTCCGTGTCGACGTTGCTCTGGCGCAGCGGGACACCGATTCCGGTGTGAGTGGTGAACTTTTCCATGGCGGATCCTTCGGGACTGTGTGGATCGAAACTGTATGGATCGAAACTGTATGGATCGAGGCTTCGGATCTGGGCGGGAAAGGCGGAGACTACGCGGCGCCGACTCGGACCGCCGCGGACTCCGGAGCAGGGTCCAGATCCGACGGCGAACTCAGGGTGCCTCGGACTGCCGTCGCCGCAGCGACCACGGGCGAGACGAGGTGAGTGCGGCCGCCCTTGCCCTGGCGCCCCTCGAAGTTGCGGTTGGACGTGGAGGCGCAGCGCTCCCCCACCTCCAGCTGGTCCGGGTTCATGCCCAGGCACATGGAGCAGCCGGCGAAGCGCCACTCGGCCCCGAAGTCCTTGAAGACCTTGTCCAGGCCCTCGGCTTCAGCCTCGAGCCGGACGCGGGCGGAGCCGGGCACCACCAGCATGCGCACGGCCGGGTCCTTGGTCCGGCCCCGGATGATGTCGGCGGCGGCCCGGAGGTCCTCCATCCGGGAGTTCGTGCAGGAGCCCAGGAACACCGTGTCCACCCGGATGTCCTTCATCGGGGTGCCGGCCTCGAGCCCCATGTACTGCAGGGCGCGTTCGGCGGCGGCCTTGGCGTTCTCATCGCCGAAGTCATCGGGCGAGGGCACCTTTGCGGACAGCGACACGCCCTGGCCCGGGTTGGTTCCCCACGTCACGAACGGTTCCAGGGTGTCGGCGTCGAGGTCCACCTCGACGTCGAACGCTGCGTCGTCGTCGGTGTGCAGCGTGTTCCAGTATTCGACGGCGGCATCCCAGTCGGCGCCCTCGGGCGCATGCGGGCGGCCGTGCATGTAGTCGTACGTGGTCTGGTCCGGAGCCACCAGCCCGGCGCGGGCGCCGGCCTCGATGGACATGTTGCAGATGGTCATCCGGGCTTCCATGGACAGCGCACGGATGGCGGAGCCGCGGTATTCCAGCACGTAGCCCTGCCCGCCGCCGGTGCCGATCTTGGCGATGACGGCCAGGATGATGTCCTTGGCGCTCACGCCGGGGCGCAGCGTGCCCTCAACATTGATCGCCATGGTCTTGAACGGCTTCAGGGACAGCGTCTGGGTGGCCATGACGTGCTCCACCTCGGAGGTGCCGATGCCCATGGCGAGCGCTCCGAAGGCGCCGTGGGTTGAGGTGTGCGAGTCACCGCAGACCACGGTCATGCCGGGCTGTGTGAGGCCCAGCTGGGGGCCCACCACGTGCACGATTCCCTGTTCGGCGTCGCCGAGGGAGTGCAGGCGGACGCCAAACTCCTGGCAGTTGTTGCGCAGGGTCTGGATCTGGGTCCGGCTGGTGAGATCGGCAATTGGCTTGTCGATATCCAGCGTGGGAGTGTTGTGGTCCTCGGTGGCGATGGTGAGGTCCGGGCGGCGCAGCTTGCGGCCGGCGAGCCGCAGACCTTCAAAGGCCTGCGGCGACGTCACCTCGTGCACCAGGTGGAGGTCAATGAAGAGGAGATCCGGCTGGGCGTTGGCTCCTTCGCCGTCCCCCTTGCGCACAACGTGCGCGTCCCAGACCTTCTCGGCCAGTGTCTTTGCCACGGCCTGCTCCCTTCACTGCGGTAAGTATTGTGCGTTCCGACGGACTATCTCCTCCACTGAACCAGCACAGCCAAGTAATACGCCAGCGCGTTGACTTGCATCTCAGATAATGAGACGTCAATATCATTACATGGACAATTCTAGTGGAGTCGGTGTCATCGATAAAGCGGCCCATGTGCTTGACGCACTTGAGGCCGGCCCCACCACCCTGGCGCAGCTCGTGGCGGCCACGGGACTGGCCCGGCCCACCGTGCACCGGCTGGCTCTCGCGCTGGTGCACCACAGGCTCGTGAGCCGCGATATCCAGGGCCGCTTCGTGCTCGGGAGCCGTCTGGTGGAACTGGCCTCCGCCGCCGGCGAGGACCGCCTCATCGCCTCCGCCGGCCCCGTGCTCATGCAGCTGCGCGACGCCACCGGCGAAAGCGCCCAGATCTTCCGCCGCCAGGGTGACTGGCGCGTCTGCGTGGCCTCCGCCGAACGCCCGATCGGGCTGCGCGACACCATCCCCGTCGGCACCCAGCTGTCCATGAAGGCCGGCTCCGCCGCCCAGGTGCTGCTGGCGTGGGAGGACCACGACCGCCTCCTGGAAGGCCTCCAGTCCGCCCGCTTCACCCCCACCGTCCTGGCCGGAGTACGACGCCGGGGCTGGGGCCAGAGCCTCGGCGAACGCGAGCCCGGTGTCGCCTCCGTTTCGGCCCCCGTCCGCGGGCCGTCCGGCCGCGTGATTGCCGCGGTGTCCATCTCCGGCCCGATCGAGCGCCTGACCCGCCAACCGGGGCGCCTGCACGCCGAAGTCGTCTGCAACGCCGGCCGTGTCCTGACGGAAGCGCTGCGCAAGACCAACGACTAAGTATGCTGTGCCCATGAACAGCTATGCGGTCTTCCTGCGGGGCATCAACGTGGGCGGCATCAATATCAAGATGGCCGATCTCAAGAACGCCCTGAAGTCCCGGCCATTTTCGGGTGTCGTGACCCTGTTGGCCAGCGGCAACGTCGTGCTGGCCAGCGAGCTGGATCCGGCCGGCGTCAAAAAGGAATTCGAGGCGTGCCTGCGGGAAACCTTCGGCTACGACGCCTGGGTGGTGGTGCTCACCGCGGGCCGTGTGGCAGCCCTGGTGGAGGCCTGCCCCTACCCGGCCGACGACGCGTCCACCCATACGTACCTGACGCTCGCCTCTGATGAAGAGGTCCTCTCGGAGCTGCTCGAGGCAGGCAGGGCCTTGGACGGGGCCGAGCTCACCCGGCTGGGCCCGGAAGCCCTGGCCTGGCTCGCCCCCGCCGGCGGCACTCTGGACAGCCCTTTCAGCAAGCTCTCCTCGAAGGCGAAGTACAAGGCTGCCACCACCACACGCAACCTCCGCACCATGATCAAGGTCCGCGACGCCGCGGCCGGGATTTAGGCAGGCCGCATCCGGCCGGCCCCGCACGGACGGCTCACTGCCGACCCGCGGCGGCCTTCAGCGCGGCCGTGAGCTTCGCCAGGCGGCTGAGCTCACGTTCCACGGGCGCCACGACGAGTTCCCCCGCGACGGCGGCGACGGCGGCTGTCAGTCGCTTCCGTGCCACGGCACTGCGTGACGCTGCCGCGGCTCCGGAGATGAACCGCGCCCCAATCGCCAGGACGATGCCCAGCAGCACTCCCCCGGCGATCATCACGGTAGGAACCGGCCAGCCCTGGACCCGTGGGACCTCTGGCACCGGCAGTTGCAGGTAGCCGAGCGCAGCCAGGACTCCCAGCCACGCGAACCCGGCCAGGGCCGTCACCAAGGCGAGCCACTGAACCGCGTTGAACCCACCCCACCACCAGGACTTCCTGCCAGCGGACAACTCTGTGGAGGCAATTGCCTGGTCCAGTGCATCCGGCAGCCGGTCGTTTCCTTCCCGGGCGGCGCCGCGGATGGCCGCCCGCCACGGGCCAGGGGCACCGGCGGACGCCGCCTCAGCGAATTCCCGGACGGCGGCATCGGTCCGCGCCTGTTCCGGCGCCCCGGCAGGCGGCAGCGAGGTCCGGTTCAGCTCAGGCTTGGCGCCCTCGCGGCGCAGGTTCAGACGCCGCAGCGGATCCGGCCGGAATCTGGCCAGCCAGCGGGTCACCGGCCAGCCCGTGCGCCGGGTTGCCTCCAGCCGATAGGACCGGGCGACGGCGTCGACCACCAACGGCACATTGGCGGCCACAGCCAATTCCCCCGCCAGCCGGGCCTTGGCCGCGGCCGTCGCACCTGCGGCCGTCCCGCCACCAGCGGCCGTCGTGCCACCCGTGGGCAGGCCGGACGCCTCGGCAAGCCGGGCGGCGGCCAGCGTGACATCTGCCGCAAGTCGCTGTGACATCGCTTTACGCTGCATCGCCACCTGCCGGATCGCGGCCCGCACCTTGTCCACCCCCGTCCCCAGCACGGCGGAAGCCCCGAGGACCTGAACTTTGTCCAGCCCGTCCCGCGCCAGGATAGCTGTGAGGGATTCCAGGACCGGCCGGACCTCGTGCTCCGGGAGCCTGTCGATTTGGTTGAGCACCACGATCGTCACGGCCCCGTGCGAGGACAGCGGTGCCAGGAAATCGTTGTGCACGGCGGCGTCGGCATATTTCTGCGGATCGAGGACCCAGACGAGGACGTCCACCAGGCCCACCATCCGCTGCACAATCTCACGGTTGGCGGCCCTGGTCGAGTCAAAGTCCGGCAGGTCCAGAAGGATCAGCCCGGTGTCGTCGTCGGCGAACCCTTTGATCGGTGCCGCAGCGTGGCGCTTTCGGACCTCCAGCCAATCCAGCAGCGCATCGCTGCCCTGGACGCCCCAAATGCCCGCCAGCGGCTCGGTGGTGGTCGGCCTGCGCACGGCCGCCGTCGCGATCTCCTCGCCGCTTACGGCATTGAAAAGCGAGGACTTGCCGCTGCCGGTGGCTCCAAAAAACCCGACCACCGTGTGGTCTCCGGACAGCGACCGCCGCGAACTCGCGCGGTCGAGCACCTGCAGGACACCGGCCAGGATCTCCTCCGGGAGGACTCCGGATGCGAGCTCCGTGGCGCTGTTGAGCGCTTCCAGTCTGCGATCGAGCTGGGACGTCTCGCGGGCGGCCCCATGACGGCTCATGACGTGGCCGCCAGCCGGCGCAGTGCCGCCGCATGCCCGGCAATGGCTGAGGGCGGCACGCCGCCGTCGACCTCCAGCCGGGTCAAGAACCGCCGGCACTCCGCAGCCAGCAGGCCCTGGCACCGCAGATGCAGGTCTTCGCGCGCGGTCCGGGCAAGCCGGCGGACGGTGTCCTCCCCGAATACTGCCTCCAGGAGGCGCTGACCCACGACGGCGGTGCCGCCGGCAACTCCGATCTCAAGCCCGGTCAGGCCCGCGGTCATGGAGAACACCACAATCATCAAGGCAGCGCCGAGGCCGTTGATTCCGAAGGACAACCAGCGGGCCTGGGTGCGCTTGCCCTGGCCTTCGGTGCGGATGAGTTCCATCAGGCTCCCCTGCCAAGCGCGGATTTCGGCCGCCACAGCATCCGCGAAGCCCTCGGAGGCACCGGAAAGATCGTCGGTGCCCAGCACCTGCCTTCCGGCGGGGTCTGAACGCCACCGCTGGTCGGCGTGCTCGGCGGCCTTGGCGGCTTGATCGACAATGACCGCCTGCAGTCCCGTTTCGATCGCGGTTTCCACCCTGACCGCAGGCGCCGGTTCACCCCGGACGAACGCGCCCACGCGGTCACGGAAGCGTCCGATGTTCTGTTCCATGGCGCGGAAGAACTCCCCGGTCCCGACGAAGTCCTGCCAGCGCGCCAGCACTTCGCCGCGCAGCAGTGCGCCGTCGCGGGTGGCCTCGAGGATCCTGGCTACGGCGTCGTCATAGGCGTTGCGGGCGTCGGCTGCGAGAACATCGGCTGCGTGCTGCTGTTCGGACAGCGCCCGCTCCGCCACGTCGGCGCGGTGGGCGAGGGCGAGGAGGGTGCCGTTGAGGGGTGCGCCGGGCGATTCCGGCCCGTCCCGCGGCGTCCCCGGCCAGCTTCCCGAGCCAAACGCGCAGCGGCTCGACGGCCTCTGCCGGAAGCATCCCCGCGGCATCCAGCGGCAGCTCCGGAACCACAAACAGTTTGGCGGCCCCCAGCCCTTCCCGGCTGAGCATGGCCTGCAGATCGGCGCTAACCTCCGCTTCCGCCGCCGGCGGCACCCGGTCCAGGACCACGGCCACCATGATGTCGCGGGAGGCCGCATCCAGGAGCAGGCGCCAGGGCACGGCGTCGGCATACCGGTTGGCTGTGGTGACAAACACCCAGAGGTCTGCGGCGGCAAGCAACTGCCCGGCCAGCTGCCGGTTGTTCTCGGAAATGGAGTCGACGTCGGGCGCGTCGACCAGGGCGATTCCGGGCGGGACCGCGGAGTCGGATACCAGGAGCAGGGAGGTCACCGGGCCGGGATCCAACGCCGCATCAGCCGGGGCCGGCGCCCGGCCGTCCACGAGGGCACCCCGGATGCGGCCCAGGGCCGGCAGCACCCGCTGGCCCTCAAACCAGGCGGCGTCGGCGGGATGGTGCAGCAGGATGGGCTGGCGGGTGGTGGGGCGGATCGCACCGGCCCGCGTGACGGGGTGGCCCACCAGGGCGTTGACCAGGGTGGATTTTCCGGCCCCGGTGGAACCGCCCACCACGGCCAGCAGGGGCGCGTCGAGGCTGCGGTACCGGGGCAGGATGTAGTCATCGAGTTGAGCCACGGCCCTTCGAAGGTCCAGACGGGTTTGGTCCGTCCCGGGCAGGGCGAGCGGCAGCCGGAGGGCCGCGAGGTCCTGCCGCACTGCCTCCAGGAGGGCCACGCCTGTTGCGGCCCCGGGGCCGGTTTCATGGGAGCTCACTGCATCATCATGCCAGTTCAGAACGTGGTTCCTGCGGGGGCGCCGCTGCGCGGAACCAAAGCGCCATGCGCAGCGCCTAGCGGGACTCGGAGCGCCCGGCAATACGCCGGCGGACGAGTCTCGCCTGGAAGCCCAGCCATCGGGGAAAACGAAAAACGGCCCCGGGCTGATGCCCGGGACCGTTTTCATTGTGACCCCAGCGGGATTCGAACCCGCGTTACCGCCGTGAGAGGGCAGCGTACTAGGCCGCTATACGATGGGGCCGCGTACTTCCTGAACAGCATTTCTGCCATTCAAGCCAAATGATTGTTTCATACATTTGGCCGCCGTTTCAAATCGGACCAGCCGATTCAAAACTTCCGAATTTCAGCGGAAACCCGCGGAACTTCAGAGCTGGGATACCAGGACTCGAACCTAGAATGACGGTACCAGAAACCGTAGTGTTGCCAATTACACCATATCCCAAAGGCACTTTTGCTCCGGATGTTTGGGCCTAAACCCTCGCTCCCGGCGCCTCAGCACGAGTAATTACTTTACCCGAGAGTTTTCACTTCCACAAATCGGGCGCACGGCGGCGGGATCGGGCCGCCGGGGCGGGCCGCGCGCGGCGTCGATGGCGGCAATACCCGCGCCAGCCCTTGCCAATCCGGCGGAAACACGTTTACGCTCGGTAAGTTACCAACGAGTAACCACCCCTCCCCCACTCCGTTGCGGGCAGCTTTGCGCTCATTTTCCGGTGTTAGCTGCGTCACAGCTGCTGGGGTGGCCGACAGCAGAGCCGCTGCCGGCGGGAACGTCGAGAGGAATCATGTGCCACAGAGTCGTGCCGCTATCAGCAAGACCCTGACCCGTGCGCAGCAAATCGCCATCGCCACCCTGGCATTGCTGCTCATGGCCCTGCTGGGGTTCTATACCCTCGTCACGGGCCGCATCACGGACGGTTCGGCCAAGCTCAAGGACGGGGCCGCGCAGGCGTCCGCCGGAGCCGGCCAGCTGGACGACGGCGCCGGGAAACTCGCCAACGGCGCCAGCCTGGCCGATACCGGGGCCGGAAAACTTTCCGCGGGGGCGGAAAAGATCTCCTCGGGCATCAGCACCCAGCTGGCACCCGGGGCGGACAAGCTCCAGGCCGGTGCCGGCCAGTTGGCCGAAGGTGCCGTCAAGATCGAAGCCGAGGTCACCAGCAAGCTGGCCCCCGGCGTCTACAAAGTCGACGACGGTGCGCAGAAGCTCGCGGCGGGGGCCGTGCAGCTTTCGGCCGCGCTGACGCCGACGCCGGCGGGCAACGCAGAGAACAACCTCGCCGACGGGGCCACCCGGCTCGACGGCGGCGCTGCCCGGCTGGCCGGCGGCACGGACCAGCTCAAGGGCTACCGCGGTGCCAACGGCAATCCGGAGGCCGGAACCGGGACCGCGGCCCTGGCTCAGGCGCTGGAACTGCTGGAGGCGGCGGCGGATGACCCGGTCAAGGGGCTCGTTCCGCTTTCGGTGGTGAAGGACAAGATCGCCAAGATCACCGCGGGCGCGCACAAGCTCGACGCCGGTGCCAGCCAGCTGCAGGCCGGCGCGCAGCGGCTGCAGGACGGCGCGGGCCAGCTGAACGCAGGAACGGGCAAGCTCAAGGCCGGATTCGCGACGCTGGCCGGGAAGCTCAACAGCCAGGACCCCGGCAGCCCGGGCGTGGTGCTTGGCACCCGGCTTCTGGCCGACGGCACGTCCAAGATCCGGGTCGGGATGGACGGGGTCCCCGGCGACCCCGAGCACCCGGGCCTGCTCAAGGCCGCCGCCCGGATGACCGAGGGCAGCTCTCGCCTGGCCGACGGAACCGTGGCCCTGAACGCCGGGATCAAGGGCAATCCGGCCGATCCTGCCAACCCCGGCCTGCTGGGCGGCTCCCAGGCCCTGGCTTCCGGCGCCTCAGAACTCTCGGCCGGCAGCACCAGGCTGGCGTCCGGCTCCTCGCAGCTGGCCACGGGGGCGGACAAGCTCGCGGACGGCAACGCCCGGATTGCCGATGGCACCGGCACGCTGTATTCCGGAGCTGCCTCGGTGTCGCCCACCAGCTTGCTCCGGCAGTCCGACGCCGCCACGGCACTGGGACTCGTCGCAGTGCTGGCCCTTGGCGCCGTTGGCGCCTTCCTGGCGCTGCGGAAGAGGCAGGCCGGACCACGGTAACTTCCGGTGCCGGTTGCAGCGCCGGTTGCGGCGCCCGTTACAGCGGGGGTTGCGCCAGCAGGTCCAGCAGGGAGCCGACCTCGCGGCCCAGGAAGCCCGGGGCCGGTTCCCCGCCGCGGTTCAGCCAGACGCCGAGGAGGCCGGCCGCCGTCGAACCTTCCGCATCGAGCAGCCGGTTGTCACCGACGTACAGCGTTTGGCCGGGACCCGTACCGATCCGCCGGACACCCTCGAGGTAGATCGCCGGGTCCGGCTTTGCGGCGCCAACGGTGTCGGTGCCAACCAGAACGGTAATCCGTTCCAGCCCGGCCGCATCCAGCTTCACTCGCTGATAGTCGTGGACGTTGTTGCTCACGGCGCCGTAGGGAATGCCGGCCGCGTCCAGGGCGTCCAGCAGGGGCCCGACGTCGTCGAACGCCCGGATGTAGCCGTGCTGGCGGCTCGCGTAGGAACTCACCCAGTGGTGGGCCTGTTCGCCGTCGGCAAGTTCGACGCCGAAGTACCCCAGCGCCGCCCGGCCGCGGAGCAGGCGCTGTTCATTGAACGTGATCTCGCCGGCCAGGTAGCGGTCGTAGAAATGGGTGGTCTCGCGGGTGAAGATCCGCCCGAACCTCTCCCACCCGGCCTCGTCCAGGCCGGGCAGGAGGTGCTCGCTGACGTCGCGGAGGGCCGCCGTCATGGCGAATTCGAGGTCCACGAGGGTGTCATCGATGTCGAACAGAACCCCCTGGACAGCGCCGCCGTCCAGGCCCGCTGCCAGCATGTCAGCCGCGGAAAGCGCGCAGGCGGGCCAGGGAGGAATCCTTGCCCAGGATGACCATGGACTCGAACAGCGGCGGGGAGATCCGCCGGCCCGAGACAGCCGTGCGGACCGGGCCGAACGCCAGGCGCGGCTTGACGCCGAGGCCTTCCACGAGGGCTTCCTTCAGGGCGGCCTGGATGTTCTCGGCCGTCCAGTCGGCAACGGGCTCCAGGGCGGCCAGGGCGGCGTCGAGCACCTCGGTGAGGTTCTCCGGCAGGCCCTTTCGGGCGTCGTCGGCGACGTCGATGGCGTCGTCGGCTTTGAACAGGAACGCGATCATTTCGGGGGCCTCGCCCAGCAGGGAGATGCGCTCCTGGATCAGCGGTGCGGCCTCGGCCAGGATCTCCTCATCGCGGTCCGTGAGGCTCTCCCCCACGAAGCCGGCGGCCTGCAGGTAGGGCACCAGGCGGCCGCGGAAGTCCTCGGCGCCGAGCATGCGGATGTGGGTGCCGTTGATGGCTTCGGCCTTCTTGATGTCGAAGCGTGCCGGGTTGGCCAGCACGTCGTTGACGTCGAAGTGCTCGATCAGCTGATCGACGGTGAAGATGTCCTCGTCGGCGGAGAGGCTCCAGCCGAGCAGGGACAGGTAGTTCAGCAGGCCCTCGGGGATGAAGCCGCGGTCCCGGAGCAGGAACAGGTTGGACTGGGGGTCGCGCTTGGAGAGCTTCTTGTTGCCCTCGCCCATGACGTACGGCAGGTGGCCGAAGGCCGGCATGTAGCTGGCGACGCCGATGTCCATCAGCGCCTGGATCAGCACCACCTGACGGGGCGTGGAGGAGAGCAGGTCCTCGCCGCGGAGCACGTGGGTGATGCCCATGAGGGCGTCGTCCACCGGGTTGACCAGGGTGTAGAGCGGGGAGCCGTCGGCGCGGACAATGACGTAGTCCGGGATGCTGCCGGCCTTGAAGGTGATCTCGCCGCGGACCATGTCCGTGAACGTGACGTCCTCGTCGGGCATCCGCACGCGCAGCACAGGCTGGCGGCCCTCGGCCTTGAACGCGGCGAGCTGGTCCTCGGAGAGTTCGCGGTCGAAGTTGTCGTAGCCGAGCTTCGGGTCGCGGCCGGCGGCGCGGTGGCGGGCTTCAACTTCTTCCGGCGAGGAGTAGCACTCGTAGGCGTAACCGGCGTCGATCAGCTTGGCCACGACGTCCTTGTAGAGGTCCAGGCGCTGCGACTGGCGGTAGGGCTCGTGCGGGCCGCCGACTTCCACGCCCTCTTCCCAGGTGATGCCGAGCCATTTGAGGGCCTCGAGCAGCTGCTGGTAGCTCTCCTCCGAGTCGCGGGCCGCGTCCGTGTCCTCGATCCGGAACACAAAGGTGCCCTTCGTGTGCCGGGCGTGGGCCCAGTTGAACAGGGCGGTGCGGATCAGGCCGACGTGCGGGGTCCCCGTGGGTGACGGGCAGAACCGGACACGGACCGGGGTGTCAGCGGTGACTTCACCGGTGGAGGCAGCAAGGGCGGAGCTGGGAGCAGTAGTCATAGTGGTACCAACATTACCAATCTCTACAACCGCCACTTGTCCGGATTTCCGCTGCGGAAACGGACAGCCGCCCCGTGGATCCACGGGGCGGCTGTCTGAAATCGGCGCGAAGAACCGTTAGCGGCGGACCACCGGGTTGGAGAGCCTTCCGATGCCCTCGATCTCGACCTCGTAGCGGTCGCCTGCCTGCACGGAGCCGACGCCGGCCGGGGTACCGGTCATGATGACGTCGCCGGGCAGCAGGGTGAAGGCCTGCGAGACGATGGAGACGAGCTCCCGGACGCCGCGGATCATCTGGTTGGTGCTGCCGTCCTGGCGCAGTTCGCCATTGAGCCGGCCCTGGATCTGCAGGTCCTCGGTGTCGAGCTCGGTCTCGATCCACGGCCCGAGCGGGGCCGAGGTGTCGAAGCCCTTGGCCCGGGCCCACTGCAGGTCCGTCTTCTGGACGTCGCGGGCGGTGAGGTCGTTGCCGCAGGTGTAGCCGAAGATCACATCATCGACCCGGTCCTCGGGCACGTCCTTGCAGATCCGGCCAATGACGACGCACAGCTCGGCCTCGAAGGAGACGTCCTCGGAGAACTCCGGCAGGACAATGGGATCGTTGGGCCCGATCACGGACGTGTTGGGCTTGAGGAACAGCAGCGGCTGTGCCGGGACCTCGTTGCCGAGTTCCCGGGCGTGCTCCGCGAAGTTGCGGCCAACCCCGATCACCTTGCTGCGCGGGATGATCGGCGCCAGCAGGCGGACGTCCTCCAGCTTGTGCTTCATGGGGGTTCGTTCCACGCCGTGGAAGAAGGGGTCGCCCTTGATGACAGTGACTTCCTCACTGCCGGGCTCACCTTCCACGATGCCGTAGAGGGGATCAGAATCGACTACAAACCGGGCGATACGCATGGTTCCTAGCCTACCGTCCCCTCGGTGCGCAGGTAGTCCAGCTGCGCTGCGACGGAGAGCTCCGCGGCGCGGCGGACGGAGGGGTCGACGTCGGCGTACACGGCGTCCGTGACGGCGCGGACATCGGCGTCGGCGCCCAGTGCCGCGAGGGCTGCCCGGACCTGTCCGAGCCGGCCCCGCCGGTGGTCCCGGTAGGCGCGGGCGACGGCGTCCAGGGCCGGCAGCACCGGGCCGTGGGCCGGCAGCACCGTGGCTGGCCCAAGGCGTTCGAGCCGGTCCAGCGAGTCGAGGTAGTCCCGGAGGGTGCCGTCGGGGTAGTCCAGCACCGTGGTTCCGGAGCCCAGAATCGTGTCCCCGGTCAGCACCGAGCCGTGCGGGCCGTCCTGCGGCAGGTGGAAGCACAGCGAATCCGAAGTGTGGCCCGGCGTCGCCAGAACCCGGATGTCAGTTCCGGCCGCCCGGATGGTTTCGCCGTCCTGCAGCGGGGGTGCACCGTGGCAGTGGGCGGGGTCCGCGGCCCGGACCGGTGCGCCCGTCAAGGCCGAAAACCTCTCGGCGGCCGCGGTATGGTCTGCGTGCCGGTGCGTGATCAGGATGAGTTCGACCGGTCCCTCGCCGGCCAGCGCCTGAAGGTGCGGCCCGTCGAGGGGCCCGGGGTCGACGGCGACCCTTGCCGCCGCCCCCGGGGCGGCAATGAGATAGGAGTTGGTTCCATCCAGGCTCATGGGGCCCGGATTCGGGGCGAGGCGGAACCGGGTCAGCTCACTGCTGCGGACAATGCCGCGGGATGTCTCGGAGGTCACGGACCCATCCTTGCATTGAATCGGGCGCCGTTGGCCCCAGCCCGGGACCACAGACGCCGACGGCGGCCCTCACCCGAAGGTGGGGACCGCCGTCGTGCACTAAGACGTTCTGTGGCTAGGCCAGCCGGGTCAGCCAGCCGTGGGTGTCCTCCACGGTGCCGGTCTGGATCCCGAGCAGCTGGGCGCGGATGGCCAGGGTGGTCTCCCCCGCCTTGGCGTCCTCGGAGCCGATGAACTCGGTGGCGTCCTTGAGCACACCGATGGGGGTGATGACCGCGGCGGTGCCGCAGGCGAAGACCTCGGCAATGTCTCCGGAGGAAACACCGTCGCGCCACTCATCCAGGGTGATCTTGCGTTCGGTGACTTCCCGGCCCATGTCCCGGGCCACCTGGATCACGGACATCCGGGTGATCCCTTCCAGGATGGTGCCGGAGAGCGCGGGGGTGACGAGCGAGCCGTCCTTCATGACGAAGAAGACGTTCATGCCGCCGAGTTCCTCGACGGCGTTGTCGTTGAACTGGTCCAGGAAGAGGACCTGCTTGCAGCCGTTGGCCTCGGCCTCCTGCTGGGCGATCAGCGAGGCAGCGTAGTTGCCGCCGCACTTGGCGGCGCCTGTTCCGCCGCGGCCGGCGCGGGCGTATTCGCGCGAGATCCAGATGGAGACGGGCTTGAGTTCGCCGCCGAAGTAGTTGCCGGCCGGGGAGGCGATCACGCGGAAGGAGACCTCGCGGGCTGCCCGCACGCCCAGGAACGCCTCGGTGGCGATCATGAAGGGCCGCAGGTACAGGGCTTCGCCGTCGCCGGCGGGGACCCAGTCCTTGTCTGCCGCGACGAGCTCGCGGATGGCGCCGAGGAAGTATTCTTCCGGGAGTTCGGGCAGGGCCAGGCGCCGGGCAGACTTGTTCAGCCGGGCGGCGTTGGCCTCGGGCCGGAACGTCCAGACCGAGCCGTCGGCGTGGCGGTAGGCCTTGAGGCCCTCGAAGATCTCCTGGCCGTAGTGCAGCACGGCGGCGGACGGGTCGAGGGAAATCGGGCCGTAGGGCTCAACGCGCGCGTCGTGCCAGCCGCCGTTGCCGGCGGCGTCGACGCTGTAGTCCACAATCGCGGTGTGGTCGGTGAAATAGTCGCCGAATCCCGGGTTTGCCAGGATGGCGGCACGCTCTTCAGCAGACTTCGGGGTCTCCGACAGGTGCTGGGTGAATTCGACGCCATGGGCAGTCTGAGTCATGGTTCCTCCACGATCGGCTGCCTGGTGTGGGAACGTGGTTCACCCTCGGACCACGGCAGCATATTGGTGATTCGAAACAAGCTTACGCCCGTTGGCAGCACGGTTTTGCGGCGTCTGCGGCGCCTGCCGTGCAGGAAATGCAGCCGGGGCCTACAGCGCCGCCGCGATGGCGTCGCCGATCGCGCTGGTGGTGCGGACGGCGCCGTCGCGGGCTTCGACGTCGGCCGTGACGGCCGCCTCGATCTTCCGGGCAGCGGTGGCGAAGCCGAGGTGGTCGAGCAGGAGCGCCGCGGAGAGGATGGCGGCGGTGGGGTCGGCCTTCTGCTGGCCGGCGATGTCCGGGGCGGACCCGTGGACCGGTTCGAACATGGACGGCGCGGTACGGTCCATGTTGAGGTTGCCGGAGGCGGCGAGGCCGATCCCGCCGGTCACGGCCGCCGCGAGGTCTGTGATGATGTCGCCGAACAGGTTGTCGGTGACGATCACGTCGAAGCGGGCCGGATCGGTGACCATGAAAATCGTGGCGGCGTCGACGTGGAGGTAGTCGTGCGTGACGTCGGGGAACTCCTGGGCCACGGCCTCGACCGTGCGCTTCCAGAGCTGGCCGGCGAAGACCAGGACGTTGTGCTTGTGCACCAGGGTGAGCTTCTTGCGGGGGCGGTCGTTGGCCCGGCGGAACGCGTCGCGGACCACGCGCTCCACGCCGTGGGCGGTGTTCAGGGACACCTCGGTGGCCACCTCGTGGGGGGTGCCGGCGCGGAGTGTGCCGCCGTTGCCCACGTAGGGGCCCTCGGTGCCTTCGCGGACCACGATGAAGTCGATCTCGCCGGGGTTCGCGAGCGGGCTGCCGACGCCGGTGTACAGGCGGGAGGGCCGCAGGTTGACGAAGTGGTCCAGGCTGAAGCGCAGCTTCAGCAGGAGCTCGCGCTCGATGATGCCGGAGGGGATCCGGGTGTCGCCGGGGGCCGCGCCGACGGCGCCGAACAAGATGGCGTCGCGGGTGCGGAGGTCGGCGAGGGTGGCCGCGGGGAGGGTCTCCCCCGTCGCGAGCCAGTGCTCCGCCCCCAGCTTGTAGTGGGTCTGCTGGAGCACGATCCCTTCTGCGGCCGCGGCCTTTTCAAGGACCTTCAGGGCTTCGGCGGTGACCTCCGGGCCGATGCCGTCGCCCGGGATGACTGCCAGATCAATCGTGGATGCGCTCATATTTTCAGCGTAGCCAAGTGATCCACATTCTGGTCAAGTTGTCTCACTATTCGATCACCCCTACCGACGCTCCCTCACTTTCGGCAGGAAAAGACGAAACGCTCCCGCACTTCCTGCGGCAAAAAGCGAAACGCTCCCGCACTTCCGAACGGAAGTGCGGGAGCGTCACTCGAAACGCCGCCGGATCTGCGGGGGCGTCAGGGCCGCAGGGGCTCAGGCTTCGGCGGGTTCCTCGTACTTCGGGAACACCGGGGCCGGGGCGGGCAGTTCCGTGCCGGCGGCGATCGGCGTGCCCAGGGCCGAGAACTGGCGGGCCGCGCCCTCGGGCTGGCCGAGCGTGTGCAGGATCGCCGCCGTCGCCACCGGCATGACCGGCTGGGCCAGGATCGCGACGATCCGCAGCACCTCGAGCGTCACGTAGAGCACCGTGTTCATGCGTTCGACGTCGGTCTTGCGCAGCACCCACGGGGCTTGCTCGGCGAAGTAGGCGTTGGTGTGCCCCAGGACAGCCCAGATGGCCTCCAGTGCGCGGCTGAACTCCTGCTTCTCGAAGGCGGCCCGGGCGGCGTCAAGCAGTCCGTTGGCCTGGGCCAGAATCGCGGTGTCCTCGGCGGAAAATGCGCCGGGCGCGGGCACGCGGCCCTCGCAGTTCTTGGCCACCATGGACAGCGACCGCTGGGCCAGGTTGCCGAAGTTGTTGGCGAGGTCGGAGTTCATCCGGCCCACGATTGCCTCGTGGTTGTAGTTGCCGTCGGCGCCGAAGGGGACCTCGCGCAGGAAGAAGTAGCGCACCTGGTCCAGGCCGTACTGGGCCACGAAGTCCGCGGGGGCCACCACGTTGCCGAGCGACTTGGACATCTTGACGCCGTTGTTCTGCAGGAAGCCGTGGATCATGATCCGCTTCGGCAGCTCCAGTCCGGCGCTCATGAGGAACGCCGGCCAGTAGATGGCGTGGAAGCGGGAGATGTCCTTGCCGATCACGTGGACGTCGGCCGGCCAGAACTTCTTGAAGGAGTCCGAGTCGACGTCCGGGTAGCCGACGCCGGTCAGGTAGTTGGTCAGCGCATCGACCCACACGTACATGACGTGCTTGTCGTTGCCGGGCACGGGAACGCCCCAGTCGAACGTGGTGCGGCTGATGGACAGGTCCTCCAGACCGCGCCGGACGAAGCTGATGACCTCGTTGAACCGGGACTGCGGGGCACCGAATTCCGGGTGGGCCTCGTAGAGCGCCAGCAGTTTGTCCTGATAGGCGGAGAGCCGGAAGAAGTAGCTCTCCTCGGCCGTCCAGGTGACCTCGGTGTCGGATTCGCGTGAGTAGCGGATCCCGTCGTCCTTGACCACGGTCTCGTCCTCGACGTAGAACGCCTCGTCGCGGACCGAGTACCAGCCTTCGTACTTGGACAGGTAGATGTCCCCGTTGGCTTCCATCTTCTTCCAGATGGCCTGCGACGCCGCGTAGTGGTCGGCGTCCGTGGTGCGGATGAAACGGTCGTAGGAGACCCCCAGGGCCGCGTGCGCCGCCTTGTAGATCTCGGCGTTCCGGTCCACCAGATCCTTGGGCGCCAGCCCTTCCTTCTCGGCGGTCTGGGCGATCTTCATGCCGTGCTCGTCAGTTCCGGTCAGGAAGAAGACGTCGTACCCGTCCAGGCGCTTGAACCGGGCCATCGCATCGGTGGCGATGTACTCGTACGCATGGCCGATGTGCGGCACCCCGTTGGGGTACGTGATGGCCGTGGTGATGTAGAACGGGGTCTTGTCAGTTGAAGTCACGGTCTAAATCTAGATCAGTTCTGTGAGGGTATCGCTCTGGCGGACCAGTTCGTGGTCATGTGAAGCCACCAGCACGGCAATGCCGTCCGAGGTGGTGTCCTTGAGGATGCTGATGATGCGGTTGGCCGCGGCCCGGTCCAGGCTGGCCGTGGGCTCGTCGACCACCAGGACGCGGGTGCCGAGGATGAGCGCCCGGGCGATCGCGACGCGCTGGCGTTCACCGCCGGAAAGCTGCGCCGGACGGTGGCGCATGCGCCGGCCCAGGCCCACGAGGTCCAGGAGGTCCTTGGCCATGTCGCGGCGCTTCTCGACCTCGCCGTCCGGCACGGCGGGCAGCAGGACGTTCTCGAGCGCGCTCATCCCGTCGATCAGCGCACCGCCCTGGTCGACGTAGCCGATCAGGGCCCGGCGGCGGTCGGCGATCTCGTCGTCGCCCATGGTCTCGAGCGAGTCGCCTTCCCAGAACACCCGGCCCGACGTCGGCAGGGTCAGTCCCGCGCCGACGGTCAGGATGCTGGTCTTGCCCGAGCCGGAGCGGCCCGCGACGCAGTGCATTTCGCCGGCGTGCAGGGTCATGTTGAAGTCGTCCACGACGTTGACGGCCTCGGCACCGCCCTTGCCGCCGCCGTAGTGGATGGTGATGTTGCTCAGTTCCAGCGGGGTGGCGTGGTCCGTGGCCTTCACGATCGTGTTGGCGCGGGTCTTGTGCGCACCGCGACGGGTGCTGGCGGTCATCCGGTCGTGTGCCTCCCGGTCAAGGTTCAGCTCGTTAGTCATTGGACCACTTTCGTTGCAATCGGAATCCAGCAAAGTACAGCTACGAGACCGGCAATTGCGGCCCACAGCGCGGCGTAGGGGGCCAGGAGGAGGCCGATGCCGAGGGCGCCCACAACACCCAGCGGCAGCGCGACGGTTCCCACCATGGCGTTTTCAAAGAAGCGGACCTGGCCCAGCATGTCAGGGTTCCAGCCCATGGCCCGCAGCGTGCCCAGGTACTGGCGCTTGGCCTGCAGCTCGAAGCGGCCGGTGACCATGGTCAGCAGCAGCCCGACGGCAACACCGGACACGCCCAGGATGATGCTGGGCAGGGCGATGCTGGCCGCGGCCAGCCCGCTGAGGGCGCTGGCGCCGGCGGCCCGCGGAATGTCGATCAGCAGGGCGACGAGTCCGCCGACGGCCGCGGCGAAGACACCGACGGCAACGGCCAGCGAGATGGTGTTGAACTTGTTGGTGCTCAGCTGCCGGTTGGCGAAGGTCAGCGGGGAATCGACCGCGATGAGCCGTTCATCGTGTTGCGGCTCCTGGTCCACGACGTCGCGGTGGCGCAGCTGCTGCGCCGCGATGAACGCGGCACCGGCGTACAGCACCAGGACCGACGCCGAGACCACCGCGGTGGCGGTGCTCCAGCTGATCAGGCTCAGGACGATTCCGACGACGGCCAGCAGCGCGGCGCCGACGCCGAATTCGGCCAGCACCCAGGAACGGATCTTGCGCTGGGTCCAGCCCATGGCGCGCAGGGTACCGGCCTCGCTGCGCCGTTTGCGGATGTAGCTGACGGTGGAGGCACCGGTCAGGAGGGCAGCACCGCAGAGGGTCAGGAACAGCAGGGTCAGGTTCGTGGCGGTCAGCGAGCCGGACACGGCGTCCGCGGCGTCCTGGCGGACCCACGACTGCTGCACGGTGCCCAGCGGCGATTCCTTGCCGGCGTCGTCCTTGGAGTAGCCGGGAACGGCGATGCTGGCGTCTTCGCGGGCCGAACCGGCCACCACAGTGGCCTGCAGGCCCATGTCGCGGATCTCGTTGGCGAGCTTCTCCACCTCGGGCTGCGCCTGCTTCCAGCTGCCCGGGACCTTGGCGCGGACCCGGACGGCGTCGATCACGTTGGCGTTCGCATCGTAGCCGCGGGCGGCGGCGAGGCCGTAGTAGTCGGTGATGGCTCCGGCGGACTGGCTGACCAGGCCCGTGGCGCTCAGCGACGGCTTGAGTTCGGTGTTGACGTCCTTGCCGGACGCGTCTTTGGTCAGGGTGAACGGCGCGGGGTCATAGCCGCCCAGGGGCAGCCGGTTGACGTCGCCGGCAGCTTCCTTCACGTTCGCGGCGTCGAAGGTGCCGTAGACCATGGCCAGCGGCGTGGCCAGCTTCTTGCCGGTTTCGAGGTTCTGGCGGTACGAGCGCTCGTCTACAGGTTCGCGTTGGGTCTGGTCGACGGATTCGCCGTTGGCGGCCTTGTCCGGCAGCCGGTTCACGGTGACCCAGTCACCGGGCGTGGCGCTCTTGTCAACGGCGCCGTTGGCGGCGGTTTCGCCGTCCTTGTATGTCGGGGCGGCGGCGAAGTTGGTGGTCCAGGTGGCCGGGTTGTAGAGGCCCTGGCCGAAGGATCCGGTGTCGCCCATGAGCTGGGAGAGGTCCTTGGACCCGGGCCAGGCGAGGGCGAACGGGGACTTGGAAACGAACGGCAGGTAGTCCTTGTCCAGCGAGCGGGTCACGGTGCCGACGTCCTTGGTGACGTTGCCGGAGTCGTCGATTTCCTCGATTTTGACCGAGTATTTCAGGTCCAGGGCGGTGCCCGAGCGCACGATCAGCGGGATGGCCTGCGAATCGTCGGTGAGCTGGCCGTCGCGCTTGGCCTGCTGGTACTGGGTCATCAGCGGTGCCCAGTACTTGAGCTTGACACCGAGGAAGTCCGGGCCTTCCTTGAGTTCGTCCATGCTGATGCCGTTGGTGAAGAGGCTCTCGAAGTGCCGGCCGATCGCGCCGGCGTTGCGGGCGTCCGCGGGCGGCGCCTTCTCCAGCGGGGACAGGAAGTCACCGGCCGTGCCGAGCAGCGCGCGTTCGGAGACGGGGTCGACGGCGACGACGGACTCGGTCACCTGCGGGGCCATCGGCAGGGAAACGGAGAGGTTGAAGAGGTTGTGCTCGGAGCCGCCGGCCGGGGTGGGGAACTTGATGCCGGTCTCGCCCTCCGGGCCCTGGATGCGGACGTTCTTGCCGCCGTCGACCTGTTCCTCGACCAGCTTCGCCTTTCCGAGGGAGCCCTCGGCCGTGGTCTTGAACAGGGTCTGGTCGGAGTGGCCGTCGGAGCTGACGGCGCTGGCCGTGAGGCGGTATTTCTTTGGCGTGTCGCTCAGTACCGATTCCGCGGCCGGCCACTTGCTCGGATCCGTGGCGGTCGGGTCGCCGGAGGTGCCCGCGAGGCCCGCGTTGAAGCCCAGGTAGTCGGTGGCGTCCAGCCGCGGCGACTCCAGGTTCTGCGTCACACGCGAGACCAGGCTGATGGGGGCGGCCACAGAGGTGCCGGAGAGCTTGCGGATGGAATCCAGCTGCTCGAAGCTGATGCCGCCCTGGCCGGTGGCGATGTCCGGCTGCATCAGGCCGCCGTTATCCTTCGCCTTGGCCTGCACCAGGACGTCATAGAGCCCCCGGGAGTTTTGGTCCACGGTCCTGCTCAGCGCCGCCTGGGACTGACCCTGGACGAGCACGGACAGGCACATGGCCACGATCAAAATGGACGCGGTCAGCAAAAGCACTCTGCTTCTGATGAACCTCTGGACGGCGTTCATTGGGCTCCTGAAAGCTGGATTGCGTGCGCACGCCGCAGTTCATTTCCTGAGGAAGTGAAGGCGTCCCGTGCCGGGCGTGCAAAAGTAAAGGCCGGTCTGCCGGCCAAGACCCGAAATTCGGTCCTAGCCATTGTACGCAGACCGGCCGGCCTCTCGTGGCCGCCAGCGGCGGTCATGCCGCCGCCGGGACCACGCGGGGAGGATTTCAGTCCTCGAGGTCAACCTCGCGGACCATGTCAGCGCCGATCCCGGCCTTGATCGCGTCAAGGACCTGCTGGGGAACGGAGCTGTCGATGGTCAGCAGGGCCAGCACCTGGCCGCCTTCCGTCTGGCGTGCCACCTGCATGCCGGCGATGTTGATGTTGTTCATGCCCAGGATGTGGCCGATCGTGCCGATCACGCCAGGGCGGTCCGAGTAGGCAACCACCACGAGGTGTTCGCTGATCGGGATTTCCACCTCGTAGCCGTTGACGCCGACCAGTTTCTGGATCTGCTTCGGGCCCGTCAGGGTTCCGGCGACGGAGATCTGGCTGCCGTCGCTGAGGGCGCCGCGCAGGGTCAGGACGTTGCGGTACGACTCGGTGTCCGGCGTGGTGATGAGGCGGACGTTGATGCCGCGCTGCTCGGCGATGACGGGTGCGTTGACGTAGGAGACCTGCTCGGTCACGACGTCGGCGAAGATGCCCTTGAGCGCCGCGAGTTCCAGGACCTTGACATCGAGCGAGGAGATCTCGCCGGCCACCTCGACGTCGAACTGGGTGAGGGAGGCATGGGTCAGCGCGGTGAAGATGCGGCCCAGCTTTTCCATCAGCGGGATGCCGGGGCGGACGTCCGGTGCGATGACACCGCCGGCGACGTTGACGGCGTCGGGGACCAGTTCGCCGGCCAGGGCCAGGCGGACGGACTTGGCGACGGAGACGCCGGCCTTCTCCTGGGCCTCGTCGGTGGAGGCGCCCAGGTGCGGGGTCACCACGACGTTGTCGAGTTTGAAGAACGGCAGGTCGGTGCTGGGTTCCTTGGAGAAGACGTCGACGCCGGCGCCGGCGATGTCACCGGCCTGCAGCGCGGTGTAGAGGGCTTCCTCGTCCACCAGGCCGCCGCGGGCGACGTTGACGACGTACGCCGTGCTCTTCATCTTCTTGAACGCCTCGGCGCCGAGCATGCCGACGGTTTCCGGGGTCTTGGGCATGTGGATGGTGATGAAGTCCGACTGGGCCAGGAGCTCGTCGAGCGTCACCAGCTGCACGCCGAGCTGGGCGGCCCGGGCGGAGGTGATGTAGGGGTCGTACGCGAGGATCTTGGTGTCGAAGCCCTTCAGGCGGGCCGCGACCAGGGCGCCGATCCGGCCCAGGCCGATGATGCCGATCTTCTTCTCGAAGAGCTCGATGCCGGTGTACTTGGAGCGCTTCCACTCCCCGTCCTTGAGGGCGGAGCTGGCCTGCGGGATGTGGCGGGCGAGGCTCAGGATGTGCCCGACGGTCAGTTCGGCGGCGGAGACGATGTTGGAGGTCGGCGCGTTGACCACCATGACCCCGGCCTGGGTGGCCGCCTTGATGTCCACGTTGTCCAGGCCGACGCCGGCGCGGGCGATGACCTTGAGGTTCTTGGCGGCGGCGATGGCCTCGGCGTCCAGCTGGGTGGCGGAGCGGACCAGGATCGCGTCGACGTCGGCGATCGCGGAGAGCAGCTGGGAACGGTCGGAGCCGTCAGTCTGGCGGATTTCAAAGTCCGGGCCGAGGGCCTCGACTGTGGCGGGCGAAAGTTCCTCAGCGAGGAGTACGACAGGTTTGGTGCTTGTCACCGGTGACCTCTTTAGCTCTCTTGTGTATCTGGTGGGGATTTTGGTGAATCGGGTGGTGCGGGTGGTGCTGGACAGCAGGGAAGCCGGACCCCAGGATGTGGTGTCCGGCTCCCCTGCCGGGCAATGCCTAGCGCGCGACTGTTCCTTCGGTGTAGTCGTCTTCGTTCTTGATCCAGGAGAACAGCTTGCGCAGTTCGCGGCCGGTGGCCTCGATCGGGTGGTCCTCACCCTTCTTGCGCAGCGCCTTGAACTCCGGCGCGCCGGCGTCCTGGTCGTCGATGAAGCGCTTGGCGAAGGTGCCGTCCTGGATGTCCGCGAGGACAGCCTTCATGTTTTCCTTCACCTGCGGGGTGATGACGCGGGGGCCGGAGACGTAGTCGCCGTATTCCGCGGTGTCCGAGACGCTCCAGCGCTGCTTGGCGATGCCGCCCTCGACCATGAGATCGACGATCAGCTTGAGCTCGTGCAGCACCTCGAAGTAGGCGACCTCGGGCTTGTAGCCAGCCTCGGTGAGGGTTTCGAAGCCGTACTGGATCAGCTGCGAGGCGCCGCCGCAGAGGACAGCCTGCTCGCCGAAGAGGTCGGTTTCGGTCTCTTCGGTGAAGGTGGTCTCGATGACGCCCGCACGGGTGCCGCCGATCGCCTTGGCGTAGGACAGGGCCAGTTCCTTAGCCTTGCCGGACGGGTTCTGTTCGACGGCGATCAGGTCCGGCACGCCGCGGCCGGCTTCGAACTCGCGGCGCACGATGTGGCCCGGGCCCTTGGGGGCGACGAGGGCGACGTCGACGTCGGCCGGGGGCTGGATGTAGCCGTAGCGGATGTTGAAGCCGTGGCCGAAGAACAGGGCGTCGCCCGGCTGCAGGTTCGGGGCGATGTCCTCGGCGTACACGTGGCGCTGGACCTGGTCCGGGGTCAGGACCATGATGAGGTCGGCCTCGGCGACGGCGTCGGCAACGTTCAGGACCCGCAGGCCCTCGGCCTCGGCCTTGGCGCGGGACTTCGAGCCTTCCTTCAGGCCGACGCGGACGTCAACGCCGGAATCGCGGAGGCTGAGGGCGTGGGCGTGGCCCTGGGAGCCGTAACCGATGACGGCGACGGTGCGGCCCTGGATGATCGACAGGTCGGCGTCGTCGTCGTAAAACATTTCAGTCACTGGGGTGTCTCCTTTTGAGTGGATTCTTCGTAGATATTGTCTGTGGTGCTGCGGTACAACGGGGCGGCTCCGGCGGTGTTACGCGCTGCGGAGGGCCCTGTCACTCATGGAGCGGGATCCCCGCCCAACGGCCAGGGTGCCGGACTGCACGATTTCGCGGATGCCGAAAGGCTCCAGCACTGACAAGAGTGCCGTGAGCTTCTCGGGGTGGCCCGTTGCCTCAATGACCACCGACTCTGTGGAGACGTCGACCACTGAAGCGCGGAACAGGTCTGCAGCCTGGGTGACCTGCAGGCGTGTTGCGGCATCCGCACGTACCTTGACCAGGATGTGGTCACGCTGTACGGAAGATTCGGAGGTGAGCTCGACGATCTTGATCACGTTGACCAGCTTGTTCAGCTGCTTCGTGACCTGTTCGATCAGCTCGCCATCGGCGTCGACCACCACGGTCATCCGGGACATGCCCGGGACCTCGGTGGGGCCGACGGCCAGGGAATTGATGTTGAAGGCCCGGCGGGCGAAGAGGCTGGCGACGCGGGTCAGCACACCGGGCTTGTCTTCGACCAGAACGGACAATGTGTGGCGGGTCATGTTCAGTCCTCCTCTTCCCATTCCGGGGTCATGTTGCGGGCAACCTGGATCTGGTCGTTGCTGACCCCCGCGGGGACCATCGGCCACACCATCGAGTTGGGGCTCACGACGAAGTCGATGACCACCGGGCGGTCATTGATCTCCAGTGCCTTCTGGATGGTCGCGTCGATGTCCTCGTCGCGTTCGCACCGGAAGGCAGCGCAGCCGTAGGCGTCCGCCAGCTTGACGAAGTCCGGGATGCGGACCGTGTCATGTCCGGTGTTGAGGTCGGTGTTGGAGTAGCGGCCCTCGTAGAAGAGGGTCTGCCACTGCCGGACCATGCCCAGGGAGGAGTTGTTGATGATGGCGACCTTGATGGGGATCTTGTTGATCGCGCAGGTGGCCAGTTCCTGGTTGGTCATCTGGAAGCAGCCGTCGCCGTCGATCGCCCAGACCACGCGGTCCGGTTCGCCCACCTTGGCGCCCATGGCCGCCGGCACGGCGTAGCCCATGGTGCCGGCGCCGCCGGAGTTGAGCCAGGCGTGCGGGCGTTCGTACTTGATGAACTGTGAGGCCCACATCTGGTGCTGTCCGACGCCGGCGACATAGACGCCCTCGGGACCGGTCAGGGCGCCGATGCGTTCGATGACGCGCTGCGGGGCGCTGAGGCCGTCCTCGGGTTCGGTCCAGCCGAGCGGGTAGGTTTCCTTGAGGTTGTTAAGGAAGGCCCACCAGGTGGTCAGGTCCGGGGTGCCGAAGGCTTCGAACTGCAGGCGCAGGGCCTCGGTCAGCTCCGGGATGATCTCCTTGACCGAGCCGACAATCGGGACGTCGGCCGTGCGGTTCTTGGAGATTTCCGCCGGATCGATGTCGGCGTGGATGACCTTGGCGTTCGGGGCGAAGGACTTCAGGATGCCGGTCACGCGGTCATCGAACCGCGCGCCCAGGGTGATCAGCAGGTCCGACTGCTGCAGGGCTGTCACGGCGGAAACCGTGCCGTGCATGCCCGGCATGCCCACGTGCTGCGGGTGCGAGTCCGGGAACACGCCCCGGGCCATCAGGGTGGTGACCACGGGGGCGCCGGTCAGCTCGGCCAGTTCACGCAGCTCGGCCGAGGCGTGGGCCTTGACCACTCCGCCGCCGACGTAGAGCACGGGCTTGCTGGCACCGGAAATGAGCCGGGCGGCCTCGCGGACCTGCTTGCTGTGGCCGCGCACCACCGGCCGGTATCCCGGGAGATCGATCTTGGGCGGCCAGGAGAACGTCATCTGGCCCTGCTGGGCGTCCTTGGCGACGTCCACGAGGACCGGGCCCGGGCGTCCGGTGGACGCCAGGTGGAACGCCTCGGCCATCACATGCGGAATGTCGTTGGGGTCCGTGACCAGGAAGGAGTGCTTCGTGATCGGCATGGTGATCCCGACGATGTCCGCTTCCTGGAAGGCGTCGGTGCCGATCACCCCGCTGGAGACCTGGCCGGTAATGGCCACTATCGGCACGGAGTCCATGTGGGCGTCCATGATGGCGGTAACGAGGTTGGTGGCACCCGGGCCCGAGGTGGCGATGCAGACGCCAACCCGTCCGGTAACCATGGCGTAGCCTTGCGCGGCGTGGCCGGCTCCCTGTTCGTGACGGACCAGAACGTGGTTCATTTTGGAAGCCATCAAGGGGTCGTAGGTGGGCAGGATCGCGCCACCGGGCAAACCGAAAATGTCCTGGACGCCGAGTTCTTCGAGCGAGCGGACAATTGCTTGCGAACCGGTCATGACCGTCGGGGGTACGACGTTGTTCGGTCCGAGGACAGGAGAGACGGCAGCAGAGTCGACGCCGGCGTCAGCCGGACGTTCGACGCGTTCCGGAGCCTTGTGGGCTCCAGTGGACTTGGTGGCCATCAGCGAGGGGCTGATCGGCGATCCTTTGCTCATCGGACTCTTCCTTTGTGGATCTTCGGTGATCGTGGAACTACTGGATTGTTCTGGTGGTGCGGCTGGTGAAGCGGGAAATAAAAAAACCCCTCAGCCGGCGGGCTCTTCGAGGGGTTGCGCGTGACGGTTCTTTACCAGTGAAGGCTAATGAGCCACGCGCTTGGTAAGTACGACGGAAACACCTGCAGCGCTCTCGACTGCAGTGCACTCAAATTCAGTGACTCCGGCTGTAACGATCTCGATCATGCGTTCAGTTTTCCCTCTGAGTGAGACGGGTGTCAACGAGCCCGGCCCGTGTCTCACTATTTGGACAACGGTGTCCACTGGTTGGGACCATCGTTTTCCCTTGGAGAGCCTGCAGCCATCGGCGGCAGGCGGGAATCTCCTACCCCGAACACCCGGCGCGGACGCCGTGCGTTCGGGGCCCCTCGGAGCTTCCCGTATTAAGCCTGGTCACCCAGGCCCGGAGGATCAGCCGCAATACGCGCCCGTGGAGGCGCTGTGGACGAGCTTGGCGTACTTGGCGAGCACACCCTTCGTGAACTTGGCCGGGAGCGGCTCCCAGCCGACCTTGCGGGCCTCGAGCTCGGCGCCGTCGACCAGGAGGTCGAAGGTGCGGGCCGCGATGTCCACGCGGATCCGGTCGCCGTCCTTGACGAACGCGATGGGGCCGCCGTCGACGGCTTCCGGCGCGACGTGGCCGATGCACAGGCCGGTGGTTCCGCCGGAGAACCGTCCGTCGGTCAGCAGCAGGACGTCCTTGCCCAGGCCCGCGCCCTTGATGGCGCCGGTGATGGCGAGCATCTCGCGCATGCCGGGGCCGCCCTTGGGGCCTTCGTAGCGGATCACGACGACGTCGCCCTTGTGGATCTCACCCTTGTCCAGGGCATCGAGCGCGCCCTGTTCGCGTTCGAACACGCGGGCCGTGCCCTCGAAGACGTCGGCGTCGAAGCCGGCGCTCTTGACGACAGCTCCTTCCGGGGCCATCGAGCCGTGCAGGATGGTGATGCCGCCGGTCTTGTGGATCGGGTTGTCCAGTGCGCGCAGGATCTTGCCGTCCAGGTCCGGCGGGTTGATCGCGGCGAGGTTCTCGGCCACGGTCTTGCCGGTGACGGTGAGGCAGTCACCGTGCAGCAGGCCGGCGTCGAGCAGTGCCTTCATGATCACCGGCACGCCGCCGATCTTGTCGACGTCGGTCATGACGTAGCGGCCGAACGGCTTGAGGTCGCCCAGGTGCGGGATCTTGTCGCCAATCCGGTTGAAGTCCTCCAGCGTCAGCTCCACCTCGGCTTCGCGGGCGATCGCGAGCAGGTGCAGCACGGCGTTGGTGGAACCGCCAAAGGCCATCGTGACGGCGATGGCGTTCTCGAACGCCTTGCGCGTCATGATGTCGCGGGCGGTGATGCCCAGGCGCAGGAGGTTGACCACGGCTTCGCCGGACTTGTGCGCAAAGGCGTCGCGGCGGCGGTCCGCGGAGGGCGGTGCGGCCGAGCCTGGCAGGGACATGCCCAGGGCCTCGCCGATGCAGGCCATGGTGTTGGCGGTGTACATGCCGCCGCAGGCGCCCTCGCCCGGGCAGATGGCCTTTTCGATGCGGTCCAGGTCCTCGCGGCTCATCTTGCCGGCGGCGCACGCGCCGACGGCCTCGAACGCGTCGATGAGGGTGACTTCCTTTTCGGAGCCGTCCTCGAGCTTGACCCAGCCGGGCATGATGGAGCCGGCGTAGAGGAACACGGCGGCCAGGTCCAGGCGGGCCGCGGCCATCAGCATGCCGGGCAGCGACTTGTCGCAGCCGGCCAGGAGCACAGAGCCGTCGATCCGCTCGGCCTGCATGACCGTCTCGACGGAGTCGGCGATGACTTCGCGGGAGACCAGGGAGAAGTGCATGCCCTCGTGGCCCATGGAGATGCCGTCCGAGACGGAGATGGTGCCGAACTGCATGGGGAACCCGCCGCCGGCGTGGACGCCTTCCTTGGCGCCCTGGGCGAGCCGGTTCAACGAAAGGTTGCAGGGGGTGATCTCGTTCCACGAGCTCGCCACGCCGATCTGCGGCTTGGCGAAGTCGTCGTCGCCCATGCCGACCGCCCGGAACATGCCGCGCGCGGGGGCGGCGTGGATTCCATCGGTAACGACCCGGCTGCGGGGCTTGATGTCCGGCTTGGTGTCTGCTGCTGTGTGGGTGTCCTGACTCATGGCTCAAAGTCTAGGGCTCTGCTACAGGCGCCAACGACCCAAGAACGGAGCGTTAAGCGGAAAACCGGGAATATTTCGATCAAATAGTGGACTCTCGTCTCACATCATGAAACCGGGACCCGATTTGACCTAGGCCTGGTGAGCCGTGTCACGCAGTTCCGGGGCCTCGGCGACACCTTGGGCCTCGGCCTTGAGCATCGCCAGGACCTGCTGGATGGTGGTCCGGGCCGCGACGTCCGGACGGGCCAGCGCCACGATGCTCCGGCTGGCCTTCACACCCTCGAGCGGGCGCAGGACGAACCCCCGGCCCTGGTTGCTGACCGCCGTGTACCGCGGCAGCAGGCTCAGCCCGTGCCCGGCGCTGACCAGGGCTTCCAGGACCCGCAAATCCGGGAACTGCTGGGCCCGGACCGCCTGCGAGTCGGCCCGCACCTCGATCTGGCGCAGCACGGTGTCGAAGGGGAATCCCTCCGGGACTCCCATCCACGGAAAGCCGACGACGTCCTCGGCGCACAGTGTGGCTTTGCCGGCCAAAGCGTGCCCGGCCGGCAAAGCCACGTCCAGGGGTTCGTCCAGCAGCGGCACCACTGTCAGGCCCTGGCCGCCGAAGACTTCCGGACCGTCGACACTGTGCGCCAGGACGATGTCGTAGTCCGCGGTCAGCCCGGCGAACCCTGCAACGCCCGGGTCCTCGAAATGCGCCTCGAACCGCAGCCCCTCGACGGCCTTGACCCGGTGCAGCATGCCCGGCAGGAACATCTCCGCGGCGCTGGGAAAGAAGGCTGCCACCACCCGCGTCTGCCAGCCGCGCCGGTACGTGTCGATGGTTGCTTCCGCCCGCGCCATGGCCGTCGACACGTCGGCGGCGGCGCCTGCCATGGCCAGCCCTGCCTCGGTAAGGCGCACTCCCCTGCCGGACTTCTCCACCAGGACGACGCCCAGTTCCTCCTGGAGGGTCTTCAGTTGCTGCGACACTGCAGATGGCGTGACCTTCATGGCCTCGGCCGTGGCGCCTACGGTCCCGCGGCCGGCGAGTTCACGCAGTATCTGCAGTCGCTTGAAATCCATGAGGCGAGGCTACACGCCGGGCCGGGTTTGGTTCCGGTTCCGGGTTGCTCACCGGGCCGGGGACCCGCTCCAGGAATGCCCGGCATTTGGCCGCCGGGAGGGTGGACAGCCGGCTTTGCCCGGACGTAACGTCAAGCATCGGCAACCATGCCTCATGGGCTGAATACGGACTGAAAGGCTCTGCTATGGACTGGATCGTCTGGCTCGTTGTCATCATCGTGGTGGTCGCTGTGGTCTGGCGGCTGCTGAACCGCAACAAGAGCCGCCCGGGCGCAGATTCCTCATCCGCCGCAGGCACCAGCACCGGCACTGCTGCCGGCATTTCTTCTGGCAGCCCCGCCGGTTCGACGCCGGTGTCTGGCGCGGAGAGCGGTTCGGCGGCCAGTTCGACGGCGGCGGCCAGTCCGGTTGGCCCGGCAGCGGCCGGGGCCGCGGGTCCGACGGCGGGTGCCGCCGGTGCCGGGATGGCCGCGCCCAAGGCAGCGCCTGCGCCTGAGCCGGACGCAGCGGCCCGGGAGGCCACGGCTGCCCCCGAGGCGACCGAGCCCGCAGCGGCCACCGCGGCCCCGACCATCGAGCCGGGCGCCGAGGCCGCCCCGGAAGCAACGGGAGCCCCGGGCAATGCCGAGTGGGAGACCCAGTGGTCCGAGACCGCCCCGCCGGCGGAGACACACACCGCCGCCCACGCTGAGCCGGCCCGCGGTGCGCACGCCGTGACGGCCGCCGAGCTTGGCGCTGCTGCGGAGACTGGACCGGCAGGCCTGCCCGTCCACCACCCCGAATACACTGAGCCCCACGCGCCGACTCTGCCCGGGGCGGAATCGGCAGCCGCGGAACCGGCCGACGACGAGGACACCGTTACCGGCACGGCCACTTCAACCAGCACTGGCGCTGGTACCGCCATCGGCACGGCGATGCCCGGAGTGCCCGACGCCGGGACACAGCCCGCAGGTCCCGCTGACACGGAAACGACGCAGATGGCGGCCTCGCCGGCAGGGGCCGAGGCCTCCGCCAGCCAAACGGCCGAGCCCACCGGCCACTTGGCCACCGAGCAGCCCTACGGCGAGGGGTCAGCGGCTCCGGCGGCCGACGGAAGCGGTCCTGAGGGTTTCACAGTCAAGGGCAATGCCTCGTCGATGATCTACCACGACGAGACCAGCCCGGCGTATGAAGAAACCCGGGCTGAGGTGTGGTTTGCCTCCCCGGCCCACGCCGAAGCAGCCGGGTTTCGGCCGCCGCGCCGGACGCGGCAGTAGCCGGCGGTCCGGGCGGCCGACCCATCCCCTCTCAACGCGTCCCTTGATACTCCCGCGTTTTACCGGCAGCCGCTTCGCTGGCAGGGCAGCGGCCCGGGCCGTGGCGCTTGCCGTTGTCCTTTTTTTCTTGAGCGCCTGCACCGGCGGCTCAACCTCGCCCGTGGTTCAGCCGGGAGACCGCACTGCCACCGGCGCAGCGGGTACGGCCGGGTCACCGGGTGAGCCCACGGTTGCGGGCCGGGTTAATGGGCTGCAACTGCCGTGGTCCACGGTCCATCTACCCGACGGCACCGCGGTCATCTCCGAGCGCGACACAGCACTGCTCAGGACCATCAAAGACGGACAGCTCGGCACGGTCGGCAAAGTGCCCGGCGTCGTGCCCGGCGGCGAAGGCGGCCTCCTGGGCCTTGCCCTTTCCCCCAACTTCGCGTCGGACCGTTACCTCTACGCCTACTTCACCGCGGCGGCGGACAACAGAATCGCCCGCATGCGGCTGGAGGAACGTGGCGGCAGGCTGGAGCTCGGCGCCTTGGAACCGGTTTTCACCGGCATTTCCAAGGCCGGCACGCACAACGGCGGCCGGATCCGCTTTGGGCCCGACGGTTTCCTGTATGTGGGGACGGGCGACTCCCAGCGCCGGGAGCAGCCGCAGGACCGCGCGGCGCTGGGCGGGAAGATCCTCCGCCTCACTCCGGATGGCAGGCCGGCACCAGGAAACCCGTTTGGTGATAACCCGGTCTACAGCTTTGGCCACAGGAACGTCCAGGGACTGGCCTGGGACAGCGCGGGCCGGCTCTGGGCCAGCGAATTCGGCCCGGACGTCAACGACGAGCTCAACCTGATCGTGCCGGGCGGCAACTACGGCTGGCCCGAGGTGACGGGCGCCCCGCACCGCCCCGGCTTCCTGGACGCCAAGGTGGTGTGGCCGTCGACGGCGGAGTCTTCCCCCAGCGGACTCGAAATTGTCGGCAGCACCGCCTACCTGGGCGCCCTGCGCGGCCAAAGGCTCTGGGTGGTTCCCCTCAACGGCGAATTCGCCGGAGATCCTGTGAGCTATTTCACAGGAAAGTATGGCCGGGTGCGCAACGTTTCACTCGCTCCTGACGGGCGCCTGTGGCTCCTCAGCAACGGGCAAAACCCTGATTTCGCGCTGATTTTGAACCTCCCCGGCTGACCCGGACCATCCCGCGCCCCTCGATTTCACACGACAGCCAATCTCGTGTAGAGTTTCATGTCGTTGCGGAGAACAACGCGGGAAATAAAAAGCCCCGGTGAACGAAAACAACAGATGCACCTCTAGCTCAACTGGCAGAGCAATTGACTCTTAATCAATGGGTTCCGGGTTCGAGTCCCGGGGGGTGCACCAGCGAGAAACCCTGTCTCGCAGGCTTAGCGGCCTGCGGGTCGGGGTTTCTTTTTTGTTGGCGAAAAGGAGCCGGCGACGACGCCGTGGCGGGCCAGATCCGGGCTGGTGCGCAGACCAGACTCGCAATCAGGTTGCCGAAGGCCTCCCCGACCGGCCGGGCCGGAATGACTTGCCTTTTAGGGCACTGACCGTAGACTCGGCCCATGTCTGGTCCTGGGGGAACGAAAACAGTCCGCTGCGCTGCGGCATACGTTGTTGGCCTGCTGCTCGCCGGTAGTTTGGCCTCCTGCGCCTACGAGGACGAGGGCGATCCGCGGCCGACGGCGGCCGGGCAAAGCCACCGCCCGGCACCCGCCGCCCCGACCAGAGATCCGGGGGTGCTGGGGGTGGAAGCGAGCAACTACGCCGAGCTGCACAAGCGTCTGGCCGAGGCGCCAGGGGCCGTGCTCCTCTCCGACGCCGGTCCGGCGGACGGGCCAGGGGTTGGCTTCACCAAGGCCGCTACGGTGACGGCCGCCGGTCCGCACACAGTCACCGCGGCCTGCGTGGGCATCCCCCATGCCCAGATCTTCCTCTCCCAGAACTCGCCGGGCGGAACAGAGCACACGGTGTTCGAGGTCGATTGCTCGCGAACCCAATTGCAGGTCGTCCAACTGCAGAAGGGCTACGTCAGTGCCCAGTTGACCCGCCCGGACCCGACCGGTCCCTGGACCGGGGCGGTCGCCGGCATCAAAGTCACGGGCCAGTGAGGCCGACGAGCTTGTATCGACTCAACTCGGCGCATCGGACCCAGCCCAACGCGTGGTGGAGGGACTACTGATGCCAACCGTAAATGCCGCCCTCGAGCCGTATCGCAACTGGACCGAGCCTCGCGACGGAGTCGGAGTCGGGTCGAACCCATTCCGGCTCGCCTGCAAGGTGGAGTCAGGAGCCTCCCTCGACGAAGTCTCAGGGGCTTGGGCCGCCCACCCACTTTTGCCCGAGCTGGAGGCCCTCTGGCTATCAAGTCGCGAGGCGTGGCTGTTCCAGGACATCGACTACGGCCAATGGGGCCTCCACTTTCTGGAACCCGCGACGGCGGCAGCGCGCACCAACGCCGAGCGAGCGAGCCGACCGACAGACGTTGTGCCGAGCGACGCCGTCATCGGCGAGTTCCTTGGCGACACGGACCTCTTGGTACTGAAAGCCAACGGCGCCGTCTTGGTCGCACAGCCCCTGGACCCGCGCAGTGACTGGCCACTGGCGGCGTCGACGCTGTCCGAGTTCCTGACCCTGTATCTCGAAGCTGTGGGCGATAAATACTGGGAGAGCTCCTGACTTCGACCTGAGCGCCGGAGTACGTCCTGCGACCGGCCGCTGGCCACGCGAGCTTCGGGACGGGTGACCCGCAAGGCGCTTGTCGTCCTCTCCGTCATCGCCGGTGGGCTCTGGATCGTCTTTGCGGTCCTCGCATTCCTGGGTGAGTCCGCCTCCCCGTTGGTTCCGATCGCCTGGACCATTGTGCTGGCCCTCCAGGGCCGCCGCTGGAGATCCTTGCCGCGGTGAATGCCAGGTCAGCTGTGCGGCCGGAGCCGGTCCAGGAGCCGCGAGTCATCCGCGGCTCCATTCGCTTGCGGCCCTCAATGTTCGGCATGAGTCAGATCTCCGGATGCTTGGGGTCTTTGGCGGGAGCGGGGTTCACTGTCGCTGCCCAGTGGTTGCCGAGCGAAGACCTTGCCCAAGCTAAGGAGACACGCAAAGGCCGGGATTCCCTGGCTGCCGGCGGTGAAACCCTACGATGGTGAGGATGAACTCCACCCGGAAGGTCTCGTACGCATCCGCCGTGGCCCTGCTGCTCGCCGTCTCGCCGTTGGTCCTTGCGCTGCCCGCGGCGGCCGCGCCCTGCAAGCCTGCCGGCCTTCTTCCCGTAAAGATCTGTCCCGCCTCGCCGACGCCGGGCCCACCGTCCGCTTCCCCGGCGCCCAGTGTGACTCCCCCGGGCAGCACAGCGCCGCCGTCGGACCCCGCGCCGCCCCAATCACCGTCACAGTCGCCGTCTCAAAGCCAGGTCCCCGGACAGGACGCGGCTCCGCCGACGCCGGGCCCCGCCCCCTCTGTCAGCCAAGGAGCGCCCACCCCACCGGCCACGGGTTCCGTTCCGGTCCCGGCCACGGCCACGGCGGGAACGTCCGCCCCTCAGTCGCCGGACGCTGGCCAGGGCCTGGGGTCCGCAACGGCGAATCCTTCCGCAGCGGCGGCCGGCAGGGTTGGTCCCGGACCGGACGGGCAAGGCAGTCTCGCCGGCGGATTCCTGCTGGCGCTCAGCGGCCTGCTCATAGGCCTTTCCGCGGCCATTGGCCTCCGCCGGCCCGCCCGGCCATGAAACGGCCGCCGAACCGTCACAGTGATCTGTGTGGTTCAGCGGCCGCCTCATGCACATCGATTTATCAGACCTTCTCGCGGGAACGGTCGCGCACCTTCTCCGGTTCTTCGACCGTGAACTCCTTGCTGCGGCGGGGGAAGGCCCAGAACCTGAATTCCGGCGCCTGCGACCGCGTCTCCGGGCGATCCTCAGATTCCTTTGCGGCATCCTTCCTGGTTTCCCGCCAGGAATCCCTGTTGTACGAATAGCACATCACTGACCTCCTTCGTGGTGATTGCCTATTAATCGTCCTCCCGATCGGCTGGCGCGTCGATACTTCCGGACTGCCCTTTTGCGCCTGGGCGGCAGGCTGGCCCAAGGGTTCCAGCGGACGGGTGTGCGCCGTCGGCCGGCCTTCCCGCCGGCACGGGCCGCGGTTAGACTCCATCCAGTGCACCACTGCGACCAATGGGGGAATCATGGAGTTGCCCATCCCCCTGTACGCTCTGTCACGGAACAGAAGAAACCAACGCGCGCCACGCCCCGCAAAGGATGAACAGCCATGACCGTCCCGCCCAACGCCTCCGCCCCTGGCCCTGGCTGGTATCCGGACCCGGCGGGCTCGGGCCGGCTTCAGTGGTGGAACGGTTCGGCCTGGACCGGCCAGTTCAACGCACCCCAGTTCCAGGCGACGCCGCCCCGCCACCCGGTGGCGCAGCGCAGGCGCATCAGCGACCGGACACCGGTCTACAACGCGTACATCTGGACAATTGTGGCCCTGCCGCTCGTGCCGCTCATCCTGCTGATGTTCTGGAACCCTGTGCTCCGGCTGCGCACCGTGGGCCCGCGGCAGATCCAGACAATTGATCCGGCGTCGATTTTCACGGCGCCTTACTTCCTCTTCATAGCAATCAGTTTCGTGGCCTACGGTGTGTCCGCCCTCCTGGCGTACCTGGACTGGGACCGGCTGCGCAAGGACGGCGTTGTCCGCCCGTTCCACTGGGCGTGGGTGTTCCTCAGCAGGGAGGTCTACGTGATTGGCCGCTCCGTGATCGTCCACGAGGTCGCCCCGCGGCGTGGGCTCGCCCCGGTGTGGGTCACGATCAGCGTCGTCTTGCTCACGGCGGTGCTCACCGGCCTCAAAATGTCAGCCATCGTCGCCACCCTGGCGAACCAGGCTGTAACGGTGTAGGCAGCGTCAATCCAGGCAGCGGCCAACGTGCCGGGGCTGCTCCGACCGCCAGCTTCCTGGCTCCTGAAACGATCCGTCCGATTGCGGCAGAAACAGGGTCTTTAGTCCCTTTTGAGAGTCAATGCTGGGGCGTTGACTGGAAAGGTGCTCCGGGCAACAGTTCTGGAGCGACCGGTCCTGCAGACCCGGACCGACAACAACGCCGGCCAGAGGGCCCGACGCGACCACCAAAAATGATATTCAGATCTCCCGGTGCCCACACTGAGGATCGCGTCAGCAGACACGGAAATCATGGGCCCCCGGCAGCATGCCTGCACGGCCCGCCCCCGGGGCCAGGGAAATCGATCTCCGTAAGGACCAAGTTTCATGAACAAGGCTATTCGCATCATTGGAACAACCGCGGTGACCGCCGCACTGGGCCTGGGCGCCAGCGCCGTGCCTGCCAGCGCCGCCGTTACCACTTCGACCGCCTCCGCCAGCTCCTGGAGTCAGTCCTCATTTGTGAACCGGCACCACATGCGGGACAACAACCGGCACGACACGCGCAATGGCTGGTGGGACGGGGAGAACCGGTGGCATGACAAGGACGACGGATGGGGTTGGCGCGACGATCATGGCAACTGGCGTGACGACAACGACCACCGCGGCTCATGGACGGGCCGGGACGGCTGCCGGCATGACAAGGACGGGTTCTGGGACCATCACGGAAACCGGCACGACAATAAGAAACACAACCACCACAGGAACACCTGGTGACCGGTCACCACTGAAGGCCTCGAGAACGGAACTGATTGGGACGGCGGGAAACCCTGCCGTCCCGTTCCCGTTCCCCCTCAGCAGCGTGGCTAATTCAGCGGGGTGGCCCCGGCAATGGCGCCCGGCTCGGCAGCCGTGACGATGGCATTGGCCTCCGGCGAGGAAGACTTGGTTGCCAGCACCCTGACCACGGCCTGGAGCTCCTGCCGCAGCACGTCGGGGTCAATGGGCGTGGCGGCGAGCACGGAACGTTCCATGTCGGCGGCCGCGGCAACCGCCTCGCGCCCCTGGTCAGTCAGCGACACCACATGGCTGCGCCGGTCGGAGGTGCTGCGGTGCCGCGAAATGTGGCCGTGCGCTTCCAGCCGGCTCAGTGTCTTGCCCATCGTCTGGGCCTGGACCCGGACGAGCTGGGCCAATTGGGCTTGCGTCATCGGCCCATTCGCCGAGAGCACCTCCATGGCGATCACCCCGGCATGGGTCAGGCCAATGGCCCCCAATTTTTCGTTCCAGGAGTGTTCTACAAGACGTGCTGCCGTGGACAATAGGCGGCCCGTGGGCCAGCGATCCATATCAGGCATACCCAAGAGTATAGCGAGCAGCGGATTCGTCCGGCGCCGATCGCGTCACTACGCTGGATTATCACCCCGCTTCATGACCAACCTCACCAAGGAGACACCCGTGTCCGAGCGACTCACCGCCGGTGCCACAGCACCGGATTTCACCCTCAAGAACGCCGAAGGACAGGACGTCAGCCTGCGTGATTTCCGGGGCCGGAAGACCGTGCTCTACTTCTACCCGGCAGCCGCCACGCCGGGATGCACCAAGGAGGCCTGCGATTTCCGGGATTCCCTCGGCGCGCTTCAGGCCGCAGGTTATGACGTCGTGGGCATCTCCCCCGACCCCGTCGGGAAGCTTGCCGCGTTCGCGGCCGCCGAAGGGCTGAACTTCCCGCTGCTCTCCGACGAGGACCACTCCGTCGCCGAGGCCTACGCGGCCCGGGGCGAAAAGAAAAACTACGGCAAGACCTACCAGGGCCTGATCCGCTCGACCATCGTCGTCGACGCCGACGGCCGGGTTGCCGTCGCACAGTACAACGTCCGGGCCACCGGGCATGTCGCCAAACTTCGCCGGGACCTGAAACTCGACGCCTAGTCCCCGGTCTCCGGTCCGTCCGCCCGCGGCAGCCGTTGCAACCAGCAAACCGGCAATAGGTACAATGGAGCCTGGCGTCCGCCGCCGGGGTTCTTTCCCGGGACGACGACGGCGCCGCGCGCGAGTGGTGAAATTGGCAGACACGCAGGATTTAGGTTCCTGTGCCTTCGGGCGTGGGGGTTCAAGTCCCCCCTTGCGCACAGAGAGAACCCCGGTCTTCGGACCGGGGTTCTCGTGGTTTCCGGCGCTGTTCCGGGATTTTTCAGGAGTTTTGACCCCGCCAAAAAGAATTTCACATCCGCACCCATCCGTTTCCTCCGAGCAGCCGAATACCCATTGAGACACCAACCAAGGGTCGGTGCCCAACAGTCGGGAAAGGGCCGCAGCGGCAAATATTCGCCGCCGGCAAACATCGGCACAACAAAGGAGAAACCGAAATGCAGAACATCAAGCGCACCACGTTCGCCGTTGCAGGTATCGCAGCTGCCGCCATGCTCAGCCTCACTGCCTGTGGCGGAACCAGCGCCTCGTCGGCCCCCGCCTCCTCGGCCCCGTCCTCCGCACCGGCGGAATCCAGCATGGCCTCCCCCTCCACGAGCGCCTCCGCCGCGGCCATGGATCCGGCCGCCAACCTCGTCGGCTCCGGCTGCGCCGCCTACGCCGCCCAGGTTCCCAGCGGTGCCGGCTCCGTCTCCGGCATGGCGCTTGACCCGGTAGCCACCGCGGCGTCCAACAACCCGATCCTCACCACCCTGACCGCCGCCGTGTCCGGCAAGCTCAACCCCAAGGTCAACCTGGTGGACACGCTCAACGGCAGCGAATTCACCGTCTTCGCCCCGACGGATGACGCCTTCAAGAAGATCGATCCGGCCACGATCGAGGCCCTGAAGACGGACGACGCCACGCTGAGTAAGATCCTGACCTACCACGTTGTCCCCGGCAAGATCACCCCGGACCAGATCGTCGGCACCCACAAGACGGTTCAAGGCGGTTCGGTGACGGTCACCGGCACCAAGGATGCCCTCAAGGTTGACGGCGCCAACGTTGTCTGCGGCGGCGTCCAGACCGCCAACGCCACTGTCTACATGGTCGACTCAGTTCTGATGCCCAAGTAGTCAGCCCATTTGCACTCCTGCCCGGCTCCAGCCTGACTCCCTGGACCACTAGGAGAAGCGGAGGCCCGCACCACCAGGTGCGGGCCTCCGCTTTTTGCGCTGCCGTGCGCCTTGCGGCGGTGTGCCACAAGAGCTGGCGGACCCGGCCGTCAACTAGACTGGGGCTGGTCCGCAGCCGGCGGACCATCCAGTTCCCAGAGGTGATTCTCGAGTGCCCAGCAGTACAGTGCCCAGCAGGACAGTGCGGCGGATTGCCGCCAGCATCGGGGCCGCCCTCCTTGTCCTGCCGCTCGCGTCCTGCACGGGCAGCCTCGGCCCGGCACCCAGCTCCCCCACCGCCTCTGCCACCGCCAGCGCGGCACCTACCGCGCTTTTCACCTTCGGCACCGGCTCGGAGCCGCTCGGGCTCGATCCTGCCCTGGTCTCCGACGTCGAGTCATACCGCGTCTCCCGGCAGGTACTGGAAGGCCTCGTGGGCGTAGACCAGACCACCGGCCAGCCCACGCCGCTGCTGGCCACCGAATGGTCCCAGAGCGATGAAGGCCGGACTTACGAGTTCAAGCTGCGCGGGAACGTTAAATTCCAGGACGGGACACCGTTCGACGCCGCCGCGGTCTGCACCAACTTCAACCGCTGGTTCAACTTCTCACCGGCCCTCCGCGAACAGGCCACCGGTACCACCTTCAAGGGCGTCTTCAAGGCCCATTCGGACCAGGCGTCGCTGTCCATATACAAGAACTGCACCGCCGTCGCGCCGGACAATGTGCGGATCGGCCTCACCCAGCCCTTCACGGGTTTTCTCCAGGCCCTCACCCTGCCGGCCTTCGCGATCTCTTCGCCCAAGGCCCTCGCCGCGGAGAACGCTGACGTCCTGAACCAGCGCCGGGGCGGGCAGCCGGTATCCGCCTACGGCCTCCACCCGGTAGGCACAGGGCCGTACGTTTTCGGCTCCTGGGACTCGGGCAGCGTCTCCCTGGCCAGCAACAAGGACTACTGGGGTGACAAAGGGCAGATCGGCACCATCAAGTTCGTGACCTACGATCACCCGCAGACCCGGATGCAGGCGCTCCTGGACGGCAAGATCGACGCCTACGACGCCGTCACCGTGGGAAACTTTGACCAACTGGTCAAGAGCGGAAAGCAGATCATCCAGCGGGACCCGTTCTCCGTGATGTACCTGGGCATGAACCAGCAGGTCCCCATCCTGCAGAACCTCAAGGTCCGCCAGGCGATCGAAATGGCGCTGGACAAGGACACTCTGATCCGCCGGTTCTTCATCGACAACACGGCCCAGGCATCCCAGTTTGTTCCGCCCAAGCTCAGCGGCTTCAACAACAATGCCGCGGCGCTCGGCTACAACCCGGGCAAGGCCAAGGAACTCCTGGCCGAGGCCGGCTACAAGGGCGAGGAGCTGAAGTTCTACTATCCGCTCAACGTCACCCGGCCCTACCTGCCGACGCCGGAAAAGGTGTACGCCGAGATCAGCCGGCAACTGACCGCCGTCGGGCTCAACGTCAAGCCCGTACCGGTGGACTGGGCTGACGGCTACCTGCAGAAGGTCACGTCCCCGGGCGACCACGCCCTGCACCTGCTGGGCTGGAACGGCTCGTATTCGGACCCCGACAATTTCGTGGGCCCGCTCTTCGGCGAGAACACCGGCGAATTCGGTTACCAGGATCCCCAGGTCTTCTCCAAGATCGCCCGGGCCCGGGGCCTGCCGGACGGCAAGGACCGCACCGAGGAGTACCAGACCATCAACGGGCAGATCGCGGCCACGGTGCCTGCGGTTCCCATTGCCTTCCCGATCTCGGCCCTGGCGCTCTCGGACCGGGTGCTGAAGTACCCGGCGTCGCCGGTGCTGAACGAAGTTTTCACAAAGGTCGAGCTAAGGCCTTGACGCCCGGGGCCAATTTCAGTTAGTGGGCGGTGCGGGATATTCTGTGACAGCCAGAGCCGCTGCTATCGGAGACTGATTGTGACTTTCATTTCCAAGACCCAACACGCCGACGTCGTCCTGATTGGCGGCGGCATCATGAGCGCCACGCTCGGCGCCTTCATCAAGCAGCTTGAGCCGAACTGGACCATCTCGCTCTTTGAGCGTCTGGACGAGCCCGGACTGGAAAGCTCCGACCCGTGGAACAACGCCGGCACCGGACACGCTGCCCTGTGTGAGCTTAATTACTCCCCCGCAGCCAAAGACGGCTCGGTGGACCCCGGCAAGGCCCTGAACATCAACGAGCAGTTCCAGTTGTCCCGCCAGTTCTGGTCCCACCTCGTCTCGAACTCGCTGATCGGCTCCCCCAAGGGCTTCATCAACACCGTTCCGCACATGAGCTTCGTGATCGGCGAGGACCACACCAAGTTCCTCCGCACCCGCTACGAGGCACTCAAGCCGAACCCGCTGTTCCGTTCGATGGAGTATTCCGAGGACCACGCGCAGATCGCCAAGTGGGCCCCGCTGATCGTCAAGGGCCGCGACCCCAAGCAGCGCGTCGCGGCAACCCGCGCCGCCGAGGGCACCGACGTCGACTTCGGCGCCCTGACTCGCGAGCTGACCACCTACCTGGGCAACAACGGCGTGGAGATCAACTACGGCCACAACGTCAGCGACATCAAGCGCGCGTCCGGCGGCGGCTGGGACCTGTCGCTGAAGCACGCCAGGAGCGGCGAGCACGGCTCCATCCACGCGAAGTTCGTGTTTGTCGGAGCCGGCGGCGGGGCCCTGCACCTGCTGCAGGCCTCCGGTATCCCGGAAGGCAAGGGGTTTGGCGGTTTCCCGGTCTCCGGCCAGTTCTTCCGCTGCACCGACGAGGGCATCGCCGCCCGGCACAGCGCGAAGGTCTACGGCCAGGCGTCTGTCGGCGCCCCGCCCATGTCCGTGCCGCACCTGGACACCCGCTACGTCAACGGCAAGCGCTCCCTGCTGTTCGGCCCGTACGCCGGCTTCTCCACGAACTTCCTCAAGAGCGGCTCTTACCTGGACCTGCCGCTGTCCATCCGCCCCTCCAACATCATCCCGATGCTGGCCGTGGCCAAGGACAACATGGACCTCACCGCCTACCTGATCAAGGAAGTCGCCAAGCGTCACGGCGACAAGGTCGAGGCCCTGCGGGAGTACTACCCCGAGGCCAAGGACGGCGACTGGGAGCTCATCACCGCCGGCCAGCGGGTCCAGATCATCAAGAAGGACCCGAAGAAGGGCGGCGTGCTGCAGTTCGGCACCGAGGTCATCGCCGGACGCGACGGCACCATCGGCGCCCTGCTTGGCGCATCCCCGGGCGCGTCCACCGCCGTGCCGATCATGATCGAGCTGCTCCAGAAGTCCTTCCCGAAGAACTTCAAGGGCTGGCAGTCCAAGCTCAAGGACATGATGCCCGGCTACGGCGTCAAGCTCAACGACAACCCTGAGCTCGCCGCCACGCTGGAGGCCGAGACGGCCAAGGCGCTGCAACTCGAACAGGTCACCGCCAGCAACTAAGCCGGTGCCCGGCCGCGGCTGGTTTACACTGCTGGTTTGGGACCGCTGCAACCCGTGACGTCCCCGTTTTTTGATGTCCCGTTGTGCAGGACGCCCCCGACCCACCAGGAGACCATGAGATGTTCCGGCTCGCAAAGCTGTCTCTCGCCAACCGGGCCCTGATCGCGCTGATCACGGTGTTCGCTTGCGTTTTCGGCGTGATCACGATGTCCTCGCTGAAACAGGAGCTCATCCCCTCCATCGAGTTCCCGCAGATCACTGTGATCTCCTCGATGCCCGGTGCGTCGCCGGAAGTCGTGGACAAGCAGATCAGTGCCCCGTTGGAAAAGGCGCTGAACAGCGTCGAGGGGCTGGAATCGACGTCGTCAACGTCCCGGAACGGCGTCTCGCAGATTTCCCTGGCGTTCACCTACGGCTCCAACCTGGACCGGGCCCGGAACCAGATCGACCGCGCCATCTCCAACGCCAAGCAGGCCCTGCCGAAGGACGTCCAGCCGCAGGCGATCGCCGGGAGCATCAGCGACTTCCCGATCGTCTTCCTGGCCGTGTCCTCCGACAAACCGCTCAGTGAACTCAACGCCGATCTCGCCCGGCTCAGCGTCCCTGTGCTGCAGAAGCTCGACGGCGTGCGCGGCGCCGACGTGACCGGCGGCGCCACGCAGCACATCCAGATCCTGCCGCGGCCCCGGGACCTGGCGGCATCGGGCACGAGCCTCCAGGCCATCAGCGACGCGCTGAAGAACAACGGTGCATTGGTCCCGGCCGGCACCATCGAGGAACAGGGCAAAACCCTCTCGCTGCAGATCGGCAGCCCGGTCGACTCCCTCGACGCCATCAAGGCCCTCCCGCTGGGCGCGGCCCGTGATGCGGCGACGATCGGCAGCGTGGCGGATGTCAGCCTGGTCGAGGACGCCCGCACGTCAATCACGCGGACCAACGGCAAGGAAACCCTCGCCCTGTCCGTGACCAAGAAGCCCGAGGGCGACACCGTCGCGATCTCCCACGCGGTCAAGGACGCCATCCCGCAACTTGAGGCCGAGCTTGGCTCCAACGCCAAATTCACCCCGGTCTTCGACCAGGCGCCGTTCATCGAGAAGTCCATCAAGGACCTCACCACCGAGGGCCTGCTGGGACTGGGCTTCGCCGTCCTGGTGATCCTGGTGTTCCTGATGTCAGTGCGCGCCACCCTGGTGACGGCCGTGTCCATCCCGCTGTCCCTGCTGATCACGTTCATCGGCCTCGCTGGCACCGGCTACTCACTCAACATCCTCACCCTTGGCGCGCTCACCATCGCCATCGGCCGCGTCGTGGACGACTCGATCGTGGTCATCGAAAACATCAAACGGCACCTGAGCTACGGCGAGGACAAGATCACCGCGATCGGAACCGCCATCCGCGAAGTTGCCGGCGCCATCACGGCGTCCACCCTGACCACCGTGGCCGTCTTCCTGCCCATCGCCTTCGTCGGCGACCTGGCCGGTGCGCTGTTCCGTCCGTTCGCCCTGACAGTGACCATCGCCCTGCTCTCCTCGCTGCTGGTCTCGCTGACCATCGTGCCGGTGCTGGCCTACTGGTTCCTGCGCACGCCCGCCGTCACCGGCTCTCCGGCCTCTGCCGCTGGCATTGCCGCCAAGGCGCACGAGGCCGAGCAGAGCACGCTCCTGCAGCGCGGCTACCTGCCTGTCCTGTCCGGCACGCAGCGGCACCCGGTCCTCACCCTGGTCGCCGCGGCCCTGGTGCTTGCCGGCACCGTGGCGATGTCCCCGCTGCTCGCCACCGACCTCCTGGGCCGCTCCGGCGAGAACAGCATGACCGTCAAGCAGGCCCTGCCGGCAGGGACCAGCCTTGACGAGGCCAGCGCTTCGGCGATCCGCGTCGAGGTCACCCTGCGGGGCATCGACGGAATCAAAGACGTCCAGGCCACCACCGGCAACGCCCAGACCGGCTTCTCGGCCCTGCTCTCCTCCGGCGCGTCCAATTCGACGTTCACCGTGGTGACGGACGAGAAGGCCAACCAGGGCAAGCTCCAGGAGACCGTCCGCAGCGAACTCTCCAAGCTCGGCGATGCCGGAAAGATCACGGTCGGTTCCCAGCAGGGCGGCTTCGGCACTTCGTCAACCGTGGACATCACCCTCAAGGCCGCCACCACCGCCGACCTCCAGACGGCCAGTGACGCGATGGTCAAGGCCATGGACGGTGTCCCGGGCAGCAGCGAAGTGGCCACCAACCTGGCCGCCAGCCAGCCGGTGGTCCAGGTCAAGGTGGACCGCGCCAAGGCCGTCGCGGCCGGCCTGAACGAGGGGCGCGTGGCCGGGGTCCTGGCCGCCACGATCAGCCCGATTCCGGCCGGGACGATCCGCATCGACACCAACGACTTCCCGGTCCGGATTGGCGAGGGCACCCGCTTCACGAGCATCGAGGCCGTCCGGGACATGCCGCTCCCGACGGCGGCCGGCGCCGTTGCGCTGGGCAGCATCGCCTCGGTAGAGCAGGTGGACGTCCCCGTCTCCATCACCGCCAGCAACGGCCAGCGCACCGCGCGGGTCTCGGTGACGCCGTCGGGCTCCAACCTCGGCGCGGTCAGCACCGAGGTGCAGAACCGGCTCAAGTCAGTCCAGCTGCCGCCCGGGGTGACCGCCACGATCGGCGGTGCCACGACGCAGCAGGCCGATTCGTTCCGCCAGCTCGGGCTCGCACTGCTCGCTGCCATCGCGATCGTCTACGTGATCATGGTGGCTGCGTTCAAATCGCTCGTGCAGCCGCTGATCCTGCTGGTCTCCGTCCCGTTCGCCGCGACAGGCGCAATCGCCCTGCTCGTGGTGACCGGTGTGCCGTTGGGCCTGCCGTCGCTGATCGGCATGTTGATGCTCGTGGGCATCGTGGTGACCAACGCGATTGTGCTGATCGACCTCATCAACCAGTATCGCCAGCCGCGCAACGGCGAACCCGGGATGAACGTGGCGGACGCGATCATGCACGGCGCCCGCCAGCGCCTCCGCCCCATCCTCATGACAGCGCTCGCCACGGTGTTCGCCCTGACCCCGATGGCGCTGGGACTGACCGGCGGCGGCGGATTCATCTCCCAGCCCCTGGCGATCGTGGTGATCGGCGGCCTGATCTCCTCCACCGCCCTCACACTCATCCTGGTCCCGGTGCTGTACCGGCTCGTGGAAGGCCGGCGCGAGCGCAGGGCACTACAGAAGTCGCTGCGCCGTGGACGCCATTCCGGGCCGGCCGTGACCGAGGACTTCCCCGACGACTTCCCCGAAGACGCTCCCCTGCCAACCAGTTCGCACTAGGAACCAGAACCCGGCGTCCCTGCTTTGTCCTCGGCCTCGACGTTAGGCTTGACGAGGGTCCGCGCTGCCTTGGGAGCCCTGTGCGTCCCGTGAGTTGCGTAGGTTCCCTTCGAGAGTCTGACGAGTCCAGCGGGTACTGCGACGGCTTCCCGGTGGCGGGGGCCACCGTGGCGCGGAACGCCGTAGCGAGGGCTCCCAGAAACCACGGCCGCGAGCGGTTTGGGGGCGACGGGGCTTGTCACCTCCCGCGCCGGGTTGCCGGTATAGGTTGCATCTTCCGGGACGTCTTCGCCCTTCATCAAGAGGGCGTCGGCACCGAGTGACGAACCATCCTGCATCGTCACCCCGTAGTTGACCCACGAATCCACGCCAAGGGAGCAGCGGTTGCCGAGAACGATGTAGTCGGACTTGAAGGCCCCGTCTTCCATGGAGTGGCCCTGAATGGTGGCTCCTTCATTGAACGCACAATCATCACCGATAGCCACAAGAGTTTTCTCCGGTATGTTGGCGCCGGCATCGTAGAGCCGCTTGCCGACTTTGACGCCCAGCATTCGCCAGATCACGGGCTTGAACGGGGTTCCGTTGAAGCCCGGCATGGCCAGCAGCTTCCATAGACGTTCGTGCCGCCAGAAGTAGGGGTCGTAGATGGAGCAGTATTGCGGCTTCAGGTGGCGGAAGCCCATGACCGAGCGCTCAACAAGCACGGCAATCAGTACGCGGAACAGCAGCAAGGTGAGCATCATGGCTGCGATCGCCAGCACACCGAGGAAGCTGAATGCCGACACGGCAACGGCGGCGCTAAACGTGGCAACAAACAACAGGAACCAGCGCACGGCCAGGAACAGCACCATGCTCAGGATGTTGTGCCGGTTCTTTGCCGGGAGAGCGCTGTTCCGCGCCTCTGCAATCGTCTGTTCATCAAATTGGGCGTCACGCTGAACAGACCGGGGAATCTCGAACGGCGGTGACCCCAGCAGGCCCACATCCGCACGGATCGGACCGTCGATCGGAATCATCACCTTCGTGGCCAAGAGACAGTTCTCCCCGACCCTGGATCCGATCGGAACACTGATGGCATTACCGAGAAAGTTGTGGCCAGCCAGGTGGACCCGCGAGAGACGGAACGACGTGCTTGAGAAGTCGGCGTTCATCATGTTGAGGCCGTCCGCGACCATAGTTCCTGTTCCCACTGAGCTCAGGAACGGCGACTCGTGGGCCAGTGTGGGGCCGAAGTTTGACCCGGTTTGCTCCACCCTGCCGAGGTTATAACCCAAGGCCTTGAGATAGTGCACTATGTACGAACTGTCGCCGAAGACATCTTTGTACAGTTTGACGTTGGACACGCGGGCGATCATGCGCTGGATGGTGAAGTGCACGCCGTACAGCGGATAGACCTTTTCCGGCTTGATGAAGCGATTGAGCAAACGCGGGATGCTGAAGATGATGATCAGGCCGGTGATCAGCCCGACAACGAACAGAACCAGTGTTACGGCGAGTACGTCTATGAAAAAGTTTGGGGAGCCCGGCTGCAGGTGTCCCGTGCTCAGGTAGGGGGGCAGGAGCACGGCCAGCCCGAGAAGGCCCGCCGGAACCACCAGGACCAAACGGTTGAACAACTGGAGAAGGCTGAAAATGACCCTGCGTCGCGTGCCGCAATTAGTGGGCGGGACACGCAGGTAATTGGTGTTGGTGCGCGCAGCAGGCGAACCGTGCCAGATTTGTCCACCAGGTACAACCTGCCCGGTCTGCAACGATGAAGCATGTCCCAGCTGAGTGTCGTCTCCCATCGACGTAGCGATGTCCAACGTGGTTTTCTCCGACACAAGGACATTTCTGCCCAGCATCACGGGACCGGTTTCAATCATGCCCGAGCGTGCCCGATAGCATTGGAACGAGGAGTTCTTGTGGATGACTGTGTTGTCACCGACGGTGAGCAGGTCCGGGCACGCGGGCACCTTCCGGGAGAAGATCACCACCCCCTTGCCGATCTTTGCGCCCAGGAGCCGCAGGTACACCACATACAGCGGAGAGCCGGCGAACAAGACCAGTGGATTTGCCCTGGTAAGTGTCTTGACTGCCCAAAAACGGAGATAAGCCAGACTCCATATTCGGATGTTGCCCGGCTTCCACCGCCCAACCAGAATCCACTTGGCGAGGATCGGGGTCGCGGAAAGGATCAGGAACATGGCGGCGCCGAAACCAATGGACCGCAGCCACATGTCAAATGGATTGCTGCCCCCGGATGTCCACTGGAAGCCGATAATCAGCAGGGAAGCAGCGTACGAAGTGTAACCCAGGAAAATCAGCAACTGAATTGCCCCGCACATGACGAACTGGAAGGTGCTGGGTGGTGGCATCGGAACCGGGGGTACAGCGTCGGTCTCTGCTACGGCCGCGCTGAGGACGGATTCACTGTGCCGGGCTTCGAGGCAGGCGGCGAGCTGCCGGACCGTCGGGTTCTCATAGATATCCTGCATCGCGGCTGCGGGCAGGGCGGTTTCTTTCCTGATGCGGGCGCAATAGCGGGCCATCAACAGCGAGTCGGCGCCAAGGTCGTTGAAGAAGTGGGCATCGGTGGAAACCTTCTCAAGGCTCAGGACGGTGCCAAGCTGCGCGGCCAGGGCCTCTTCGGCGGCAGTTGTGGGGGCGGTAAAGGACCCCGCGGCCGCCCGGCTGATCCTGTGCTCGGGACGGGGTAGCCGCTTCCTGTCCACTTTGTCACTGGCCATCATGGGAATGGAGTCCAGCTGTTCAAAATAGGCAGGAACCATGTATCCGGGGAGCCTGGTGCGCAGCATCCGGTGGAGGTCATGAGCATCCACGCCCTCCACGTCCTGGCGCAGGGTGTAGTAGGCGGCCAGCTCCACGGTTCCTTGTTCCGGCTCATACGTCTGTACGACTGCCTGTGCAATGCCGGGGAGCTGCAGGAGGACGGATTCTATTTCGCTCAGTTCGATGCGGTAGCCACGTATTTTGACTTGGGTATCGATCCGGCCGAAATATTCGAGCTGCCCGTCGTCGTTCACCCGTCCGAGGTCCCCTGTGCGATAAATCCGGCCGGACGGGTTGTTCTCGATTCCGAGGAAATCCGGGACAAAGGCCCGCTCCGTCAGGTCCTGACGGTTCACGTACCCGCGCGCCAGCCCCACCCCTGCGAGGCCGATTTCTCCCATTTCACCGCGCGGCAGGGCCCGAAGCTCGGCGGGATCCACAATGACCGCGGTGTAGGTGGGCAAGGGCACTCCGAGGGACACGGGCAGGTCCGGGTCCAGGACCGACCAGGTGGCAGTCACGGTCGCTTCGGTGGGGCCGTAGACGTTCAGGAAGCGCCGGCCGGGGCGGTGCCAGCGCATCACGAGATCCTTCGGGCACGCCTCTCCGGAGACCAGCAGGAACCGCAAATCGGGCAGGTCCTCGTCAAGCGTCGCCAGCAGCGTTGGAACGCAGCAAAGGGCGGTGATCCGTTTTTCCTGCAGGTACTCCGCGAGTTCGGCACCCAGCATGCTGGACCGGCCCGGCTTGGGCACCAGCGTGGCTCCGACCATCCAGGCAACCCAGATTTCCTCCACCGAGAAATCGAAGGCGATCGTCATACCTTGGTACACGCGGTCCGTGGACTCAATCCCGTAGATGTCAGAGGCCACCCGGACAAAATTGCAGATGCTGGCCTGCTCCACTGCCACGCCCTTGGGCCGGCCGGTCGAGCCGGAGGTGTAGATAATGTAGGCCAGCTCATCCTTGGTTCCGCCATGGTCCGCGCTTCCCAAACGGGAGGAATCCTTGGCGTCGATCTGGGCCTGCACATCATCGACGCACACCGTGACAGCGGCCACCTCAGGCAGCAGATCCCTCAGATGGGACAGAGACAGGACCATGGCCACGTTGGCGTCCTCGACAATGTACTGAAGACGGTCAGGGGGGAAACCCGGGTCCAGGGGAACATAGGCCGCGTGGATCTTCAGAACGGCCAGCATCGCCACGTAGGCCCGCCATGGCTGGTCAAACAGCAGGGCGATGCGGTCACCCGGCCGGGCACCGCACACCAAGAGATGCCGCGCCAGCTGGTTCGCCCGTTCATCCAGCTCCGTGTACGTCAGGACAACGTCCCCCGCATCGACGGCAACCTGGTCGCCGCGCCCCTGTTCCCGCAAGCGGTCGCAACTATCCTCAAACAGCCGGTCCAACCGCTCGCCCCGCCGCCAGCGGGCGGCCTGATCGGGCGCAGCCGACGTCAGGACAGTTCCGCCTTCCGAGCCGCCGATCATCGACATGATTCCCCGCAACTCGGGAGGTCTGGTGAGGCCGTTTCCGGTCCTCGCGGTCTTGCCCATCCTTTAGCTCCTTCGCTAGAAGTGACGTGCCACAGTTCTGTCGCCCGCCGGAACAGGGGTCATATCCTGGCCGGAAATCGGGACCCACGTCTGGAGCGGGGGGCCAACAGCGGGTGTGAGATGGCCTTCATGACCGGCCGCCGTTGCCTCGTCCGCCGGGGTCATGCCGAAGGCCCGCCGGACAGCGCGCTCGGCATCCGCGAGCCGGTCGGCGTGCGTGACAGCCCCCACGGACGTCTCGGAGATGTCGACGAGATCGAGCTCCACGTCGGCGTCGGACAGGGCCTTGAGGAAGGTGCAGAAGATTTGCGGGGACGACCGCATGCCCAGTCCAGTAATGGACACCCGGCCCACCCGGTCGTCGTGCTGCAAACCTTCAAATCCAATGCTTCCCTTTTCGGCATCCAGCACAGCAAGGGCGTTACCTGCATGGGCAGCAGGCACGATCAGTGCAACATCGGAACGCCTCGGGCCGGGGCCGGCCGTATTTTGGACAATTGCCTGGACATGCGCCCCGGACCGAGAGAGGACATGCAAGATGCGCGCCATGCTCTCCGGCTGGTCCGGAATTCCCACGACAGTGATTTTCGACGCCGAGTTGACCCCGGCTACAGCGGTCACCTCGGGTTGTTCCCTGGCGGGCTGGAGCAGTGGATGACGGTCAAGGCCGGGCAGGATCAACGTCCCGGGCTCCGGCACGAAGGAGGACCTCACATGGATCGGAATACCGAACCGGCGGGCGTATTCAACACACCGCAGGTGCAATACCTTGCAGCCGGAGGCGGCGAACTCAAGCATTTCCTCGCTCGAGAGGATCTCGATCTTCCGCGCCGTCGGGACAACCCGGGGGTCCGCGGTGTAGACGCCGTCGACGTCCGTGTATATCTCGCAAATATCGGCTTCGAGCGCAGCGGCCAGGGCGACCGCTGTGAGATCCGAGCCGCCACGGCCGAGCGTGGTCACCCTGTTCCGTTTCTTCGTCCTGCCCTGGAATCCTGCGACGATGGGGACCTCGCCACGGGCCAGACTACTGCGGACGCGGTCCGGCCTGACATCGGTGATGTGTGCCTTGCCGTGGATGTTGTCGGTAATGAGGCCGGCCGCACTGCCCGTAAATGTGCGGGGCAGCTGGCCGAGATCCGCCAGGGCAATCGCCAAAAGGGCCGAGGACACAAGCTCGCCGATGCTCAGCAGGGCGTCAAGGTCCACAGGCAAGGGCCGGGCGGAAACTTCCGCGGCAAGATCGCAGAGTTCATCGGTGGTGTCCCCCATGGCGGACACCACCGCCACGACCCGATAGCCGTTGGTCCGTGTTTTGGCGATCCGCTCGGCTGCCCGGAGGATACCCGCGGCATCTGCCAGGGACGAACCGCCAAACTTTTGAACAATGACACTACCCGGGGGAATCGCCCGGTCGGTTTCCGCTAGATCACTGTCGTTGAAAGCTGCTGCCTTGCGGGTACCCATTTTGCTCCCCGAAATCTACTTCGATTCTTGCAAGGGGCACTGGCCCCTTCGAGCCGTTTCGCCCTGATCGGATGCTCAAATGGTTGATCCCAAGGCCACCGGCTCCCCGGTCACAGTCACTGCGGCCGCAGCGAGAATATCGAGTCCCTTCTGAAGATCCTCGGGGCTGATAGTCAGCGCGGGCATCGTCTTGACCACTTCCCCTTCGGGTCCGGACGTTTCCACGAGCAGACCCCGGGCAAAGGATTCAGCCGCAATCCTCTCCGCAGTCTCGGGGTTGGGGTAGTAAACACCCGCGAGCAGTCCCCGGCCACGGACCGTGGCGCCTTCGACGCCCGCTGCGATCTGGGTAAGCCCCTCGTGGAGCTGGGAAATGAGCCCCGCGACGCTTGACTGGAAGCTGCCGTCCCGCCAGTAGTGCTCCAGGGCAGCGGCGCCGGTGACGAATGCCGGGTTGTGCCCCCGGAAAGTTCCGTTGTGCTCGCCAGGCTTCCAAATATCCAGTCCGGGTTTGAACAGTGTCAGTGCCAAAGGCAGTCCAAAGCCCGAGATGGACTTCGACAGGCAGACGATATCCGGAGTGATCCCCGCCTCCTCGAAGCTGAAGAAGGTCCCGGTCCGTCCGCAGCCGGCCTGGACATCATCCACGATGAGCAGGATGTCGTGTTGCCGGCACAGCTCGGCAAGGCCTCGCAGCCAGGACACCCGGGCGGCCCTGAGCCCACCCTCGCCCTGGACGGTTTCCACGATCACCGCTGCGGGCTTATCGATGCCCGATCCCCTGTCCTCCAGGGCTTGCCGGAGCCACAGAAAGTCCGGCATCTGACCATTGAAGAACCCGTCATAGGGCATGCTCGATGTGTTCGTCAGCGGGACGCCGGCTCCCTGCCGTTTCATTGAATTGCCCGTGACCGACAACGATCCCAGGGTCATCCCGTGAAACGCGTTGGTGAAGCTCAGGACATGCTGCCTGCCGGTAACCTTCCGGGCAAGCTTCAGGGCTGCCTCCACTGAATTTGTTCCCGTCGGTCCGGGGAACATGACTTTGTAGTCCAAATTCCTGGGCTCGAGGATCAACTCCCGGAAGGTTTCCAGGAAGCGCCGCTTGGCCGGTGTTTTCATGTCGAGTGAATGAACGATTGCGCCGGAGAGAAGATAGTCCACCAGCGGCTGCAGCAGCACCGGGTTGTTGTGCCCGTAGTTCAGTGCTCCGGCACCGGAAAAGAAGTCCAAATATTCTCTGCCGTCTTCACTGTAGAGGCTGCTGCCGGACGCACGTTCAAACACGGTGTCCCAACTGCGGCAGTAGCTGCGGACCTCAGACTCCAAGCTTTCGAAGATATCCATCTGTCGATGTCCCCCGTACTTCCGACTAGCGAAGTTGCCCGAGCGCAAACACAACCCGGGTTCCCGGATGACGGGCGCGGGGAAGGGGACAGCGCAGCGCCTGTGGCGCACTGACCTTTGCTTCACGGGGCCCGTATTTACTCCCGCATAGAGGTGCTCTAGGCGGGAACTGGGCAGATCCTAGACGCCTGCCCAAATGCTTTTCCGTTTCTTATCGTAAACTCAGGAAACTCACAGCACCTGAGTAGCGGGTACCTGTCTTTTCCCCTCAAACGGCTGATTAACTACCCGATTCGGCAGGGTTTCTCACCTTTGAAGGCCCCGGGCTACTCGGAAAAATGCCGGCCGCCGGGCATCCGGCGGACATGGGCGCCGGCGCCATGGACATCCGACTTCCTCTCCCAACGGGGCCGGCGAACGCGGCGAGGGATGGGACACCGTTTTGAGAGTCGTTTGAAAGGCGAAGCTGGTGTTTAGCCGGTCTTGGCCATCGCGTAGGCCACGGTGCCGTAGGCCAGGGCGCCGGACATTTCGGTGAGCAGTTGCGGGTTGGTGTTGGCGATCGTGTCGCAGGCCTCGTGGTAACAGGGATCCAGGTCCTTGCCCGCCACCCCGCCATAGGACTGCGCCTGGGCCTGGGTCTTCCGCTTCTCATCGCCGGTGAACAGCCCGCCGCCGGGAATGCCGGCCGAGAGGAAGGCGTCGTAGTCCGAGCCGCCGTCAAAGGGCGTGGTCTCTGCCGGCAGCGCGTTCTCCTGGAAGTACCGGAACAGGATGTCCTCGATCGCCTTGGACCCGGCCGGGCCGGCGTCGCCGAAATCCGATCCGTCCCCGTCATGCACGGACCGCACACCGTTGGGCGAGGCCGCCATGTCCACGTTCAGGTTCGCCGCGGTCTGGCCGATCTCGGTCTGGCTGAGTTCGTCGACGTAGTGCTGGGACCCGTACAGGCCGTCCTCCTCGCCGCCCCAGAACGCGAACCGGACCCGGTTGGCCGGGGCGATCCCGGCCTCCTTCATCCACCGCGCGGTCTCCAGGACGGCCGCGACCCCGCTGGCGTTGTCGTTGATGCCCGGGCCCTCCTGCACGGAGTCCAGGTGCGCACCCACCACCACGGTGTGCCCGGCATCGCCACCCGTGTCGGCGAGGATGTTGAAGGACTCCACCGTCTTGCCGCGCCGGCCGTCCTCTTTGAACGTGAAGCTCTGCCGCACCGGTTCATACCCGGCCGCGCGCAGCTGCTCCTCGACGTAGCGGGCCGACTCCTCATACCCCGAGGTCCCCGAGGCCCGGTTCCCGCCGTTGGCATCGGCCACCCGCTGCAGCGCCTGCAGGTGCCCCACCACGTCCCGGGACTCGAACGCCGCCAGCACCGCGCGCGCATCCACCGTGCTCGCCGGGGCCAGCACGGTGGGTGCCGAACATCCCGAAACCAAAAGGCTGATTGCCACCAGGACAGCCGCGGCCGCCGCGCGCCCCCGCTCGTACCTCCGCGTACCCGTCACGCTAAGAACATACTTCCTCAGTCGCCGGGGAGGAAGGCCACCCCTAGTGCGAGCCGGCCCTAAGCGGTGCGGCGGCCACGGCCGCCGGGTCGGAGAAGGCCAGACGGGGCACCACCACCAGCGCGGCAGCGGCGGCAAGCCCGGTGACTCCGCAGATGGTCCATACCGTGAGGTAGCCAGCGAGCGGCGCCGCGGTCTGACCGGCGTCCCCCGCGCCGGCCCCGGCCTCGGCCAGGACGTGGCTGACCAGGGCGATGCCGAACACCGCGGACGCGAAGGCTCCGCCGATGGTCTTGGTGGTGTTGGTCAAACCCGTGGCCATCGCGGTCCGGTTGAGGGGCGCGGCCGCGGCGGCCGCCGAAGGCAGCGCCGCCACGAGGGCCCCGGAGCCGACACCGGCGATCGCCATGTTGGCCAGCGCTTGGGCGAGGCTGCCGTGGAACGGCAGGAACAGCAGGTAGCCCAGGCCCACGAGCGTGGCGGCGCCCACGAGGGTCCAGCGCGGGGTGAGCCGGCGGGTCACCACTGGGTACAGCAGCGCGCCCACCAGCAGCGCCAGCACGTAGACCCCGATGATGATGGAGACCTGCCCGGCGCGCAGCCCGAGGCCGTAGCCGTGCAGCGCGGGATCCGTCCGGGCGAAAGTGGACAGCGGGGCCTGCGCGCCGAGCATCGAGACGCCAAAGAGCCCGGCGGTCAGCTGGACGGGCCACATGGACTTACCCCGCAGCATTCGGAGGTCGACGAGCGGATCGGCCGCGCGCAGCTCGAACCGCGCGAACGGAACGAACACCAGAACTCCGGCTCCCACCAGCGCCCACGGCCACCACGCACCGGCGCCATTGAGGCGCATGAAGGTCAGCCCGGACGTGATAAGCAGCAGCCCGAGGGCGAGGAGCGTGAAGCCGCGGGTGTCCACGCGTCCGCCGCTGCGCTCCCGCGACTCCGGCACGCCAAACCTGACGGCGAACCAGCATGCGGAGACGGCCACCGCGGGGACCAGGAGCACCAGCTGCAGCTGGCCCGCGAACACTTCCACGAGCGCACCGGCGGCGAGCGCCCCGGCGATGACACCGGCTTCCAGCGCCCCGACGAGGACGCCGGCCGCGCGCCGCGTGCGGGCGGCGGCGTCGGGCAGCTGATGGACGCGGCTGAAGATCAGGGCAATTTCCAGGGGCAGCCAGACCACGTAGAAACCCTGGAACGACCACGCGGCCAGGAAGGTCCAGAAGTCCGGGGCGAGCGCGACGCCCCAGGAGGCCGTGGCGGTGACCAGCGTGGAAACCAGCAGGATCCTCTTGTGCCCGTACATGTCCCCCAGCTTGGCCAGCACCGGCACGGCGAGGGCGCTGACCATGAGTTGCGCGGCCTCGAACCAGTTGACGTCGGCGTCGTGGATTCCCAGGTGCCGGGCGATATCGGTGAGGATGGGCGTGTAATAGCCCTGCAGGACTCCACTGGTGAGCTCCACCAGACACAGAAAAGCTACAACACGGCGCATGGCGGCCTTCCGGGAGGGCGGGCACCTCGCGGCCAGCCGATTGATTGCATCCTAGGCCCGCGCCGTCGCCGAAGGCGGGAACGCGGCCGGCAACGCGGCCGGGAAGACGGGGCGGCAAACCCGGCCGGAACGGCGCGGGAATATTCGTCCACGCCGGGCGTTATACCGGTCGATAGATGCAAACGCATCTAAATCGGCTATAGTAGAAACAGATCCCGGATCCACCCCGGCCACGGAAAGGCACACCATGCAGATCGGCGTATTCAGCGTCAGCGACATCACTACCGACCCCACCACGGGCCGCACCCCGACTGAGCACGAGCGCATCAAGGCGTCCGTGGCGATCGCCAAGAAGGTCGAAGAGATCGGCATGGATGTCTACGCCATCGGCGAGCACCATAACCGGCCGTTCTTCTCGTCCTCCCCCACCACCACGCTGGCGTACATCGCGGCCCAGACCGAGCGCATCATCCTGTCCACGGCCACGACCCTGATCACCACGAACGACCCCGTGAAGATCGCAGAGGACTTCGCGATGCTCCAGCACCTCGCGGACGGACGCGTGGACCTGGTCCTGGGCCGCGGCAACACCGCCCCCGTCTACCCCTGGTTCGGCAAGAACATCCAGGACGGGATCGAACTCGCGATCGAGAACTACTCCCTGCTGCGCCGCCTCTGGGACGAGGACACCGTCAACTGGTCCGGCAAGCACCGCACCCCGTTGCAGAACTTCACCTCCACCCCCCGCCCGCTCGACGGCGTCGCCCCCTTCGTGTGGCACGGCTCGATCCGCACGCCGCAGATCGCCGAAGTGGCGGCGTACTACGGTGACGGCTTCTTCGCCAACAACATCTTCTGGCCCAAGGAGCACTACCAGCAGCTGATCGGCCTCTACCGCGAACGCTATGAGCACTACGGCCACGGCAAGGCGGACCAGGCGATTGTGGGCCTCGGCGGCCAGTTCTTCATGCGGAAGAACTCCCAGGACGCCGTCAAGGAGTTCCGCCCCTACTTCGACAACGCCCCGGTCTACGGCCACGGCCCCTCGCTGGAGGACTTCACGTCCCAGACCCCGTTGACCGTCGGCAGCCCGCAGGAAGTGATCGAAAAGACCCTGACGTTCAGGGAGTACTTCGGCGACTACCAGCGCCAGCTCTTCCTGATCGACCACGCCGGCCTGCCGCTGAAGACCGTCCTGGAACAGCTGGACCTGTTCGGCGAGGAAGTGCTGCCGGTGCTGCGCAAGGAATATGCCGCGCTCAAGCCGGCACACGTTCCCGAACCGCCGACGCACGCCGGCCGGGTGGCGGCCGCACTGGCAGCGGGCACCGCCGACGCCGCCGCGGCAGAGACCACCGTTCAGGGCTCATGATGCCCGCCAAGACTACCGAATCGCCGGTACGCCTGGCCGCGGAAACCTGGGAGTCCCTGTTCCGGGCCCAGGTGGCGGTGATGCGCAAGCTGCAGGCGGCGCCGGCATTCAAAGCCCTGGCGCTCAATGAGTACGACGTCCTGTTTACGCTCTCCCGCTGCCCCTCCGGGTGGCTGCGCCTGAACGAACTCAACGACAACGTGCTGCTGAGCCAGTCCAGCCTGAGCCGGCTGGTGGAGCGGCTCGGGAAGCGCGGGCTCGTTGAACGGACTCCAGCCCCGGAGGACGGACGCGGGATCCTCATCCGGCTCACCGATGCCGGACGGGACCTGCAGAAGCAGATCGGCCGGGAACACGTGCGCGACATCGCCGCGCTCGTGGGCCCGGCCCTCTCCGCCGCCGAACAGCAGGAGCTGCTGCGGCTGACCGAGAAGCTCCGCGCCGCTGTCTCCGTGCGCTAAGACCGTGCCGTGAGGCCGTGCGCTGCCTAGTGGATCGCGACGAGCTGGGCCGGGTCTTCCTGCGGCAGGTCATCGACGACGGCGGTGACGCTGAGTTCCTTCAGGGACAGGCTGCCGCCCACGGTGGACAGGAAGGCGGTGTCCGAGGAATCGCGTCCTGCCGTGATCCGCAGCATGCTGTCCCGCGGCGCCAGCCCCGTGGGGTCGATGACGTGCCAGGCGCCATTGATGTGCGCCTCGGCCACGGCGTGGAAGTCCATCGGGGTCAGTCCCGGGGCGTAGACGGCGGCCAGCCGGGCCGGGACGTTCTTGGAACGCAGCAGGGCAATGGCGAGGTGAGCAAAGTCCCGGCAGACGCCGCGGCGGTGCAGCAGTGTTTCGACCGCGCCGTCGGTCCCCCGCGAGGATCCGCTGACGTAGCGCAGCTCGTTGAAAACCCAGTCCCGGACGGCGTGGAGTAGCTCCTCGCCCTGGAGCCCGCCGAATTCGGCATAGGCGGTGGGCAACAGCCGGTCTGATTCCGCGTAGCGGCTGGGCCTGACATAGCGGATCAGTTCCATGAGCCCGGGTTCCTCGGGCAGCGCGAAGCCGGTGACGGTGGCCGAATACTCAACCAGGACTTCGGTGGGTTCGGCGAATTCCATGTAGTGGAAGCGGCCGCCGTGATGGTCCGAGAGCTCGGTCAGCGGCACGTCCCCGCCTCCCGCGGTCACCCTGAGCGATTCTTCAATCGAGTCGTAGCCGGCGTTCCGGGCCACCGCCACGGCGAGAGCCACCTTGGTTTCGGCAACGGTCTTGAAGGCCAGGCGGGCGGCTACGGCGCGTTCCATGTATCTCTGTCTCCGGGATGTGGGATTGAGGTGGGTGCAGGGGAAGCCGCCGTCAACGGCCCGGGGATGTGCGGGGCGGGCGGGACTAGTTTTTGATCTTCAGAGACATTAGCATCCGCTGGAGGTTCGCGAATTCGGACCCCTCATTGACGTACTTGGCCGCCTGGTCGAGAGTGTCGAAGGCCTTGGCGGGGGCAACCTTCTGGTCCGGCGCCAACGCTTTGAGCACTGTCAGGTCCCCGAACGAATAGTCCCCCTTGCCGGCCGGGCCACGGACCACGTTCTGCAACGCGCAGCTCCTGCCGCCGGCGCCGCCCACCACGTTGGTGATGCCGTAGGAGCCGAAGTACTTGTAGCCCTGGATCACCCGGAACACCACGTGCGGGTCAATGGTTCCCCCGCCGCCGGCGTGCGGCAGGTCAACCGGCACGCTGCTGACCACGACGTAGTTGCGTGCAGCGTCGTCCGGGCAGGCCGCGGCCGGCTGCGGGGGCAGGCCGGTCTGCAAGGTGGCCAGGTAAGCGCCGCCGGCGTCCTTGACGGTGATCTTCAGGGCCCCGGGCAGCGCACCGGCGTCGGGAGCTACGGACTGGACAATCCAGTCCTGCGGCACCTCAAAACTGACGGACTTGGCCGGGTCGGTAAAGACCTTCCAGGCCGCTGCGCTCGAGCCCGCGCTGGGGGAAGCGCCGGCCGAGGCGGCGGCACCAGTGGTGGCAGACGGCGTCGCACTCTCACTCGCACCGGGACCCGCACTGTCCGCCGCGCTGCTGCCCGCGGTCCAGACCGGCGTCCCCTTGCCGTCGCTGCTGCAGCCCGAAAGGGCTGCCGCCGCGACCGCGAGCACCGCGCCGGTGCGCAGCACAGCGCACCGGATTCCTGCAGCGCCTGCTGAAGAAGCGGTGCCTGCTGAAGAAGGGGCCGTCCCTGTCATGGTGCCAGCGTAGCCGGGACGCCGCATGACTCAGAGCTCCCGCATCAGTGTTTCGTAGAACCGGACCCCCTGCTCCAGTGTCTCCAGCCCGATCTTTTCGTCAACGGCGTGGATCGAGCCGCGGGCCCGGACGTCCATGAAGAAGGGCGCGAAGCGGTACACGGCACCGCAGATCCCGGTGAAACGGCGCGAGTCGGTGCCGCCCATCATGATGTAGGGGGTGATGATCGCCTCGGGGAAGACCTGCCCGATGCAGTTCGCCAGCAGGTCCCACTGGGCCCCCGAGGAAGGCGACACCGGAGACGGGTCGTCTCCCTCCACGACGCGCAGTTCGACTTTCGGGTCGCGGATGATTTTCCGCAGCAGTGCCATGGTGCCCTCGACCGTCTCCCCCACCGCCACCCTGATGTTGGCGTTGGCCTTCGCCGTGGCGGCGAGGACGTTGGCCCCGGAGCTGCCTTCGAGCGTGGTGATGGCGACGGTGGTTCGGGTCATGGCGTTGGTCTCGCTGCCGAGCCGGCCGAAGAGCCAGGTGATCGGCGCCCGGAGCAGTGCCACGTTCGCGAACACGGCCCGCAGCGGTGGCGGGGTGTGCGGGCCGAAGCGGCGCAGCATCTCGGCGGTCACCTCCGGCAGCGACTGCGGGAACGGGCTGCGCTCGATCCGGGTGATGGCGCGGGCCAGCCGCGCTGTCGCCCCCATCCGCGGCGGCGTGGAGGCGTGTCCGCCCGGGTCCCGGGTCAGCAGCTCCACGTCCAGGATTCCCTTTTCGGCCACGCCGACGACGGCGGCCGGCCGGCTCACCCCGGGGAAGGCGCCGCCCGCGACGGCACCGCCCTCGTCCAGCACGAGCCAGGGCACCACGCCGCGGCCGGCCAGCAGGTCCGCGGCGGCCGCCGCGCTGTTGCCGGCCGTCTCCTCGTTGTTGCCGAACGAGAAGTAGAGGTCGTGCGCGGGCGCATACCCCGCCAGCAGCAGGCTCTCGGCCGCTTCCAGGATGGCCACGAGCTGGCCCTTGTCATCGAGCGTCCCGCGGCCCCAGAGGAACGTGCCGTCGTTGTGGCCGGAGAACGGCGGGTGTGTCCACTCCCCCGGGTCGTCTGCCGGGACGACGTCGTAGTGCGCCATCAGCACCGACGCACGGTGCACGGCCGCTGGGTCCTCCGCTGGTGCGGCGCCGGGCCAGCGGTACAGGAGGGCGTGGCCGTTGACCCGCTCCAGTTCCAGGGCAGCATGGACCGCCGGATACAACCGGGGCAGCGCCGCGATGAAGGCCTCGAACTCGGCTGTTTCCACCCCGGCCCCGGCCCGGGAGGACCCCTCGGCCCGGATGGACACGGTCCGGTACGTCACGAGCTCCGCCAGCGACGCCGCCGCGCGCCCGGCGCCCGGCGGGTGACCGGGGCCGCCCGGTGTTCCGCCGGGGCTCTTGAGGGTATTGCCGGCGGCCGCGTTCTGCAGGGGGTTGCGCATGCGCGAAAGTCTACGGCCGGAGGGTCCGCCGGAACGGGCCATTCGGCGCGCGGGTCCGGCCCCGGAATCCGGGGCACAATTTCGGCGCACAAATTTCGGCCCCGCGAAAGCGGATACGCTGGGGGCATGGCCGAACAGAGCATTGACGGAACGCACTTTGGGGATCTGGGCGACGTGGCAGGCATGTCGGCCCTCGATATCGCGGACTGGCGGCTGCGGACCTTTGCCCTCTACGCCACCACGCGAAAGATTGCCGCGGACAGCCCGGCCGAGGCGCATTCCTACTGGCGCCAGGAGCGGGACCGCATGTTCGGCACCCACCCGGCCTCCGCGCTGACGGCCGAGGCCAAGGCCACTTTCGGCGGCCTGAAGACGGCGGACTACGATCCGATCTACCGTTTCCACGTCCCGCTGACCCCCGAGGGCGCCGGGCGGGAGATGAACGTAGAGACCGGGACCGACGGCCTGGTCCGGTTTGTGCGGCTGGGCACCTTCGACCTGCCCGAGATGGGACAGCTCGCGGTCTGGAAGCTCAGGGGCTACGGCGGGGGCATCTTCGTGCCGTTCCGTGACGCCACCGCAGGCCAGCCCGGGGGCAGTTACGGCGCTGGACGCTACCTCCTGGACACCATCAAGGGAGCTTTCCACGGCGTGCGGGGCTCCGGGCCCCAGGCCGAATTCATCCTGGACTTCAATTTCGCCTACAACCCCTCGTGCGCCTACAACGAGGCCTGGGCATGTCCGCTGGCGGGCCCGGCAAACCGGCTGGCCGTGGACATCCCCGTGGGCGAGCTGTACTGAGCGGATGGAGTCCCAGCTCGAACAGCTTGACCCTGCCCCCGCCGTCGTCCTCGGGCCGAAGACCCGCCGGTACCGTGGAGTCCTCCGTTACCCCGTGGTCCGGCAGCTCATCCGGTTCACCGGCGTCGGCATTGTCTGCACCCTGACCTCCCTGGCCCTGTACGCCCTCTCCCGGCCCTGGCTTGGGGCCCAACCGGCCAACGCGGCGGCCCTGATCCTGACGTCGTTCATGAATACCGCCCTCAACCGGCGCCTGACGTTCAAGATCACCGAACGCCGCCGGATGAAGCGCGACCACCTCAACGGCCTGATCGTGATCGTCGTCGCGCTGCTGATCACCGGCGGCAGCCTCGCCGTCCTGCACTGGGTCAACCCGGACGCCACCGTGGCCGAGGAGCTGTGGACCACCACCCTCTCCGGTTTCGCCGCCACCGCCGTGCGGTTCACGATGCTGCGGCACTGGATCTTCCGCCGCGCCCGCCACCGCTGACGTCGCCCGGGGCCCTCACCCCGGGTTGAGCTATCAGTTCAAGCCGCTATGGAGGCCCGATAAAGACATTTAGTGACAGCTCAACCGGTGGAGGGGGTCCCGAGGGAGCGGACGCCGGCGACGGCGTTGCGGACCGCGGCCGCCGCCTCCTGCAACTGCGCTGCCGTCACGGTCGAGTCAAAGCTGAACCGCACCGCCGTCTGGGCGATCTCGGGCTCGATGCCCAGGGCCAGCAGCACCGGCGAGGGCGCATCCGAGCCGGCGGCGCACGCGGAACCGCTGGAGCAGATGATGCCCTGGCGTTCGAGCTCCAGCAGCACGGACTCGCCGCTGGTGCCCGGGAAGCAGAAGGATGCCACCGAGGGCAGCCGCTCGGTGGGGTGGCCGGTGAGCAGTGCGCCGGGAACACCGGCCAGCACGGCGTCAATAAACCCGTCGCGGAGGGCAGCGACGTGCCCGGCCGGTTCCCGCGGCAGCGCCAGTGCCGTCGCCAGCGCCACGGCCCCGGCGACGTTCTCCGTGCCCGACCGGCGGCCCCGTTCCTGCCCGCCGCCGTGGACCAGCGGTTCAAGCCGGACCCGGCCGCGCACAAACAACGCGCCGCTGCCTTTGGGCGCGCCCAGCTTGTGGCCGGAAATGCTCAGCGCGTCCACACCCAGTGCGCCGGTGTCCAGCGGCAGCCAGCCGGCGGCCTGGACGGCGTCGGTGTGGAACGGGACCCCGTGGGCATGGGCCAGCGCCGCGAGCCGGACGATGGGCTGGACCGTGCCGACCTCGTTGTTGGCGTACATGGTGCTGACCAGGGCCGTGCCGGGCTGCAGCACGGCGGCGAGGGCCTCTTCGCTCACCTGCCCGAAGCGGTCCACGGGGATCACGTCGACGGCGAACCCGTGGACCCGTTCAAGGTACCTGGCGGATTCTTCCACCGCGGAATGCTCGACGGCGCTGATCGCCACCCGGTCCAGGCGCGGATCGGCGGCGCGCCGGGCCAGGGCAATGCCCTTGACGGCGAGGTTGTCCGCTTCCGTGCCGCCGGAGGTGAAGACGACTTCCCCGGGACGGCAGCCGAGGGCCCTGGCGGTTGCGGCGCGGGCCCCTGCGAGCGCCGCGGCAGCCGCCTCACCCAGGGAGTGATGGCTGGACGGGTTGCCGAATTCGCCCGTGAGGTACGGCCACATGGCCTCCAGCACCTCGCGGCGGACCGGGGTGGTGGCCGCGGCGTCGAGGAAGATCATGGCGCGCCTCAGCCGGCCGCCGGGCCGGCGCCTGAGTCGACGGCCGGCTCGACGTCAAGCTCAATGTCCAGGCCGAGGTCCAGTGCCGTGACACTGTGCGTCAGGGCGCCGATCGAGATGACGTCCACCCCGGTGGCCGCGATGTCCGCCACGGTGGCGAGGTTGACGTTGCCGCTGGCCTCGACGCGGGCCCGGCCGCCCACCAGCCCGACGCCGGCCGCGAGCTCGGCCAGGGAGAAGTTGTCCAGCATGATGGTGTCCACCCCGGCGGCCAGGACGGGCTCGATCTGCTCCATGGTGTCCACCTCCACTTCGAAGTGTGTTGTGTGGCCGAGCTGGGCCTTGGCGCCGCTGAGCACTGCGGTCAGCTTCGCCGGATCGCCGCCGGTGAGGACGGCCAGGTGGTTGTCCTTGGCCAGGACGGCGTCGGAGAGGCTGAAGCGGTGGTTGGCGCCGCCGCCGCAGCGGACGGCGTAGCGTTCGAGCACCCGCAGCCCCGGCGTGGTCTTGCGGGTATCGGTGATCCGGGCCCGGGTGCCGGCCACGAGCGCCACGAACTCGGCCGTTTTGGTGGCGATGGCGCTCATCCGCTGGACCAGGTTCAGTGCGACGCGTTCGGCCAGCAGCACGGCGCGGGCGTTCCCGGTCACGCGGGCCAGGGCGGTTCCGGCGGCGAAGGCCTCGCCGTCGTGGACCAGCAGTTCGACGACGGCGCCCGGGTCGGTCAGCCGCATCGCCGCGGCGAAGACCTCCCCGCCGCTCAGCACCCCGGGAGCGCGGGCGTTGAGCACCGCGGTGGCCCGCGCCTGCGCCGGGATGAGCGTCTGGGAAGTGACGTCCCCGTACGGGGCGTCCTCCTGCAGCGCCGCGCGGAGGACGGCCAGGACGGCAGCCTCGGGCAGGCTCCCGGCGAGCGCCGCGGTGCGGGAGGGCAGGGTTTCCGGGGCAGCGGTTGCGTGGGCAGTGGTGGTCACGAGGAAATCCTTTGCATGGAATGGGTGAGGGCTGAGGCGTCGTCCGTGTCCGCCCGGTAGTGGGCTCCGACGGACTGCGTGCGGTTCAGGGCAGCCGCCACAAGCAGGCGGGCCGCGAGGAGCAGGTTCCGGTCCTCATGGGCATCCTGGCAGAGCCAGTCACTGTGGCCGGCATCGGGAGCGGTCTCAGAATGGACAACGGCGTCCCAGGCCGCAAGCACGGTCTCCGCCTCCCGCAGTTGCTCCCCGCCGCGCATTACCCCGGCGTCCGCCGTCATCAACCGCCGAAGAGCGTCGCGCGAGAAAACCCCGTACGCGGATACCGACTTCACAAAATCTTCGGACACGCTCGCTAAAGTGTCCTCCCCTGACGTGAAGTCGTGCGACGGCGCTGCGGAAGCGTGCGTCAAGGGGAGGCCGCCCGCGGCCGTGGGCCCACACGATCCGGGTTCCCTGGCCGAGCTTGCGAGGCTAGGGGGATCGTGGGGATCGTGGGGAGCACGCGGAGCAGTGGTGTCGTGCGACGGGTCGGCGCGCAGGAAGTCCTCGACCGCCCGGCGGCCGAACACCAGGCCCTCCAGCAGCGAGTTGCTCGCCAGCCGGTTGGCCCCTTGGGCGCCCGTGCGGGCCACCTCGCCGGCGGCATACAGGCCCGGTACCGACGTGCGGCCCCACAGGTCGGTGCACACGCCACCCATCCAGTAGTGGGCAGCCGGGGACACGGGTACGGTCTCCGTGGTCCAGTCGTACCCTGCGGCGAGGGTGGCCGCCGTGATGGTCGGGAACCGCCGGGCCAGGAAGCCCGCGCCCCGCTCTGCCTCGATGCCGCGGGCGTCCAGGTAGACCGGGCTGTCCGGCGCGGCCCCGGTGGCGGCCAGGTGCAAGGCGATGCTGCGGGAGACGACGTCGCGGGGGGCCAGTTCGGCGTCGGGGTGGTAGTCGGGCATGAAGCGGTATCCCGCGGCATCCAGCAGCACCGCGCCCTCGCCGCGGACCGCTTCGGAGATGAGCAGGGCCGGCGGCCCGCCCGGAATCTCCCCGGCGGCAAGGGTGGTGGGGTGGAACTGGAAGAACTCGAGGTCCCGCACCGCGGCGCCGGCACGCCAGGCCAGGGCCAGGCCGTCGGCGGTGGCGACGGCGGGGTTGCTGGTGCGGGCAAAGAGCCGGCCCGCACCGCCGGTGGTGAGCAGGACGGCGTCGGCGGCCAGCTCCTGGGGCCGTCCGCCAGCCAGGTAGGCCACGCCGGTGACCCGGGCCGGCGTCGGGGGTGCGCTGCCGGGCTGTGACGGAGCTTCCGGGCGGACACCAGGTTCGGTCAGGAGCCCGGTGACGAACGCGCTGGTCTCCACCCGGAGCCGGCCGTGGCCGGCGCGGTCCAGGACGGCGCGTTCGAGGACGGCGGCGACGAGCCCGCGGGCGATGCAGGCGCCCGTCGCGTCCCCGCCGGCGTGCAGGATGCGCGGGGCCGAGTGTGCCGCTTCCAGGCCCAGGGCCGGTCCGCCGTCGGGAGCTGCGTCGAAGTGCACGCCGTAGCGGCCCAGGCCGGCGATGTCCCGGACAGCCTCCGTGCACAGGATCCGGACTGCCTCGGGGTCGTTGAGCCCGGCACCGGCGGCGAGCGTGTCCGCGATGTGCGCTGCCACGGAGTCCCCGGGGGCAGCATCCTCCGGGGCCAGCACGGCCGAGATGCCGCCCTGGGCGTAGAAGGTGTTGCTTTGCTCCAGCGTCCCCTTGCTCAGGAGGACCACTTCGATGTCACGGCCGCCGGTGGCGGCGTCGTCGGTGGCGAGCAGCGCGGCGTAGAGCCCAGCAATCCCGCTGCCGACGATCACGAGCCGCCTGGTCACGGCCGCGCCGCCAGCATGCGTTCCAGGGCCACCCTGGCCGGGGCGGCCACGTCCTCGTCCACGGTGATGCGGTTCAGCACCTCGCCCCGGACGAGCGCTTCCAGGACCCAGGCGAGATAGCCGGGGTGGATGCGGTACATCGTGGAGCAGGGGCAGATCACCGGGTCGAGGCAGAAGATGGTGTGCTGCGGGTATTCCGCGGCGAGCCGGTTCACCATGTTGATCTCGGTGCCGATCGCAAACGTGGTGGGCTCCGTGGCCGCGGCGATGGCCTTCTTGATGAAGTCGGTGGACCCGGCGGAATCGGCGGCATCCACCACCTCCATGGGGCATTCCGGGTGCACGATCACCTGCACGCCGGGGAACTCGGCGCGGGCCTTTTCGATCTGGCCCACGTTGAAGCGCTTGTGGACCGAACAGAAGCCGTGCCAGAGGATTACCCGGGAATCGAGCAGGGCCTGTTCGTCGTTGCCGCCGAGGTCCTTGCGCGGGTTCCACATCGGCATCTGCTCCAGCGGCACCCCCATGGCCTTCGCGGTGTTGCGGCCCAGGTGCTGGTCGGGGAAGAACAGCACGCGCTGGCCGCGTTCGAACGCCCATTCCAGCACGGTCGCGGCGTTCGAGGAGGTGCAGACGATCCCGCCGCGCTCGCCGCAGAAGCCCTTGAGGGCGGCGGAGGAGTTCATGTAGGTGACCGGGATGACAGGGACCCGGCCCTCGGCGTCGGGCTCGGTGCCGAAGACCTCCTCAAGCTGTTCCCAGCACTCGGTGACCGAGTCGATGTCCGCCATGTCGGCCATCGAGCAGCCGGCGGCCAGGTTGGGCAGGATCACGGCCTGGTCGGGGCGGGACAGGATGTCCGCCGTCTCGGCCATGAAGTGCACGCCGCAGAAGACGATGGCCTCAGCGTCGGGCCGGGTCAGGGCGGCGTTGGCGAGCTGGAACGAATCGCCCACGAAGTCGGCGTATTCGATCACTTCGTCGCGCTGGTAGAAGTGCCCCAGCACGACGGCGCGGTCCCCCAGTGCCGCTTTGGCGGCGCGGATCCGGGCGTCGAGTTCGGCGTCGGAAGCGAGCTTGTATTCTTCCGGGAGCTGGCCCTGCCGGGGAGTGGAGGCCGGTGCGACGTCGGTGGAGGAGGCACCCGGCCCGTAGGCGGGCACGCCGGCGAGGGCCTCGGCGAGGTCGTAGTCCCAGGGCCCGCGGGCCAGCGCGGGGCTGCAGGTGGAGGCGGCCGCGCCTTGTGCCAGAGTGGTGGCCTGCTCGCGCGTGATCAGCTGGATTGCCGTGTTGACGCTGCTCATGGTGTGCTCCTGTTGTCTGGGTCGAGGCCTGGGCGGCCGGTGAAGCGGTAGAGGCGGGGCGGGCGGTGCTTGCCGCCCTGCAGATAATGGTCGGTTTCTTCGATTTCCGGCGTGGCCTTGACCTGCCGGCGGAAGTTGGCGGGATCGAGTTCGCGGTCCAGGACGGCCTCGTAGACCTCCCGGACCTGGGCGAGGGTGAAGTACTCGCCCAGCAGGTGGTAGGCGATGGATCCGTAGGCCATCTTGTTGCGCAGCCGCCACAGCGCGTAGTCGACGATCGAGTTGTGGTCGAAGGCCAGCCCGTCCAGCCTGTCGGCGCGGAACCAGCGCACGTTCTCCGATTCGTCGGCCAGCGCGGCCTCCGTGGGCTGGACGAGTGCCCAGTACACGATCGAGACGACGCGCTGGGTGGGCGAGCGGTGCAGCCCGCCAAAGGCGTAGAGCTGTTCGAGGTAGTTCGGGGCCAGCCCGGTGGTCTCGCGCAGGTTCCGCGAGGCGGCGTCCTGGAGTGACTCGGAGTGCGTGAGCGGGCCGCCCGGCAGCGCCCAGAGGCCCTTGAACGGTTCGCGGATCCGGCGCACCAGCGGGATCCACAGCGTGGGCCGCCCGGAGCGTTCGCTGGGACGCAGCGCAAAGATCACCGTGGAGATGGCCAGCGACGGCGGCGCGGTCTGGCGCTCCGAGACGTTGGCTGCTGTGGTGTAAACGGTGATCTACCCGCCCTCTGAGGTCCCGGGCGGGTCCCGCGATGGACTGCCCGGCTGGATCCGGCCCGACCGCCGGATTAGTTATAGTCACATTGACTAGAACTAATGATACGGCCGCGCCGCCCGGGCGCAAAATGTTTCAGGTCACACGGGCCGGACCGGGATGCCGCCGGCGCACGGACCGGGCTTGTCCGCGGGTGCCGGCACCGGTATTAATCGAGGCTATGGACGGAGAAGTCATGGACCCGGAGGGTACGGGCGCAGAGGCAGCGGGCGCAGAGGCGGTCAGGGCCCGATACGCGGGAGCGGCCCAGGCATTCATGGAGCTCGCCGGGCAGGTACCGCACCAGGCGTGGTCGCGGCCGGCACTGGGTGAATGGGATGTCCGGGCGCTGACCGGCCACACGAGCCGCGCCCTGACAACCGTGGAAACCTACCTCGCCACCCCGGCCGCCGGGGCGCGGGTGCCGGGTCCGGTGGAATACTTCCTGGGCGTCCGGGGCGCCACCTCCCCCGCCGCGATTGCGCAGCGGGGCAGGGAAACCGGGGAGGCGCTGGGCGAGGACCCTGCCGCTGCCGTGCGGGAGCTTGTCCAACGCGTCACGGCCCTCGTCAGGAACACGCCCGACGATGCCCTGGTGGCCACCCCGGCCGGAGTAATGACGCTCATCGACTACCTGCCGACCCGGACCTTCGAGCTGGCCGTGCACACCCTGGATCTGGCGCGCGCCCTGGGCCTGCCGCCGCCCGCCGCCTTGGCCCCGGCGGTCGCGGCCTCCCTGGAGCTCGCCGGAGCCATCGGCTCCCGGTTGCCGTCCGCCGGTGATTTGCTGCTCTTGCTCACCGGCCGGACCGGCCTGCCCGAAAACCTGAGTGTCCTCTAGCCCGTGCCGGCGGCCGCGGCTTCCAGCAGCGGCAGGGTGCGGCCCTGGAAGTGCGTATTGAGCACGATCACGGAGGACGAGCGCAGGACCGATCGGGTGGCGATCATGGCATCGAGGACGCGCTGGAGGTCCGAATTGGAGCGGGCGGCTATCCGGGCCATGAGGTCCGAGCTCCCGGAGACGGTATGGATCTCGATCAGCTCGGGGATCCGCGCCAGGGCTTCCACGACGGCGTCGTGCCCGAGGTCCTGGTTGATCGTGAGGGAGCAGAAAGCCACCACGGGGTAGCCAAAGTGCGCCGGATCGGGCTGGGGCACCCATGAGCCAATCACGCCGGCGTCCTGCATCCGGTCCAGGCGCGACTGCACCGTGGCGCGGGCAACCTTGAGCACCCGGGAGGCCTCCAGGACCGAGGCCCGGGGGGAATCCGTGAAAAATCGGACAATCTTTGCATCAAGCGGATCAACGTCCACTGATTCTTCCTTCCCAAGCGGGACCGGGCCGGACAAACAGCCACCAATGCCCCGATTCAGTTAGCAAACTGCCACCATGCTCTCACGGCGGAGGCGCCCCGGCGGCCGGGGGCCGGGCCCAAATCCGGTAAATTCAATAGGTCCCATAAGGACGCAAAGATCCAAACCACACGAAGGTTCGCCATGACGATGAAGTCCACCGCGACGCTACCCACCGCGGTTCCCGCCCCGAGCCTGGGGCACAGCATGAAACCACGCCAGCTGACCATGATGGGACTGGGCAGCGCGATAGGCGCCGGCCTGTTCCTCGGCTCGGGGGCAGGAATCCAGGCGGCGGGACCGGCCGTGCTGATCTCCTACCTCGTCGCCGGAACCCTGATCATCCTGGTGATGTGGGCGCTCGGAGAGATGGCCGCGGCCAATCCCAACAGCGGCGCCTTCTCCGTGTACACGCAAAAGGCCATGGGCAAGACCGCGGGCGCCACCGTCGGCTGGCTCTGGTGGCTGCAGCTCGTGGTGGTCATCGCCGCCGAGGCCCTCGGCGCGGCCGGGCTCCTGTTCACGGTGTGGCCGGTGATCCCCGTCTGGGCACTGTCCCTGATCTTCATGGCCCTGTTCACCGCCATCAACCTGGCGGGCGTAAAGAACTTCGGCGAGTTCGAATTCTGGTTCGCCATCCTCAAAGTGGCTGCGATCGTGATATTCTTGGCCATCGGCGGGGCCCTGCTGCTGGGCTTGCTGCCGGACGTCCCGTCTCCTGGCCTCGGCAACTTCACATCCGGCTTCGCCCCGGCTGGCCTGGGCGGCATCGCAACCGCACTCTTCGTCGTCATCTTCGCCTTCGGCGGCACCGAGATTGTCAGCGTGGCCGCGGCCGAGACGGAAAACCCGGAGCGCAGCGTCGCCCAGGCGATCCGCACCGTCGTCTGGCGGATCCTCGTGTTCTACATCGGCTCGGTATTCGTCATCGCGGCCGTCCTTCCCTCAACCTCCGCGGCCCTGAAGTCCCCCTTCGCCGGCGTCCTCGACGTCGCCCGGATCCCCGGCGCCGGCGCCGCGATCACCCTGGTCGCCGTTATCGCGCTGCTGTCCGCCCTGAACGCCAACCTCTACGGCGCGTCCCGCATGGTCTACTCGCTCTCTGAGCGCGGCGAAGCCCCCAAGTTCCTCTCCAGGCTCAACACGGCCCGGGTCCCGGTCGTGGCGGTGAGCGTCTCCGTGGCCTTCGGCTTCCTGGCCGCCGTCCTGGAACTGCTCTTCCCCGACCAGATCCTGCCGGCGCTGTTCCAGCTGGTCGGTTCCACCTGCCTCGTTGTGTGGGGCTCGGCCCTGGTGTCCCAGCTGATCCTGCGCCGCCGGGCAGACCGCGACGGCACGGCGCTGCCGCTGCGGATGAAGGGCTTCCCCGGGCTGACGATCTTCGGGCTCGTGCTCCTGGCACTGATCTTCGCCGTCGGCTTCAGCAGCCCGGAGAGCAGCAAGCAGCTGGTCAGCACCCTGGTACTGGTGGCCGGCATCGCCGTGGCGTGCTGGACCGGCGCCCGGATCACCCGGAACCGCAACGCCGCCGCCGCCGGCGCCGGCGCCGGCGCCGGCGCAAAAGCCGACCAGGCGGAACAGCCCAGCCGCTAGACAAATTGCCAAGCTCACCGGCGCGCGGGGCGGCATAAGTGTGCAGTCTGGGCACCCCAGCCTAGGCTGATTGCCCACCCCGCCGCCGGTGACTAGGGTCACAGGCATGGACACACTTCTCCCCGTGGCTTCCGGCAGCGCTGCCGGGCCGCTCACAGCCGATGAACTCCGCGAGCTCTATTCGCTCATGGTGGCCGTCCGGCACCTCGACACCTCGGCCATCGCCTGGCAGCGGCAGGGCATCATCCCCGGCTACGCCCCCGAACTCGGCCAGGAAGCGGCCCAGGTGGGCAGCGGCTACGCCGTGGACACCACCCGGGACTTCGTCTTCCCCACCTACCGCGAAATGGGCGTTGCCCGGACCATGGGGGTGGACATGGTGGCCTACATGTCCACCCACAAGGCCACGTGGCACGGCGGCCTGTACAACCCGCTGGAATCCCGGCTGGCCCCGATCCAGGCGGTAGTTGCCGGATCCGTCCTGCACGCCGTCGGCTGGGCCCACGGCCAGACGCTGGACAAAAAGGACGGCGTCGCAATGACGTACTTCGGCGACGGCGCCTCCTCCCAGGGCGACGTGCACGAGGCGATGAACTTCGCCGCCGTGATGAAGGCGCCCGTCGTGTTCTTCGTCCAGAACAACGGCTGGGCCATCTCGGTCCCCACCGAACGGCAGGTGGCCGGCGGCTCCGTCGCCGCCCGCGCCGCCGGTTACGGCATGCCCGCGCTGAAGATCGACGGCGACGACGTCGTCGCGGTCCTCGAGGCGACCCGCCGCGCCTTCGCCCACGCCCGCGCCGGCAACGGCCCCGTGCTCATCGAGGCCATGACGTACCGCCGCGGCCCGCACTCCACGTCCGATGACCCGGGCCGCTACCGCTCCCTCGACGAGGAACGCGACAGCGCCGGCACCGACCCGCTCGAACGGCTGCGGCAGCGGCTGCTGGCCGATGGCATCGCCGACGAGGCGTTCTTCGCCGAAGCGCTGGCCGCGGCCAAGGCCGAAGAGGAGCAGATCCGTACCGGCATCCAGGCCCTGGGCTCCCGGCCCGGCACCGAAATGTTTGACCTGGTCTTCCAGGAAACCACCCCTGCCCTGCAGGCCCAGGCCGCCAACTGGCGCGAGGAGTCCGAACATGTCTAACTCGATTCTCGAAAACGTAGACGCCGCAGGCGACAACACTGCCGACAACACTGCCGACAACACCGGCGACGACACTGTCACCAACCCGGCAGGAAGCGAGCCCGCCACCACGGTGATGTCGATGCAGCAAGCACTCAACCGCGCCCTCGACGAGGTCCTCGCGGACAACCCCAAAGCCGTCATCTTCGGCGAGGACTGCGGCCGGCTCGGCGGCGTCTTCCGCATCACCGACGGCCTGCAGGCCAGGCACGGCGCGCAGCGCGTCTTTGACACCCCGCTGGCGGAATCCGGCATCCTGGGCATGTCCGTGGGCCTGGCGATGGCCGGGTTCCACCCCATTCCCGAGGTCCAGTTCGACGGCTTCGCCTACCCTGCCATCAACCAGATCGTCTGCCAGATCGCCCGGATGAACTACCGCAGCCGGGGCACCATGCCGATGCCCATCACCCTGCGGGTGCCCAGCTTCGGCGGCATCCGCGCCCCCGAACACCACGGCGAAAGCCTGGAGGCGCTCTTCGCCCACGTACCGGGCCTGAAGGTGGTCTCGCCGTCGAACCCGCATGAGGCCTACCACCTGCTCAAGTACGCTGCCACGCGGCCGGACCCGGTGATCTTCATGGAGCCCAAGTCGAGGTACTGGCAGAAGGGTGAGGTGGACCTTGCGCACTGCGATGCAGACGGCGGCTCCCCCACCGGCGCCAAGGTGATGCGCGAAGGCCGCCACCTCACGCTGGTCGCCTGGGGCGCCATGGTGGCCCGCTGCCTGCAGGTGGCGGAGCTCGCGGCCGAGGACGGGATCGATATCGAGGTCCTGGACCTGCGCTGGCTCAAGCCGATCGACGCCGAGGCCCTCGCCGCCTCCGTGCGCAAGACGCGCCGCGCCGTCGTCGTCCACGAGGCGCCGCTGACCTCCGGCCTCGGCGCCGAAGTGGCGCAGCTGATCACGCAAAGCTGCTTCGACACCCTCAGGGCGCCGGTGGAGCGCATCACCGGCTTCGACGTCCCGTACCCCTCGGGCGACCTGGAAGATGAATACATCCCGAACATTGACCGGATCCTCTTCGGCATCCAGCGAGTATTGGAGTACAAACGTGGCTGAAATTTCCTTCCCGCTCCCGGATCTCGGCGAGGGCCTGATCGAGGCCACCGTGCTGGAATGGCTGGTTTCCCCGGGCGAGCAGGTGGAGCGCAACCAGCCGCTCGTGGAGGTCGAAACCACCAAGTCGGCCGTTGAATTGCCCAGCCCGCAGGCAGGTAAGGTAGTGCGTATCTACGGCGGGCCCGGCGACAAGATCAATGTCGGCGAGCCCCTGATTGTGTTTGAGGTGCCGGACAACACCGCCGGCATCGTGGGCACGGTCCCGAAGGAAGAGGCACCTAAGCGCCGGGTCCGCCTGAGCGCCGTACTTGATGAGGACTGAGAGCATGAGCGGCAGACACACCGGCGAGCAGCATTCGCACACCGTTGAGGGCACCGACCCCCAGCTGTACGTGCAGGTGCATGAGCCCCAGAACGACGCCGGGTTCCGTCCCGTCCTGCTGCTGCACGGCTTCTCCTCCTCCTCCAAGCTCAACTGGGAAGACAGCGGCTGGCTCACCGCGCTCCTGGAAGCCGGCCGGCGCGTCATCACCGTGGACCTGCCCGGCCACGGCCGCAGCGGCGCCCCGGAGGACATGGACTCCTACTCCCCCAGCCGGATCCGTGCGGACCTGCTGCAGATAGTCTTCGACGCCGGCGCGCGGCCGCTGCGCGACGGGGACCCGTCCAGCGGGCTCGACGTGATCGGCTATTCGCTGGGGTCCCGGCTCGCCTGGGAGTTCGGGGCCACGCAGCACGAGCTGGTGCACCGGCTGGTCCTGGGCGGCCCGAACGTCGCCGACCCCCTGGCGGACTTCGACCTGATCGCCGCGCAGCGGTACCTGGCCGACGGCACGCCGATCGCGGACGAGTCGACCGCCGGGCTGCTGAAAATGGCCATGCTGCTGCCCAGCAACAACATCTTCGCGCTGCTGTCCCTGGTCGAGGCAATCAAGACCGAGCCGTATGACCCCGCCGAAGCGGTCCCCCACATGCCGATGCTCCTCGTGGCGGGGGAAAACGACGACCGGGCCGCCACCATGCCGGAACTCGCCGCCCTGGGCGCCAAGGCCGGCGGCATGGTCGAACAGCTCGTGCTGCCGGGCCGCAACCACACCAACGCCATCACCAGCCGCGCCTTCAAGCAAGGCGCCATCAGCTTCCTGGGCGTCTAAACCCGCCTCACAAAAGCGACGCGGGGTCACTTACGGCCCATCCGAATGATCTGGATGGGCGCGCAGTGACCCCGCGTTGCTCTTTAACCCAGAGGGGCTCGGACCTTGCGGTCCGCGCCCCTCGTGCTTGCCTGGTTGCTAGTGCTTTGCGGCTTCGGCCGGCGCGTGGTGCGCGACGCCGAGCGGGCGGCCCTTCGTTTCCCCGGCCAACAGGACGCCGACGGCGGAGATGACGCAGAGGATCATGATGTAGATGCCGATGGAGCCGGTCCAGTGGGTGCCCTGCAGGAGGACTTCCGCGATGGTGGCCGCGAACGCGCCGCCGAGGATCGCACCGAAGGCGTAGCCGATCGAGATGCCCGAGTAGCGCACCTCCGGCGGGAACATCTCGGCGTACATGGCGGACATGGGGCCGTAGGACAGGCCCAGGCCGACCGTGAGGACGAACAGCGCGACGCCGTAGAGCACAATGTTCTTGGTGTCGATGAGGGCGAACATCGGGATCATCCAGGCAAAGACAATGCCGTAGCCGATCAGGAACGTCTTGACGCGGCCGATCTTGTCCGAGAGCCAGCCGCCGACCAGGGTGAAGATCAGCCAGCCGAAGGAAGCCAGCGTCGTGGCGAGCAGGATCTGCGGGGTGGGCATCTTCAGCGTCTTGGTGGCGTAGGAGATGAAGAAGGCAATCAGCAGGTAGCCGGCAGCGTTGTTGCCGATGAAGATCATCGTCGAATAGAGGACAGCCTTCTTGTGCTTGCGGAGCAGCTCGCCCAGGGGCGCCTTGCTTTCTTCCTTGCGGTCCTGCATCTCCTTGAAGACGGGGCTCTCAGCGACTGCCCGGCGGATCAGGTAGCCGACCACGATCAGCACGATGGAGAGCAGGAACGGCACACGCCAGCCCCAGGATGCGAAGTCTTCCTTGGACATGGACGTGTTGAGGAAGTACAGCAGGCCGGTCGCGAGGATCATGCCGACCGGAACGCCGATCTGCGGGTAGGCGCCGAACAGGCCGCGCCTGCTCTTGGGAGCGTGCTCCACGGCCATCAGGGCGGCGCCGCCCCATTCACCGCCGGCGGAGAAGCCCTGGATGACGCGGAGCAGGATCAGGAGGATCGGGGCCCAGACGCCGATCTGCGCATAGGTGGGCAGCATGCCGATCAGGGCCGTGGCGGCGCCCATCATGATCAGGGTGAAGACCAGCATGGCCTTGCGGCCGAGGCGGTCGCCGAGGTGGCCGGCGACGATCGCGCCGAGCGGGCGGAAGAGGAAGCTGATGCCGATCAGGGCGAAGGACAGGATCTGCGCCAGGCCAGGGTTGGAGGCGTTCAGCGGGGCCAGGAACAGCGGCGACAGCAGCGTTGCTGTCAGCTGGGCAAAAATAAAGAAGTCGTACCACTCGATGGTGGTGCCGACCAGTGTCCCGGCGAGGACCTTGCGTTCCTCGTGTTTGCTGCTGGGACCCGCCTCGGAATCTACGGATGAAGTTACGGTCATTGGAACTCCGTTGCTGGGGGCAGAGGTACTGCCCGGGTGGGTGCGAAGTGGATAACTGATGCCTCATGAATTACTGATCGAACGGTCAGTTAGTATCCTGAATACTACTACGAAAGATGTGATAAGGCACACATGTTCCCGGAAAGTGTCTTCCGCGGGTCAGTCGGTGCGGTTGAGCAGCTCGCGGACCCTGGCCCGGACCGGCTCGCGGTCGTAGGTGTTGACCAGGGCGCCGGCCATGCGGACGGGGTCTCCGAAGAAGAAGTACTCGTAGAGCGACTGGCGCCCGGAGAACCCGGAGATCGAGGCGTCGAAGGCCAGTTTGAACAGCCGGACCCGCTCGGGGCCGGTCAGGGTCTTGCCCTGCAGGTACAGCTCGATGTCCTCCCGGGCCTCGCTGTTGACGTCCGCCTCCCCCGGCAGGGCCATGAGGCCCGACGCCGAGAACTTCCGGATGATCTGCGGGAAGCGCTGGGCGATCTTCGGGTACCAGTTGCGGGCGGCGTTCAGGGTGGACCACTTCGGCAGCATGACGCCGGCGTCGTTGAGCCCGGCGTCGGCCTCGGACGCGCGGACCAGGGCCTTGCCGATTTCGACGTCGATAATCAGCTCTGCGATGTCCTCCTGGATGTGCTGGAATCCGTCGATGCCGATCGATTCGGCCAGTTCCGAGGCCAGGCCCAGGTAGAACTCGCTCTTGGCGATCGTGCGGGTGACCACCTGGTGGGTCATGAGCGCGCCGGCCCCGGTCTCGGTGTAGAAACTGTTGCACAGCTGCGGGTGGCCCAGCATGAAGATGCGCTCGTTGGGCACGAAGACGTGGTCAAAAACCGCGACGGCGTCCATTTCCTCATAGCGGGAGGCCAGCGGCTCGTCGTGGGTGCTGCCGCCGTTGTACAGCGAGGTGCGGCAGAGGTAGCGCAGGCCCGGGGCGTCGTTGGGGATGGCGAACGCGTAAGAGTAGGGGGCGTCCTCCGGGGTGCCCCGCAGGACCGTGGACGGAAACACGAGCAGTTCGTCGGCGATCGGGGCGATGGTGGCGAGCATGCGCGCGCCCTGGATGACGATCCCGTCCCCGCGCTCCTCCACGATCCGGGCCGAGAGCTGGCCGCCGAGCTGCTCCGACCCGGAGACGGACCGGTTGACCTGCGGTGGGATGAGGGTGTGGGTGGCGAGCACGTCGTTTTCCCGGGCCCACTCGTAGTAGTTGCGGATGTTCTCGCCAAACTTCGGATCCGCCTGCGCGAACCACTTCCCCGCCGTGCCCAGCGCGGTCAGCGCGGAGTTCATATAGTCCCCGGAGCGGCCAAGGAAGCCGTTGGAGGACTCGGCCCAGGTGGAGATGGCGCGGCGCCGCCGCTGGAGGTCCTCGACGGTCTTCGGCACCAGGAAGGAGGCGCTGACCAGGTCCCCGGTGCTGGGTGAGGCGTAAGTGAGCGCCTCCTGGTACTGCGGATCATGCTGCATGTCGAAGAGCCTGGCGTAGGAGCGGGCCACATTGCGGAAGGCCGGGTGCTCGGCGATCTTCTCGCTCACCACCTCGCCGTCGATCACCACGTGCGGCGTCATGGCATTGAGCTTGTCCAGGTACTGCCGTCCGGTACGGATACCCATTGGTCGTCCTCCAGTCGTCGTTGAGCTGAATTGCCGGGAAGGAATGTGGCGCTAGAGCAGATCCTCCATGCCCAGCTGGCTTTCCGGGATGGTGGTAAAGGTGCTGTTGGCGAAGGCCAAGGCATCGCCGTTGCGGTAGTTGAAGTCCACCACCTCGCCGATATAAAGGGTGTGGTCGCCGCCGTCGTACGCCGCCCACGGCTTGCATTCGAAATAGGCGAGGACATTGGACAGCCGCGGCGCGGTCTTCCCCTCCACCCACAGCGGCTCGGGGCCGGGCCTGCCGGCGAAGTGCATGGCCAGGTACCGCTGCTCGGCGCCAAGGATATTCACGGTGAAGGGCCGGCCGGCGAGCTCGTCGTGGGCCCTGGCCGTGCGGGCGATGCTCACCAGCACCAGCGGAGGGTCCATCGAGACCGAGGTGAAGGAGTTCACGGTGATGCCGTGGCGTTTCGTGGCCCCGTCGAAGGTCACGATCGCGACGCCGGTGGCAAACCTGCCGAGGCTGCCCCGGAAGTGGTTGGCCCGCGGTACCGACAGGGGGCCCTGGGCGCCCCCGGCGTGGCCGCGCGGCGTGGCAATCATCATTGATCCCTTGCGTTCGTTGCGTTTCCCGACCGTGGTGTGGGTGTGCTTTGGATCAGCCGTGTTCTATAGTCGAGTTCTGTATTGTGTTCTATAATCGAACAAACAGTTCCCATATAGAACGCTAGCTGACCATGAGCCGGAACACAAGGGTAGCCCGGCGAGCCCGGCGTCCAGTAACCCCGCACCTAGGATGGACCCCATGACCCCGAATGCCGGCACCGCCCAGGCTTCCCCGTCCCAGACGCTGTCCCGCGGTATCAGGGCGCTGGAGATCCTCGCCGAGGCCCAGCAGCCGCTGACCATTGCCGAACTCGCCGACGCCATGGGCGTCCACCGCTCCGTGGCCTACAGGATTCTGCGCACGCTCGAGGACCACTCGCTGCTGGTACGTGACGATGGCGGCCGCGTCCAGCCCGGCCCGGGCCTCGCGGTCCTGGCCCGCGGGGTCTCCCGGAACCTGCAGTCGGCGGCGTTGCCGGAACTGACCCAGCTGGCCAACACCCTGACCATGAGCGCCTTCGTGGCGGTCTGGGACCGGGAGGAGTGCGTGACGCTGGTGACCGTGGATCCGCGGCACAGCGGCGCCGCGGTGGTGCAGCACCCGGGGTCGCGGCACCCCATCAGCGCAGGAGCGCCGGGCATTGCGATCCAGTCAGCCTTCCCGGAGCAGGAGTGGCGGGCCCTGGTCCCGGGCATCCCGTACCGGTCCGAGGCGGCCGAGGCCCGGCACCGCGGCTATGCCGCCAGCCATGACGAGGTGATCCCCGGCGTGTCCTCGATTGCGGTGCCGCTGCGTGTGCCGGGCGGGCGTCCGGCCGCCCTCGCCGTCGTCTATATCCGCGCCGCGCAGGATCCGGACGAGGTCGCAGCGGCCCTGACCGACGCGGCGCGTCGCATCGAGGCGCAGCTGGGCTAAGCCCGCGCCCCGTCCCGCAGCAGCGCCGTCCCGTCGGGGTCTATGCGGCCGCGGCCGTCTTCTTCCCGCGTTGCCGGAGTACGACGGCGGCTGCCGTTCCGAGCAGGAACAGCGCCGTGGCGGCGCACACCGGAACCAGGAAGGCCGTCGAATACCCGAAGTTCTGCGCCAGCTGTCCGGCGATGGAGGATCCGAGTGCCGTGCCGGCCACAATGCCGCTGGCCAGGGCTGTCATGACCGTGCCGAGCTTTCCGGCCGGGGCCACGAGGCCGCCGATCGCGAAGACAGTGACCATGAGCGGACCAACGGGCAGGCCCAGGACCAGCAGTACAAGGACCATGGGCAGCGCCGTCGAGGGCAGCAACAGCAGTGATGCGAAGCCGGCCATCAGAGCCGCGCAGGCAATCCAGCGGGCGTTCACCGTGAAGCGCCGGGGCCAGTACGCGACCGAGAGGGCGGCCGCGGCAGAGCTCAGTCCCATGACGGCGTAGAGCAGGCCCGCGAGTTCGGAGGTGGCGAAGCTGGCGGAGAAAGAGCTCAGGGCTGTCTGGGTGGAGCCGAAGAACGTGCCCATGCACACCATCGCCAGCACGGGGAGGGCGACGGCGGCGAAGGTTTTGACCCGCCGGGCTGCCGTGCGGGTTTCCCCGTGGTTGTCCCCCGCCGTCGTGGGCGCCGGGCCGGCCGCGTGGCCTGCGGCCGGACCGGCGGGCCGGCGTTTCGTTGTGCGGACCACCGCGAGGTGCGTGGGGTGGACGGCGAAGCCGGGTACGAGGACCACGGTCAGTGCCGCGGCGAGGGCCAGCGGCAGCCACGGCGCGAGCAGGCTCGCGAGGATTCCGACGAGTGCGGGGCCGAGCACGAAGGTGAGCTCGTCCGCGGTGCTCTCATAGGAAAGGGCGGTGTCCAGGTCCGCGGAGTTTCCGGCCGCACGGGTTCCGGAGCCGGCCGTCCGGGAGGTCAGCGCCATCCAGCGGACGCGGGCCAGCGGACCGACCTGCGGGCAGCTCACCCCGGCCACGAAGGCCGCGGCCAGCACGGGCACCGCGGCGGCAAGGTCGTGGACCCCGGGGATGAGGTAGGCCGTGAGGATCAGGGCAACGATGGCCACGGTGTTGGCGATGGCGGATACGAGCAGGACACCGCGCTGGCCGAGCCGGTCGGCGAGGACGCCGAGGACGGGGGCACCGAGTGCGGAACCGATGCCGACGGCGCCGGCCGCGGCGCCGCCCACGGCGTACGAGCCCGTGACGGCGGTGACGAGTGTCAGGGCGCCGACCGTCAGCATGGCAAGCGGCAGGCGGGCGAAGAGCCCGAGGGGGATGAAGCTGCGGCCGGCGAGCAACGGCAGCTGCGCGTAGCGGCCGCCCTTTGCGGGCGACGGGGCAGGCAGAGCGTCGGTCGAAATTGAAGCGGCCGGCAGCGCGTAGGTCGGCGGCAGTGGGGCGTCAAGAGTAGACACCAAAGAAGACGGTGAAGGGTTCATGGTTTCCGGGTTCGCTAAATACTGCGCATCGTCCCTCCTCCCGATGCGCGCGACCCGGTAACAGACCAATGATACCCGATCCCGGGACGCCGGCCCTGGGACCAGACCCCGGGACCGGTCCCAGAGTGGGCCCCGGGACCGGTCCCAGGGCCCACTCTGGGTCCGGCTCAGGCCCGGGTGTCGTCGCTGATGTGCAGGGTGGAGCCGCTGCGGCCCTTGACCACCTGGAGCTGGGTGCCGATGCGCTGCTTCATTTCGGCGACGTGGCTCACGAGCCCCACCACCCGGCCGCCGTCGCGGAGGCTTTCCAGGGCGTCCATGACTTGTTCCAGCGCCTGTTCGTCGAGGCTGCCGAAGCCCTCGTCCACGAAGAGGGTCTCGATGTCCACGCCACCGGACTCCTGCTGCACGACGTCCGCCAGCCCAAGGGCCAGCGCCAGTGAGGCCATAAAGGACTCGCCGCCGGAGAGGGTGGCGGTGTCCCGGCGTTGGCCGGTCCACTCGTCCACGACCTCCAGGCCAAGGCCGGACTTCGCGCCGCGTGCTGCCTTGGCGTCGGTGTGCTGCAGCGTGTAGCGGCCATCGCTCATACCGATCAGGCGTTCGGAGGCAGCGACGGCCACCTGCTCGAGCCGGGCGGCGAGGACATAGCTGTTCAGGCTCATGCGATAGGTGTTGTCTCCGCCGCCCTTGGCCGCGTCGGCGACGGCGGTGAGCATCGCGGCCCGGTCCCGCGGTTCCCTGCCGGCGGCAGCGAGGTCCGCGTAGTCACCGGCGATGCGCCCGAGTATCCGGAGCGAGTTTTCCGCCAGCCCGGCCGCAAGCACGGCTTCCCGGGCTTTGCGTTCAGCCGCCGCCGATTCCGTCCTGAGCTCCTCGAGGGCGGCGTCGCTGACGATGTCCCCGGCGGCCCGCTCGGCTGCCGCCAGGGCCAGGTCCTCTCCGGCGAACAGTTCCTGGATCCTGGCGGCCTCGTCCTGTCCGGCCCGGATGGCCGTTTCAAGGCTTGTGGCCACCGGCGTTGGCAGCAGCGCTTCCCGCGCCGCGGTTTCGGTGCTGAAACCGGCTCCGGGAAGGGCCACTTCAAGGTGCCGGCGTGCCTCCGCGGTGCGGGCGGCGGCCTGTTCGTGGGCCGAGTGTGCGGCGTCGGCGTGCTCCAGGACCGCCGTGGTTGCCGTCAGGGCGGCGATCCGCTGTTCGAGGGTCGCGTGGCCGGCGCGCAGCTTGTCCAGGGTGGCTTCGAGGGCCTGTGCCTGTTCGTCGATTTCGGCGATCGTCGATTGCGTCTGCACGATGCCGGAGGCGGCGTCGGCCTGCGCCCGCTCTGCGTCGGCGATCACCGCTTCGAGTTCTGCCATCCGGGCCCGGCTCGCAGCAAGGTCCGTGGCAGCGCGGACGGCGTCATCAGCCCGTTCCCGGGCCAAGGCTGCCTCCTCACGGGCTTCCCCGGCAGGTGTGTTGCCGCCCTGGGCGGCCAGGACGGCGACGTTCTGTTGGGCCTCGGCGAGCTCACGACCTAGGGCGGCGACGGCTTCTTCTGCCGTGTCGCTGGCCAGTTGCGCGGTTTTCTCGGCCTCGGCGACGGCCAAGGCGGAGGCTGCCGCTGGGGCAGGTGCCGGGTGCTCAGGGCTGCCGCAGACAGGACATGGGACCCCGGCCAGGAGCTGGGTGGCGAGCTCGGCGGCGGCGTTGGTGAGCCGTTGCTCACGGAGGTCCAGCCAGTGCTGCCTCCGGTCCTGGTGCGTGCTGAGGGCCGCGGCGTGCTGTCCGGAGATTGCCGCGCACTCGGCCTCGGCGGCGAGGAAGCGGCCAACGATGGTCACGAGTTCGTCCGCTGCCGTCGCCTCCTTGGTGCGCAACTGGACTTCCGCGGCCAGCTCCTCGAGGGGGCGGATGCCGGCGGACAGGGCCGCCGACTCAGTGCGCAGGGTGTCCAGTGCGGCGGCACCGGCCAGCCGTCCTTTTTCCAGCTCCTGCAGTTGCAGGCGCAGCCGGCTGCCGCGCTGGGTCAGCCCGAGGAACCGGGCTTCGTCGGGCAGGCGTTCGGTGAGCACGGCGTGCAGGGACCGCAGCCGGGCGAGGGTTCCGCGGACGGCCGCGCTGTCCAACATGACGGATTTACCCGCCCGGACGAGGTCGGCATCGTCGTCGTCGGCGGTGGGGGCGCCGGCGTCGAGGACGTCCTGCCCGGCGAGCTCCGGGTCTGTGGCGGCCGCGGACCGCAGCTGCCGCGCGGCCTCCAGCAGGGCCGTTCCTGCCAGGTCCTCGGCTGCCGCGGCGCTTTCGACCGCCTGCAACTGGCCGCCGAGCATTTCGGCCTGGCGGTGCAGGCCCAGTGTGACGGCCTTGCCCGCCAGGACGGGGGCGGCGGCGTCGGCGTCGATCCGCCGCTGTTCCGCGGCGGCGAGTTTGGCGTGGCGGTTGGCCCGCGCGTTCGCCGCCTCCAACAGGGACGCCTGATCGTCGGCCTGCTTCTCGGCTCCCGCGGCAGCGCTGCGCCGGCCCTCCGCGGCGGCTGCCGCGGCGGCGTCGAGCCAGGCCAACAGGGCATCGGGCTCGTCCCGGCCGGGGGCGCCGTCGGGGTCGAGTTCGAGCGCAGCTGTTTCGGACTCCGCCTGTGCCAGCAGCAGGTCCAGCTTCGCGTTGAGGTTGGCGACCTCGGCCTTGGCGGTCTGCGCCTGCCGGGACAGTTCCTGTTCCACGGCTTCAAAGCGCTGGGTGCCGAACAGGCTCTGCAGCAGCTCCAGACGGTCGGATGCCTTGGAGCGCAGGAACGCCGCGAAGTCCCCCTGCGGCAACATGACCACGCGCGTGAACTGGTCCCGGTTCATGCCCAGGACGTCGGTGATCTCGGCGCCGGCCTCATCATTCCGGCCCGATTTCTCCACCCACGCGCCGTCGATGCGTTCGCGCAGCAGCGTGTTGGCCTGCTGGACCGTGAAGCCGTTCCGGCCCCGGGCACTCGGCTTGTCCCACGCGGGCGTGCGGGAGACTTCGAAGTGCCGGCCCTTGGCCGAGAATTCGCAGGTGACGCGCGGTTCGGCGGCGGCCGCCGCGTGGTCGCTGCGCAGCCGCTTTCCGTCCTGGCGGGCCCCGGGAACCGATCCGTAGAGGGCGAAACAGATGGCGTCCAGGACGCTGGTCTTGCCCGCGCCGGTGGCGCCGTTCAGCAGGAAGAGCCCGTGTGCGCTCAGGCGGTCGAAGTCGATCCGCTCCGTGCCGGCAAACGGGCCAAACGCGGAAATCTCCAGGCGGTGGATCCTCACAGGGACACTCCTTCCAGGCGTACGGCGTCGAGCGCCTCGGCGAGGACTGCGGCTTCGGCGTCGGAAGCCGGCCTGCCCCGGACGTGCTCGAGGAATCCGCAGCAGACCGAGAGGTCGTCCCCGGCTTCGGCCAGCCGGCTGCTGTAGCTGGCTTTGGGCGCCGCGCCGGGACCATCGGGATCGAAGCCGAGCACCAGGGTGTCGGGGAACCGTGCCCGCAGTCGGTCCATCGCCTGGGCCGGGCGGGCCTCGTCCGTCAGCGTGATCTGGCAGTAGGCGGTCTCGGCCCACGCGAAGTCCTCCGACTCCAGTAGGTCATCCAGCTTCCCGCGGAGCACGGCGAGGGTCCGGGGCGCGTCCCAGAGCACTTCGCGCACGCCGCCGATCCCCTCGGCGTCGACCTCCACGAGCCAGCTGCCCTTCCTGTGCTTCGCCTCCGAGAACGAATACGCGAGCGGCGAGCCGGAGTAGCGCACTGCCGGCGAGAGCTCCTGCCTGCCGTGCAGGTGGCCCAGTGCGGTGTAGCCAAAGCCGTCGAAGAGATCCAGCGGGACCGCGCCGACGCCGCCGATGCTCAGATCCCGTTCGCTGTCGGAGCTGATGCCGCCGCTGGCGAAGGTGTGCGCCAGGACCACCGAATGGACGGTCCGGGTCTGACTCCGCTGCCGCACGTCGGCACGGATCCGTTCGGTGGCGGCGCGGGTGACCTCGAAGTGGCTCGCGGTCTCGACGCCCAGCTGCTCGGCGACGAGCCGGGGCTCCAGCCAGGGGATCCCGTAGATGGCGAGCACCGGCGCTGCCCCATTCCCGGCATCGTCCCCGAGCGGAAAGAGCACGGGAACGTCCAGTTCATTCAGCCGTGTGCGCAAATGCACTCCACCGCGCTCGAGCAGCCGCGACGCGAACCCCAGCCTGATAGCGGAATCATGGTTGCCGCTGGTCAACACAACTTCGGCGCCGGCCCCGGTGAGGCGCACCAGGGCGTCATCCAGCAAGCCGACGACGTCGACGCCCGGCAATGCGCGGTCATAGACGTCCCCGGCGATGAGGACGACGTCGACGCTCTCTTCCCGGACAAACGCCACGAGCTGGTCGATGAAGGCGCGCTGGGCATCCAGCATGCCGATGCCGTGGAAGGACCGGCCCAAGTGCCAGTCGGAGGTGTGCAATAACCGCATATTCCTACGGTATCGGCTGCCACCGACACTCTTGCGCCACCACCCCGGAGGTGTGACAGAGGTTAAAAGTGGTCAGCAGTGGCTACTTCCCGCCCTTGCGGTCGAAGAAGCTGCGGGCCTCGTCGTTGCCGGCGGGGACGGCCGAAGCAGAAGCGGTGGTGGCCGTGACGTCGGCCAGCCCAGCGTCATCGAAATCGGCGCCATCCACATCGGCTTCCGTGAGCTTTCCGTCGGGCTGGGCGGTAGGCTGGTCGGCGGGCTGGGCGGTGACCGCGGCAGTGGCAGCGTCACTGGCCTGTCCACTGGTCCCGGCCGACTGCACGAAGCCGCGGAAAACCAGCCCGGCGATGGCCGCACCGACCACCGGTGCCACCCAGAAGAGCCACAGCTGCCCGAGCGCGTCCGGGCCGCTGAAGATGGCCGCCGCCGTTGCCCGGGCCGGGTTGAACGGCACATTGCCGAGGGCCTGGCCCAACTGCAGGAGCATCGCCGTCGTCAGGCCGACCGCGAAGGGCGCAGCCGCCCTGGCCGGATTCCGGCGGGCGGTCGTGGCAAGGAAGATGGCCACGAGCAGTGCCGTGCCGAGGACCTCCACGAGCAGGACGCCTGCCATGGGCACCTGGATGATCGAGTGCTCGCCGAATCCGGCGGCCACGGTCGCGAATGCGCCCTGGGAGTCGTTGATGGTCGGCACGGTGCGCAGGACGCCGTACAGGGCGACGGCCCCGAGCACGGCGCCCACCAGCTGCGCGCCGATGTAGGCGGCGGCGTGGGCAAGCCGGATCCGGCCGGCGATGGCGTTGCCCACGGTGAGGGCAGGGTTGAAGTGGCCGCCGGAGACGTAACCGACGGCGAGCATCGCCGCCGTCAGGGCCAGGCCGGCGGCCAGGGCGGCGGGCAGCGGGCTCGACTGCGGAATGGTGAAGAGCGGCACGCCCAGGCCCGCAACCACGACGATCAGGGTCCCCAGGGCCTCGGCGGACAGCCGGGCCACGAGCCCGGGCCGGGGCGGGACGTCGCTGGCGGCCGGTGGCTGGACCTCAACGGAGTCTGGGGCTGGCACAAGCAGGGTCATGGTCAGGATTCCTTTGCTGGCGGCGCGCCCAGGGGCTGCAGTTGCGGCGTCGCTGGACCGCCGCCGGGTTCGTGGTCCGGGGCGGCCTCGGCCGCCTGGGAGAATGGGTCCGCCAGCAGTCTGCCAGCGCAATCTGGATGTTGGCTGGATTCCGGCTGGGTGCCCGTTCCGGCCCGCGGCTCAGTGCCTCAGTTCAGTGCCCCAGGGCCACCGCGGCTACGGCGCTGGCGGCCAGGACCACGACGGCGGCGGCGGCCCAGCGCAGCAACGGCGCCGGCGGCGCAGCGTTGGACCGCCGGAGCTCGCGCCCGCGGACCAGCACGCACACACCCAGGACCAGCGTCGCGGCCATGGCGGCCAGCGCGCAGATGCCAAGGAAATCAACGGGACCTACAACGCCGCCCCGGGATCCTGCGAGCGCCCAGCTGCGCCAGACCAACAGGTCCGCCACGATGAGGGCCAGCAACGTCCGGCGCCAGGCCAGGGAGGTCCGCTCGGGCTGCAGCCCGGGGTCCCTGGCCGCAACTGGCCTCACCGCGCCACCAGGATCAGGACCGCGAACACCAGGGCCGCAGCCGCGACGCCGATGGTCATCACCAGCATCACTCCGGAGAACGGCAGCTCCCTGTTGTTCCGCATGGCAGCCTCCATGAGCCCCCACCGGTGGTAGGACAGGGCGGCCAGGCCAGCGCCCAGGAACGCGAGGATGACGCACAACACGATCCGCACGGGTCCGGGCGCGATCTCCGGGGCCAGCTGGTCGATCGCAAGGGCTCCGGCAATCAGGGCCAGGGACGTGCGGATCCAGGCCAGGAACGTCCGCTCGTTGGCCAGGGAGAACCTGTAGTCGGGGGTGGTCCCGGTCTTCCGCCACGCTGGTTCGCGCATTCGTTTCCTCCGCTGCCCGGCGGTACGGCGCCGGCGTTTGCCTCGTCTGACCGCTGGACGGGTCCTACCAGCACCCTACCGGCCTTCCGCATCCGCCGCCGCCCGGCCCCCAGGCGGCGGCGCTAAGTCCCCGGCGGGCGCCGGCATTGCGGGGTGCGGTGCAGCGCCGGGTAAATTTGAGGGCATGAGCACCGAGCCCGGGACCAGCCCCGCACCCGCCCCAACACCCGGCCAGCCGCACTCCCCTGCCCACGGCTCGCGCATCCACGGCTGCCTACTGGGCGGCGCGCTCGGAGATGCGCTGGGCTACGCCGTCGAGTTCGACAGCATTTCCGCCATCCGGGCCCGGTTCGGCCCCGCAGGCCTGCAGGATTTTTCCGCGCTCGACGCCGGCAGCCCGTTTTCGGACGACACGCAAATGACGCTGTACACCGCCGACGGCCTCCTCGAGGCGCTGGAATGGGCCAACGACGGCGTGGCGGCGGACATCAACGCGTGCCTGTGGCTCGCGTACCTGCGCTGGCTGGCCACCCAGGGCGTCGCCGTGCCGGCGTCGGCCCCGTTCCAGCCGCCGCGCTGGATCGATGCCCAGGATGTCCTGAAGAGCCGGCGCTCACCCGGCAACGCGTGCCTGAGCGGACTCGCCACGGGCGAGATGGGTACCGTGAAGCGGCCGGTCAATCCGGATTCGAAGGGCTGCGGCACCGTGATGCGGTCGGCGCCCTTCGGCCTGATCCCCCACCTCGAAGCGGAAACGGTCTATAAGCTCAGCGCCGATGCCGCGTCCCTGACGCACGGCCACCCCGCGGCACGGCAGAGCGCCGGAGTTTTCAGCCTTCTCATCCATGCCCTGTCCTCCGGCCACGGGCTGCGCGAAGCGGCGGAATCGGCCCTCGAGCAGCTGCTCGGCGGCATCCTGCGCAAGGGAGAAAATCCGGATCCGGAGGTGGTGGCACGGCTGGAGGCGGCCCTGCGGTTGGCCGGAGACCTGCCCGGCGGAGACGTGCTCAGCCCCGAGGGCCTGGTCGGCGAACTCGGCGAGGGGTGGGTGGCCGAGGAAGCCCTTGCCGTCGCGCTGTACGCCGTGCTGGCCACAGCCCCGGGGACAGGAACGGGGACGGCGGACGCCGGCGCTGCCGAGGCCGATCCCGCCCAGGCCGCTGCCCAGGCCCACTTCCGTGCCGCGATCGCGGTGGCGGTGAACCACAGCGGGGACAGCGATTCGACGGCGTCGATCGCCGGGAACATCCTGGGCGCGTTCTACGGCGAGCGGTGCCTGCCGGCAGACTGGCTGGCGGCCCTTCAGGCGCCGGAGGTCATCCGGGGCATGGCCTCGAAGCTGGCCGCCGTCACTGGCTCATAGCTTCGGCGGGCAACTGTCAGCCGGGCCCCTGCACGCCAGGCGTCGAGTCTCCGGCATTTGCGCAGTGCAGCCGGCTCCGCTTGGAAGCAGCGGCCCGGCCTGTCCGCGGGACATGCCCCGTACCTCCCCGCTGCGAAGGACATGTCCATCCCTGGCCGCGGCATCCTCAGGACATGCCCATCTCCGGCGGCGGCGACTGGACATATTGCCACTATGTCCACCCGTCCGAGCCTCCGGAGGCCATGTCCGTCCCTGGCGGCCGCCTCGGCGGAACCCGGCCGCTTCGGCGGAGCCCCGGTGCTCCGGACCTAAGCGCCCCGAGTCCTAGGCGCCGCGGAGCGAGATGTTGTTGCAGGCTTCGCAGACGTCCTCGGGGATGAGCCCGCGGCGCTGCAGGAAGCCGAAAATGGTGCAGCCGAGGCAGAACCCGGCGAACGCCTCAAGGGACGCGGCGGCGATCAGCACGGCGAGCAGCACCCACGCCGCCGGTGCGAGGCCGGCGGCCAGCAGCACCGCCGACGCCGTCGACACGGCAGCGCCGATGCCCTGGGCGAACCGCTTGGGCGGACCGGGAACGAGACGGGTCCGCCCAAGCCAGGGCGTCAGGACCTTGACCGAGAGCTGGGCCAGGGGCGAGATCCGGGGACCGAACAGCACGCGCAGCCAGAAACCGGCCGCGATGACGGCGAGCCCCCAGCCGAAACCGGTCAGCAGGGTCACGGCGGACAGCGCCACCACCAGGGCTGCGGTGATGCGGGCGGCGTACTCATTCACCGGGTTCGGAAACGCGAACACCCGATGCCAGTCAATTCCGCGCGTCGCCGGTGCTGACTTCGCGGGCGCCGACGACGCCGAGTCCGCCGGCATTGACGCCGGCGGCGCTGACTTGGCCGGCGCCGTGGGGGCCTGTGCATCCGTGGGTTTGCTCATCCGCCAAGGCTACGAGCGGGCGCGCAGTGGGAGGAATGATTGTTGCGCCGTGTGACTGCCGGGTCAGGCAGGACCCGGGCAGAAAGGACCCGGCAGCCAGGACCGGGTCAGGCAGGTGCGGCAGCCAGATGTCCGCCGACCATCTGGAGGAATTCGCCCTCGGACAGGACCTCGATCCGTTGCCCGCGTTCGTGCAGTTCCAGGACGCGGCGCGCCTTGCCGGTCAACCGGCCGGAGCGCAGGTCCGCGGCCACAAACCCGTCGCCCACCACCAGAACGGTAGTACGGGCCGTCACCCGGCTTTCAGGCCTGGCGCCAAGCTCCGCGGAACGGACCTTTGCTTCGGGGCGGGGAATTGCCAGTTCGCCGGTGAACACCACGGTCTGGCCGAACAGCGGGTGGTCAGGGCTGGCGGCGGCGTTGGGGGCCGGGTTGAGGCCTTCCTCCGGCCACCCGGCCACGAAGCGCCGGCCCGGGGGCGAGCCGGCGGTTCCCCCCGCGAGCGCCTCCATGGCGGCCACGGTGGCCTTGGACAGCGGGTCGCGCCGGGGGTCGAACGCCGGCTGGTGGGACACCGTCAGGCCGAGGGACAGGTACAGTTCCGCGATGCTTGCTGCCCCGTTGCGGGCCGCGATGTCGATCAGGATGCCGGCACAGGCCCGGGCGTCCTCGGCGGCATCGTGGTGGTTGAGCAGCGGGACCCCGGCCTCCTCGGCGGCGTAGGGCAGCGAATTGGACACCAGGGAGTAGCAGCGCCGGGACAATATCACCGTGCAGACGTAGTCGTAGGCCGGTCCGGACAGCCCGGACACCTCCAGGCCGGAGCGGATCACACCGAGATCGAACCCTGCATTGTGGGCCGCGAGCACGTCGCCGCCGATGAACGCGCCGATCTCCGGGAACAGCTCCCCGAACCGGGGCAGTCCCGCCACCTGATCCGGCCGGATGCCGTGGATCCGGACGTTGTGGGGATCAAATGTGTCATGGTTTTCCGGTGGCCGCATGAGCCAGGAGGCTTCCTCTACGACGACGCCGCCACGGACCTTGCTCAGGCCAACAGCGCACGGTGAACCGCGGAAGCCGTTCGCGGTCTCAAAGTCGATCGCCGTAAAGTCCAAAGTCACGGCCCAACTTTACCGCCCGCGGACGTACCCTCCCGCACCGGACCGGCCCCCGGGGCTTGGCCCCCGGGCCTGCAGCCTGCCGTCAAGTACCCTTAACAGGTGAACGTACTAGCAATGAGCGACCTCGCCGTGTCCGCCCTTGGCGGCGCCGGCCCCGTCCAGCCGCACCTGGCCTCCTTCCTGCCGGACTGGCTCAACCCGCAGGTTTTCCTGGCGAATCCGGCCTTCGCGCCGTGGGTTGTCCTGCTGGTCTGCGGCATCATCTTTGCCGAAACCGGGCTGCTGATCGGCTTCTTCCTGCCTGGGGACTCCATGCTGTTCACTGCCGGGCTGCTCGTGGCCACCGGCACCATCCAGGTCAACATCTGGGTCCTGACCGCGCTCATCATCGTCGCCGCGATCATCGGCAACCAGGTGGGCTACCTGATCGGGTCCAAGGCGGGACCTGCCCTGTTCAACAGGCCCAACTCCAAGCTGTTCAAGCGTGAAAACGTGGATAGTGCGCATGCGTTCTTCGAAAAGCACGGCGGCAAGGCCCTGATCCTGGCCCGGTTCGTTCCGATCATCCGCACCTTCGTCCCGGTGATCGTGGGCGTCGCGCAGATGAGCAAACGCAAATTCTTCACCTACAACGTGATCGGCGCGGTGCTGTGGGGCGGCGGCGTCACGCTCCTGGGTTACCTGCTCGGGGACAAGGTCCCGTGGGTCAAGGACAACCTGGACATCATCTTCATCGCCATCGTGCTGGTCTCCGTGATCCCGATCGCCATCGAGGTTGTCCGCGGCACGATCGCCAAGCGCCAGGCCGAGAAGTACGGCACCGACGTCGTAGACGAATTCATCGAAGAGCACGAGCCGGAAGAAGAACGCCGGACCCCGTAGCGCAGCGCCGCAGTAAATGCAGCGCAGCGCCCCAGTAAATGCAGTGCCGCAGTGAACGCAGCAGTTAACAAGGAAGGCGCCCCACCGAGTGGGGCGCCTTCCTTCGTCCTGAGCCTGGCCGGGCCGGCTACTTCCCGGCCAGGGCCTCGACGATGGCCGGCAGGAGCGCCCGGAACGCATGGCCCCGGTGGCTGATGGCGTTCTTCTCCTCGGAACTGAGCTCGGCGCAGCTGCGGTCCAGCCCGTTCGGCTGCAGGACGGGGTCATAGCCGAAGCCACCCTCCCCGCGCGGCTCCCGCAGGAGTGTCCCTTCCAGCTGCCCGTATTCCACGACTTCCCGGCCGCCGTCGGGCGAGGACCCGGGGACCGCCAGCGCTGCCGCGCAGACGAACGCGGCCCCGCGGTACTCGTCCGGCACGTCGGCCAGCTGGGCGAGCAGCAACTGCAGGTTCGCGGCGTCGTCGCCGTGCCGGCCGGACCAGCGGGCCGAGAAAATCCCGGGCGCGCCGCCGAGGACGTCCACAGAAAGCCCGGAGTCGTCGGCGATCGCCACGAGCCCCGTGGCCTCTGCCACCGCCCGGGCCTTGAGCAGCGAGTTTTCGGCGAAGGTTACGCCGGTCTCGGCGACGTCGGGGGCACCGACGGCGCCGGCGTCCACCACCTGCGTGTCGACGTCGAGCCCGGGAACCTGGCCGCGGAGCAGCTCACGCAGTTCCCGGAGCTTGCCTTTGTTGTGGGTGGCGAGGACGAGCCGCGGGCCCGGGCCGTCGGCTTCCAGCCGGTCCGCGACGGGCGTCTCCGTCACGGGGCCTCCGCCAGGGTGTCGCGCTGGATCGCGGCGAGCTGCTCCGTGCCCAGCAGCGCCAGGTCCAGCAGCTTGTTCAGCTCGTCGCGGTCGAACGGTGCGCCCTCGGCGGTGCCCTGGACTTCGACGAACTTGCCGGAGCCTGTCACCACGACGTTCATGTCGGTCTCGGCGCGCACGTCTTCGACGTAGGGCAGGTCGAGCATCGGGACGCCGTCGATGATGCCGACGGACACCGCGGCGATCGTGTCGATCAGGGGCTGGGCGTTGCGGGCGATCATCTTCTTCTCGCGGGCGAACCGGATGGCGTCGGCCAGTGCCACGTAGGCGCCGGTGATCGCCGCGGTGCGGGTGCCGCCGTCGGCCTGCAGGACATCGCAGTCCAGCACGATCGTGATCTCGCCGAGGGCCTTGGTGTCGATGATGGAGCGCAGCGAGCGGCCGATCAGCCGGGAGATCTCGTGGGTGCGGCCGCCGATTTTGCCTTTGACGGACTCACGGTCGGACCGGGTGTTCGTGGCCCGGGGCAGCATGGCGTACTCGGCCGTGACCCAGCCGCGGCCCTCGCCCTTGAGCCAGCGCGGCACGCCTTCGGTCAGCGAAGCCGTGCACAGGACCCGGGTGTTGCCGAACTCGATCAGGGCCGAACCCTCGGCCTGCTTGGACCAGCCGCGCGTGATGCTGATCGGGCGCAGCTGGTCGGGGGTACGGCCGTCGGCGCGGATGACGGGGACACTGGGAGCTTGGGAAGTCATGCCTTTAGCTTATCGACTCACCCGCCCCGGCCCGCGCGGGCGGTCAGCGCGCGCTAGACGGTGTAGTGCACACCCGCGACGGCGACGGCCACGTCCTTGCCGAAGATCTCTTTGGCCTCGGCCATGACAGTGGTCGGCGACGTCCAGACGGGAATGTGCGTCAGCAACAGCCGGCGCGCGCCGGCGGCGACGGCGGCCTCCCCCGCCCGCTTGCCCGTCAGGTGCACGTCCTTGATCCCGTCGTCGCGGCCTTCCTCGAACGCCGCCTCGCACAGGAAAAGGTCGGCGTCGCGAGCGGCGTCCTCCAGGCCCGCGCAGGAATCCGTGTCCCCGGAGTAGCTCAGGACGCGGGTCACGGGCGTGCCGTCCTTGGCGGGCTCGGTGACCTCCACGCGGAGGGCGTAGGCCTCCTCAACGGGGTGGTTCACCGCGTAGGGCGTCACCGTGAACGGGCCGACGCTGACCGGCTTGCGCTCGGACCAGTTGCTGAAATCGAATTCCTCGTGCATGCCCGGATCCAGGTCCAGCCCGTAGGCCGTGGCCATCCGGTCGGCCGTCGCGGCAGGCCCCCACACCGGAATCCTGCCCCGTCCCCAGCCGCCCGGCTTCCAACGCACGGCAACATGGAGCCCGCACAGGTCCATGCAGTGGTCCGGGTGCAGGTGGGTGAGGAAGATCGCGTCAATGTCCTCCAGGTCCGTGTAGCGCTGGATGGCGCCGAGCGCCCCGCTGCCGAGGTCCAGGACGATCTTCCAATTCCGCTCGCCGTCGTTGGCGGTCAGCAGATAGCACGACGCCGGCGAGCCCGGCCCCGGGAAGGAGCCGGTACAGCCCACGATGGTCAGCTTCACAGCCGTGGTCCCCCGCCCGCGGATCCGCCGACAAAGTTGGAGATCCGCGGCCGGCCCGCGCCGGCCCGGGCGGCGGCGATCATGTCCGGGGTGATCCGGGCGAGGCTGCCGGTGGGGTACTGCGCCGCGACGTGATCCACGTGGCGGACACTGAGGACCTCGGGGCCCAGGAAGCGCCGGGCTAGGTGCTCAAACTGGGCGGCGTCGCCGGTGGCGATGAAATTGTGCTCCGGCGCCGCGGTGTCCGTGCGCTCCAGGCCCCGGGAGGCCAAAGCCCGGTAGACGTCCTTGGCCGTCTCCTCGGCGCTGGAAACCAGCGTGACGTCCTCGCCCATAACGAAGGAGATCACGCCGGTGAGCAGCGGGTAGTGGGTGCAGCCGAGCACCACGGTGTCCACCCCGGCGGCAATGAGCGGTGCCAGGTAGTCGCGGGCGACGGCGAGCAGTTCCGGTCCGGTGGTAATCCCGGCCTCCACGTACGGCACGAACGCCGGGCAGGCCACGGACGTGATCTCCAGGTCCGGGGCCGCGGCGAAGGTGTCCTCGTAGGCGCGCGAGCCCACCGTGGCCGAGGTCCCGATCACGCCCACCTGGCCCGTCCGGGTCGCCGCGACGGCACGCCGCACGGCCGGCTGGATCACTTCGATCACGGGGATCCCGTACCGGGCCGTGTACCGTTCGCGGGCGTCACGCAGCACGGCGGCGGACGCGGAGTTGCAGGCGATGGTCAGCAGCTTCACGCCGGAATCCACGAGCTCGTCCATGACGCCGAGTGCGTTGGCCCGGACTTCGGCGATGGGAAGGGGGCCGTAGGGGCCGTGCGCAGTGTCACCGACATACAGGATGGATTCGTTGGGCAGCTGGTCGATGATCGAGCGGGCCACCGTGAGGCCGCCGACGCCGGAGTCGAAGACGCCGATGGGGCGCGATGCCAGCCCGGCATTTCCGGCGCTGCCCGCTGCGGTCTCCGCCGCAGCTGGCGCTGCCGGATCCGTATTGGATGCTGAAGTCATGATTATTCGAGGATAGGGCTTCACTACAGGCGCGGCCATCACATTGTGTCCTGCAACTCGTGTCTGATGGGTCACACGGGTTTCCGGCGGATGGGCAACGCGGGGAAGACCCCTGCTCATCGGTGGCAGCCTGCCGCTGTCCCCGCCCTGTATGCTATGGGCGCCGTCGAGATATCGGGGGCGACCGTCGTGCCCCCACGATGGACGAAACAGCGAAAGGACCGCATATGACATGCGACGGCTGCACGACGTCGTCACAGCTCGACTTTGATTTCAGCATGGCCTTCCAACCGATCTATGACGCCGTTGCTGGTCGCGTATGGGGCTACGAGGCACTGGTCAGAGGCTTGTCGGGCGAGGGGGCTTTTCACGTCCTGTCCAGAGTCGCACCTGAGCAAAAGTACCGTTTCGACCAGGACTGCCGCGTCAAGGCAATCGAGCTGGCATCGCGGCTGTTTCCTGCCGGTGAGGGCTTGATTCTCTCCATCAACTTCATGCCGAACGCGGTCTACGAACCGGCTGCGTGCCTTCGTGCGACGCTGCTTGCAGCCAGGCGTTGCAGCTTTCCGACGTCGTCGATCATGTTCGAGTTCACGGAGAATGAGGAGGTTTCCGACACTGCCCACCTCACGAACATCATCACCGAATACCGCAAGCATGGTTTCACCACCGCCATCGACGACTTTGGTGCCGGTCATGCAGGGCTGGGGCTCCTAGTCGATTTCCAGCCAGACCTGATCAAGATCGACATGAAGCTCATCCGGGGAATCGACACCAGCCCGGCCCGCCAGGCTGTCGTTGCTGGCATCGTCGGCATCGCCAAGGAGCTCGACATCACGGTGCTCGCAGAGGGCATCGAGACGGAGGAGGAGTTCCGGATTCTGAAGGAAGCCGGCATCCGCTTGTTTCAGGGATACTGGTTCGCAAAGCCGGCATTCGAGGAGCTTCCACAGATACAGTCCGTGCCTGTTTCTGACGCCACCGCTGTCGCTTAGCGGCCCTACCTATCGAGCGAGTGCACCATGGCCTGGACCAGCGACTCCTGCAGCCACGTGGTGAAGTTGTACACCAGGGCCAGGTAGCTTTCGACGTCCTCGGCCTGGGCCCAGTCCTGCATGAGGTGGATGTTGTCGGCGTCGGCATCATCACGGATGTCGAGGCGTTCGGCCAGCACCAGCCGGACATCGTTGAGCGCGGTGGCCCAGTGCCGGGCGTCGTCCGGGGTCAGGACGAGGTTGTCCCGGTCCAGGCTCAGTGCGGCCGCCTTCAGCGCGCCGATCTTGCTTTCGCGCAGCGACCGCTCGGTGTAACGACGGAACTCCAGGGAGGCGTCGTCGTCGTTCTTCATCACGTTCGGCAACAGCCGCCGCATGGCGCGGTCCGAGGGTTCGCGCGCTTCGGTGTCCAAACCCACCAGGGCCGCCAGCGGGTCCTCGTTGGCGCGCTGCTCCGGCTCCAGCATGGAAATGACGTCATCGAAAAGGCTGCGCAGAAGCTCCCGCTCGGCCGGCTCCAGATGGCCCTTGATGCCCTTGAGCCCGTACTTGAATGCCTTAGCCACGTTTTCCCTTGCCTTTGCCGGAACCGCCGGCGTTGCCGCCGGTGGCCTTTTCCACCGTCGCCCAGAGTCCGTAGCCATGCATCGCGACGGCGTGCTGCTCCACCTGTTCCTTGCTGCCGTGCGCCACGATCGAGCGGCCCTTCTTGTGGACCTCCATCATCAGCTTGTTCGCCTTAGCCTCTGAGTAGCCGAAATAGCTGCGGAACACATAGCTCACATAGCTCATCAGGTTTACGGGATCGTTCCAGATCACAAGGTTCCAGGGGACGTCCGGGGCGGTCAGGACGTCGCCGGACGTCACTGTTCCGGTCTGGGTACTCTCCCGTGTGTCGGGGCCGAGCGCAACGCTGAGGGTCATCTGTCCATTCTATGGGGATGCACACTAGAGTGAATTTGTGAGTACCTCCGCTGGCTGGGACCGTCCCCGCACGTCCCTGTACACAGACCACTACGAGCTGACCATGCTGCAGGGCGCCCTGCAGTCCGGCGCGGCGCACCGCAAATCGGTCTTCGAGGCCTTCGCCCGGCGGCTCCCGGACGGGCGCCGCTACGGCATCGTGGCAGGCACCGGCCGCCTCCTGGAAGGGATCGCGAACTTCCGCTTCGGCGAGCCGGAACTGGACTACCTGCGCCGGACCAAGGTGGTCAACGACCAGACACTGGAGTACCTGGCCGGCTACAGCTTTTCCGGCGACATCTGGGGCTATCCGGAGGGTGAGGCGTACTTCCCGAACTCCCCCGTGCTGATCGTTGAGTCCACGTTCGCCGAGGCCTGCATCCTGGAGACCTACCTGCTCTCCGTGCTCAACCACGACTGCGCCATCGCCTCTGCCGCCTCCCGGATGATCTCCGCGGCCGGGACCCGCCCGTGCATCGAAATGGGATCGCGCCGGACGCACGAGGAATCGGCGGCCGCCGCTGCCCGGGCCGCTGTCATTGCCGGGTTCGACAGCACCTCGAACCTGGAGGCCGGATTGCGCTACGGGCTGAAGACGGTGGGCACGGCCGCCCATTCCTTCACGCTCCTCCATGACACCGAGCGGGAGGCCTTCGAGGCCCAGATTGCCGCCTTTGGGCCGGACACCTCCCTGCTGGTGGACACGTACGACGTCGAAACGGCCGTCCGCACCGCCGTCGATCTCGCCGGGGACAAGCTGGGCGCTGTCCGGCTGGACTCGGGCGACCTCGTGGCCCAGGCCCAGTGGGTGCGCCGGCTGCTCGACGAGCTCGGCAACGACCACACCAAGATCGTGGTGACCTCAGACCTCGACGAATTCGCCATCGCGGCGCTGGCGTCCGCGCCGGTGGACTCCTACGGCGTGGGCACCTCGCTCGTGACCGGGTCCGGGGCCCCGACGGCGAGCATGGTCTACAAGCTCGTCAGCCGCACCGACGACGCCGGCGATTTCATCTCCGTCGCCAAGGCCGCCAAGAACAAGGCCAGCAAGGGCGGCCGGAAGTACGCGCTGCGCAAGCTCAACGAGCGCGGGACCGCCACGGCCGAAATCGTCGGCGTCGGCCATCACCCGGAGGACGACGGCAACGACCGTCCGCTGCTGCAGCAGTTCGTCAAGAACGGCGAGCTCCTCCCCGGGTGGACGGGCCCGGAGGGGGTCCAGCGCGCGCGCCGGCGCCACGCGGAAACCATGCGGGAGCTTCCCGCGGTGGTCAACCGGCTCCAGCGCGGCGAGGCGGCCATCCCCACCATCTACGAGGAGGACTGAATGTCCCGCGCCCTGATCATCGTTGACGTCCAAAACGATTTCTGTGAGGGAGGTGCCCTGGCCGTCCCCGGCGGGGCAAGCCTGGCCGGGGAAATCAGCGAGTACGTTGACGCCCACCACGGCCAGTTTGACCACGTCGTGGCCACCCAGGACTGGCACATCGATCCGGGTGAGCACTTCTCGGAGAAACCCGATCTCGTGGACAGCTGGCCGCGGCACTGCGTGGCGGGCACCCGCGGGGCCGAGCTGCATCCCGATCTTGATCCCGAACACATCCAGGCGTACTTCCGCAAGGGCCAGTTCGCCGCGGCGTACTCCGGCTTCGAAGGGCTGCTGGCCCCCGAGGACGAAATCCCCACCGGCGACCGCCAGCCCGGCGCCATGCCCGTTACCGGCGCCGGAGGCTCCGGCGACTCCGGAGACTCCGAAGACTCCGACAACACAGTGAGTTCCTTCGCCGGCAGTGATTTCGCCGCTGGCGAGGACGCGATCGGACTGGACGACTGGCTGCAGAGCCACGACGTCGAGGACATCGTGGTGGTGGGCATCGCCACGGACTACTGCGTCAAAGCGACCGCCCTGGATGCCGTCCAGGCCGGCTACTCCGTCACGGTGCTGCGCGGCCTGACGGTCGGCATTGCCGAAGACCTGGACGATGCCGTGGCCGAGATGGAGCTCGGCGGCGTCGATGTCCTCTGAGCCAGTAGACTCGAAATCCTTGCCCCATCGCCAGTCTTGCCATATTGACAGACCCGTAGAACCCCGGAGTACACCATGAAGAAGACCCTGACCGTCCTGATTGCCGCCGGAGCGCTGCTCGGCGCGGCCGGCTGCTCTGCCACGCCGCGGCTGACCAACGAGGAAACCTGCGCCCGGGTCAAGACCGTGGTCTCCGCCCAGTCGGCCACATCGGACAAGACCGGCATGACCCGGGTCGCCAACCAGCTGCGGCCCATCAAGGCGGCGGCATCCGAGGACCTGCGGGCCCCGCTGCAGACCATCATCGAATACTTCGACGAGTCGGCCAAGCCCTCCCCGGACACCGCCAAGCTCGAGGACATGAAGGCCGACTACACCGCGGCAGGCCAGACCTACGGCCAGGTCTGCGGCGCCGGCCAGTAGCCGAAGCAAAGTTCACAGCAGAGTAAACAGCAGAGGGACCAGTTCACAGTGAACTGGTCCCTCTGCTGTTGCCCGGCGCCTATTGGCCTGTGCCCATAACCCCCGGGCCCATAACCCCGTGCCCATAACCGCCTGCGCGGGGCTACTTCCGGCCGATGAACCAGTCCTGGAGCTTGCGCAGACGGGTCTGCAGCTGTTCCTCGTTGGCCTGGGCGACGGCCGGGCCGCCGCAGACGGTCCGGAGCTTGGTGTGGATGACGCCGTGCGGGGTCCCGGTGCGGGCCGACCAGGCCGCGACGTTTTTGGCCAGCTCGGTGCGCAGGTCCATGAGCATCCGGTGGTCCGGCACGGCCGGGGCCGCAGCCGCGGCTGCCTCAGTCTGCGGGGAGCGCCTGTTCTTCCGGTTCAGCTGCTCGTGCTGGCGCTGGCGCAACAGCGTGCCGACCTGTTCAGCGTCCAGCAGGCCCGGGATCCCGAGGAAGTCGAGCTCGTCCTCCGAGCCCACCTCGCCGCCGGTGCCGAATTCGCCGCCGTCGAAGAGCACCCGGTCAAAGGACGCCTGGGAGTCGAGGGCCTCGAACTTGCCCTTCATCAGGGAATCGGAAGCCTTCTCCTCGCGGTTCGCCTCGTCCATGAGCGAATCCTCGGGATTGAAGAGGCCGTCGCTGTCTTCCTTCTCCGGGCGGTCCAGGGCGTGGTCGCGCTCGGCCTCCATCGAGTTGGCCAGGGCCATCAGCTGCGGCACCGAGGGCAGAAATACCGACGCCGTCTCGCCGCGCTTGCGGGCACGCACGAAGCGCCCCACGGCCTGGGCGAAGAACAGCGGGGTGGAGGTCGAGGTGGCGTAGACGCCGACGGACAGCCGCGGAACGTCGACGCCTTCGGAGACCATCCGGACGGCCACCATCCAGCGCTTCTCGCTGGCGGTGAATTCCTCGATCTTGCTGGAGGCCTTGGCGTCGTCGGAGAGGATGACGGTGGGCGATTCGCCGGTGATCTTCTTCAGCTGGCCGGCATACGCGCGGGCGTCCTCGTGGTCGGTGGCAATGACCAGGCCGCCGGCATCCGGGACGCTGCGCCGGACCTCGCTGAGACGTTTGTCCGCGCCGGCCAGGACGGCGGGGATCCATTCGCCGGCCGGGTTCAGCGCGGTGCGCCAGGCCTGGGATGTGATGTCCTTCGTGACGGCCGACTCCCCGAGCGAGGCGGCCATCTCGTCCCCCGCGCTGGTGCGCCAGCGCATTTGGCCGGAGTACGCCATGAACATCACCGGGCGGACCACGTGGTCGCGCAGTGCCTTGCCGTAGCCGTAGGTGTAGTCGGCCTTGGAGCGCCGGATCCCGTCCCGGTCCTCGGCGTACTCCACGAACGGGATGGGCGAGGTGTCCGAGCGGAACGGGGTGCCCGTCAGGGAGAGCCGCCGGGCCGCCGGGTCGAACGCCTCACGGAGGCCGTCACCCCAGGACAGGGCCTCGCCGCCGTGGTGGATTTCGTCCAGGATCACCAGAGTGCGGGCGGCTTCGGTCTTGGCCCGGTGCAGCATGGGCTTGCTGGCCACCTGGGCATAGGTCACGGCGACGCCGATGAACCCGCGGCCGTGCTGGCCGTCGGCATTCTTGAAGTTCGGGTCGATCGCGATGCCCACCCGGGCAGCGGCGTCGGCCCACTGGCGCTTGAGGTGGTCGGTGGGCGCCACGATGGTCACGCGGTTGACCACCCCGGAATCGATGAGCATGGACGCCACGCGCAGGGCGAAGGTGGTCTTACCCGCGCCGGGGGTTGCGACGGCGAGGAAATCCTTGGGGTGGGTGCTGAAGTAGCTGTCCAGCGCCTCCTGCTGCCAGGCGCGCAGCTTGGGGGCGGTGCCCCAGGCGGCCCGCTCGGGATAGGCGGGGGGAAGCGTGGGTCCGCCAAAAAGTGTCTCCGTCATTAAGGCGCCCTCCATCCGCGCATGGCTGCAGCCGACGGAGAAACCCAATTAAGCACAAAAACACCAATCTTTTTGGATGGACCGTAAGGCAGTACCCGGACAGCATGGACCGGCAATCAGGAAAGCAGAAAATCAGGGGCGCGACGACGCGCCGCCATAGGGAAGCGCCGTCCGAAGGCGGCTAACGGAACCTGTTGGTTCCGTTGATTGCCCTTACTTGTCGCCGGAGCCCTTGCCGCCGTCGTTTCCGGGGCGCAGGCCCTCGTAGACTTCCTTGCATTCGGGGCAGACGGGGAACTTCTGCGGATCCCGGCCCGGAGTCCAGACCTTGCCGCAGAGCGCGATCACCGGTTCACCGGTCAGCGCGGATTCCATGATCTTTTCCTTGCGCACGTAGTGCGAGAAGCGCTCCCGGTCACCGGGCTCAACTTCCTGGCGCAGTTCCTCGCGCTCGATCGTGGCCGTTGACGTCCCGGCTCCGGAGAGCTCGCGCATCGGATCGTTTTCGAGAGGATCGGTCATGCTAGTCATGACACCCATCTTAGCCGTTGGAAGGGCGCTGCCGGACCTGCGGGGTGCCGGCGGCGGGGCCTAGAGGCCCTGCCAGGCGGGTTTGTGGTCGTAGCTGTGGCGGTAGTAATCCGCCAGCCGCAGCGACGACGCCGCCGCCTCGTCCAGGAGGATGGTGGCGTGCGGGTGCAACTGCAGCACGGAGGCCGCACAGATGGCGGCGACGGGGCCCTCCGCGAGGTCCCTGACGGCCTGGGCTTTTTGCGCACCGGTGGCGATCAGGATCACGTGGCGGGCATCCAGGATGGTGCCCAGGCCTTGGGTCAGGACGTGGTGCGGCACGTCGGCCAGGCTGCCGAAAAACCGTGCGTTGTCCCGGCGTGTCTGCTCGATCAGGGTCTTGATCCGCGTCCGGGACGCCAGCGACGAGCCCGGTTCGTTGAACCCGATGTGGCCGTCCGTTCCGACGCCGAGGAGCTGAAGGTCCACTCCCCCGGCGTCGCGGATGGCGTCTTCATAGGCCCGGCAGGCCGCGGGGATGTCCGCCGCCGCGCCGTCGGGCACGTGGACGTTGGCCGGACTGATGTTCACCCGTGCGGTGAATTCGCGGGCGATCACCTCGCGGTAGGACTCCGGGTGGCCGGCCGGCAGCCCCACGTACTCGTCCAGGGCGAAGGCGCGGACCCGGCTGAAATCCAGTCCGGCGCGCTCGTGCCGCGCCGCCAGTTCGACATACACCGGCAGGGGCGTGGAACCGGTCGCCAGGCCCAGGACGGCGTCGGGCTTGCGGCGGAGAAGGGCTTCCACCGCATCCGCGGCAAGCGACGCGATCCGTTTGCTGCCGGGAAGGATGACAACTTCCATGATCCTGCCTTTACTGGCCTGCCTGGTGTCCGAGTCTGCGCACTCCCAGCATGCACCCGTCAGCGGTTGACGGCCAGTTGTGCCAGCAGCTCCGGCGCCCGCCGGTCCAGCCACGCGCCGCCGGTCCGGACACCGACGGCGAAGAGCGTGAGACCGAGCACGGGTCCGAGGGCCAGCGTGATCCAGCCCGGCATGGAGCTGCCGGTGATGAACTGCGCGGCCACGAGCGCCGCCTCGGGCGCCACGAGGACCAGCAGCACGGCCATGCCCCCGAACTGCACGGCGAGGGTCTGGGCCACGTTGCCCGGCGGCTTCTTGAATGGGCTGTCCCCCGGGAGCGGGACGCTCACGGTGTAGCGCGCCGAGATCACCGAGGCCAGGCCCAGGCCGGTGAAGAGGACGCCGAGGCTGAGGCCCAGGACCGCGGGCAGCTTGTCCCAGTCGCCGGTGAAGAAGAACGGCCCGACACTGAAGAGGACCGCCACCGGCAGCGCGAAGCTCAGGCACGCCAGCGCACGGCCGAGCCGGTCGTCGGCGCCGCGCACCCCCGTTGCCACGTGCAGGGCGAAGGCGGTGCTGTCATAGGAGACATCCGTGGAGATCGACCACGCCAGGAGGAAGGCCGTCAGCGGCCCGACGAACTGGAACGGGCCGTAAAACCCGCTCTGGCTGCCCTGGAAGAGGAACAGCACCGGCAGGAGCGGAACGACCACGAGCGCGCCGGCGTAGCGGGGATCGCGCAGCCAGTAGTACAGGGACCTCGCGGCGACGGCGGCGGCCGGTGTCGCCGGGAGCAGCCCGAACAGGCCCGTGCCGCCGGTCCGCCGCTTGGATGTCCCGGCGTAGGGCGGGGTCACCAGGGCGCGCTGCAGCAGGAGCTTCCACGCCAGGGCCAGGCCCGCCAGGGTGGCCGCGGCGATGAGGAATTTCACGGCCGCGGCCGCGTAGCTGCCGGCAGCCAACTCGCCGCCGAGCGAGAAGGCCGCCCCGGCCGGCGTCCAGGACAAGGCCCGGGCCAGGCCGGTCAGGAAATCGCCGGAACCGGCGATTCCCCTCGCGATGCCCGCCACAATGGGCCCCGTGAGCACGAGCGGGATGAGGAAGGCGACGGAGCTGATGTCCTTGAAGCGCCGGGAGCTTGCCAGTCCGGCCGTGGCCGTGGTCACGACCTTGGAGAGAACGATGCAGCTCAGCACGCCCAGCACGGCACCGACGAGGGCGCCGGCTGCGGCCGGCAGGCTGCGGGACCAGGTGCCCACCGTGCCTAGCGCAACGAGAGAGGTTGCGAGACCCGGTATGCCGATCAGGCCGCCGAGCGCCAGCCCGGCCAGCAGCTTCGGCATGGGCACGGCAAAGGTGGTGAACCGGGCAGGGTCCAGCGTCAGGTCCGCGGCGGAGACAGCGACGGGAATGATGGCCCAGCCCAGCAGCGCCGTGGCGCCGCCCAGGACCACCACGGTCTGGGCGAGTTCAATCTCCACCCCGCGCAGGACGAACAGCCCGGCCACGCAAACAGCCACGATTCCCAGGGCATACAGGGCGCCGATCCCGAGGCCCACCAGCTGCCACGGGCTGCGCCGGACGCTGTTGCGCAGCAGGGTCAGCTTGAGCCTCAGAAGGTGCGCAACCATTCCAGCCCTTCCGTGTGGTTCCGGCCGCCCACGAGCTGCACGAAGCGGTCCTCGAGGCTGGCGCCGGCGCGGACTTCCTCCACAGTCCCGGCGGCGAGGACCCGGCCGCCCGCGACGACGGCGACGTGGTCGCACATGCGCTGGACCAGGTCCATGACGTGGCTGGAGACGATGACCGTTCCGCCCGAGGAAACGTAGCGGTCCAGGATGTCGCGGATGTTCGCCGCGGAGATCGGGTCCACCGATTCGAACGGCTCGTCGAGGACCAGCAGCCGCGGGGCGTGGATCAGCGCCGAGGCCAGCGCGATCTTCTTGGTCATGCCGGCGGAGTAGTCCACCACCAGCGTGCCGGCGTCATTGGCCAGGTCCAGGGCAGCGAGCAGTTCCGCCACCCGGGACGCCACCATCTCCCGGTCCATCCCGCGCAGCAGGCCGGCATAGGTGACCAGCTGCTCGCCGCTGAGGCGGTCGAACAGCCGGACGCCGTCGGGCAGGATCCCCATCAGCTTCTTGGCCTCCAGCGGATGCTGCCAGACGTCGACGCCGTGGACCAGCGCTGTGCCGAAGTCGGGGCGCAGCAGGCCGGTCGCCATGGACAAGGTGGTGGTCTTGCCGGCCCCGTTGGGCCCGACCACACCGTAGAAGGAGCCGGCCGGAACGTCCAGGCTGATGCCGTCGACGGCGATTTTGTCGCCGAAGCGCTTGGCGAGGCCGAGCAGGGACAGGGCAGGCACCTGCAGGACAGCCGCCGGCGGCGAAGTCGGACCGGGCGGGGCTGGCTGTCCCTGCTGGCCAGGGGGTTGGAATGTCATGACGCCAGACTAACCGCCGGACGGCGCGAAAAGGATAGTCCGCAAGGCGTACGTTTTCACTCGCGGGAACCGCGCAGCTGTTTCTGGAATAAATGCCGGTTCTGGAATGAATGCCGGTTCTGGAATGGATGCCGGTTCTAGAACGAATGCCGGGGCATGGCGCGCTCGTACTGCGGCGGCCACGCGAGGTCATGGCCGAGCTCAAACGCGGCCCGCAGCCACCAGTGCGGATCCCGCAGGGCGGCACGGGCGATGAACACGCCGTCCGCCTGGCCGGTGGCCACCGCGTGCTCGGCCTGCCCGGCGGACGTCAGGAGTCCCACCGTGCCGGTCCTGACCCCGGTTTCGCGCCGGATCCGTGCGGAGAACCCGGTCTGGTAGCCGGGGCCTACGGGAATCTGCTGGTGGGCCACGGCCCCGCCGCTGGAAACGTCCACCAGGTCCACTCCGCGCTCGGCGGCGGCCGCGGCCATCCGGACCGAGGCGTCGGCCTCGATCCCGCCCGGCGCCCAGTCCGAGGCCGAGATCCGCAGCAGCAGGGGCATGGAGTCCGGGATGACCGCGCGGACGGCGTCCACCACGGCAAGCGTCAATCGGTTCCGGCCCGCCTCGTCCCCGCCCCAGCGGTCCGTGCGGTCGTTGACCAGCGGGCTTTGGAACTGGTGCAGCAGGTAGCCGTGCGCGCCATGGATTTCGATCGTGTCGAACCCGGCATCGACGGCCCGCACGGCGGACGCGGCGAAATCGGCGATCACGCCGTCGATCTGCGCTTCCGTCATGGCCGACGGCGGCGCGTAGCCGTCGAATGCGCCGGTGCCAGGACCCACGGTGTCCCAGCCGCCCTCGGACGCCGGCACGCTGCCCACCTTGCCGGAGAACGGCCAGTAGGAGGACGCTTTCCGGCCGGCGTGCGCCAGCTGGGTGCCGATCTTGGTCTCCGCGGTGCCGTGGCGGTGCACGAAGGCGGTGATGCGTTCCCAAGCCGCGGCCTGGTCGTCGTTGTAGAGTCCGGCGTCGCGGGGGCTGATCCTGCCCGCGGCGTTGACGGCGTTGGCCTCGGTGAGGACCAGGGCCGCTCCCCCGGTGGCAAAGGAGCCCAGATGCATCAGGTGCCAGTCTGTGGGCACGCCCTCGCCCGTTTCGGGGTCGCAGCTGTACTGGCACATCGGGGACACCCAGCCACGGTGCTGCAGCCGCAGTGACCTTAGATCCAGCGGCGCAAAGAGTGCCGATCCCACTAGAACAGCACCCGGGCCAGCCCCTGGCGGGCCTTGGCGACGCGCTCGTCGCCGGTGCCGACGACGTCGAAGAGTTCAAGCAGCCGGACCCGGGCGGTCTCCCGTTCCGGGCCGAAGTTGCGGCCAATGAACGTCACGATCCGGCCAAGGCCGTCCTCGATGTGGCCGCCGGCGATATCCAGGTCCGCAACCCCGAGCTGGGCCTCTAGGTTGTCCGGTTCGTCGGCCGCGAGCCGGCGCAGGGCATCTGCCTCGGGCCCGGAGAGGGCCTGCAGGCGATCCATCAGTTCCACCTGCGCCAGGCCGGCCTTGGCCTCCGCGTCGGCGGGCCTCTCGTTCAGGGCCTGCCGGTAGGCGGCGGCCGCGGCCGCGTAGTCGCCGGCCTCGATCGCATCGAACGCCGCCTGGTGCAGCGGCGGCAGCGGCGGCGCCTCCGGTTCCGCGCCAACCGGGCCGCCGGCGCCGATCCGTCCGGTCACGCCGTTGGTGGCCGCGACCTTGAGAAGTTCATCGAACAGGCTGCGTACCTGCTGTTCGTCCGCGCCTCCCTGGAAGAGCGGCACGGGCTGGCCTTTGACCACCGCGACGGCGGTCGGCACGGCCTGCACCTGGAACGCCTGGGCAAGTTCCGGGAACACGTCGATGTCCGCGGCCCCGAGGACCAGCCGGCCGTCGTAGCTCTCGACGATGCCTTCAAGGACGTCCACCAGCTGGCCGGAGCCTGGCGAATAGGAGGCCCAGAGGGCGATCACCACAGGCACCTGGGCCGAGAGGTCCACGAGCTCCTGGAAGTTGCCCTCGGTCACATCCACGCGCAACGGCCGGCCTGCGTGGTCGGCCGGGCCGGATGCCGGGGCCGCCGGGGCACCGGCAGAATCGGCGGACCCCGCCGGGCCGGGGGCTGCGGCGCCGGGACGGGCAGGTCCCGGAGAACTCGGTGCCGGCCGCTGTTTCAGGGCGGAGAGATCGACGGCGCCGCGCAGGTTCAGCGGGCTGGCGGCAACTGGCGGGACCGGGCGGGAAGCTGGCGTAGTCATAGCTCCACTCTAGCCATTGAAGTCCCGCCCGGCGCCACCATGCCCGCCGGCGAAGGCTACTTGAAGGACGCCCCGACCAGGCCGCGGGTGGCGGCCACGAGCTTCATCGGGTCCGTGGAACCGGCCGGCGGAACATAGACAGCCACGGACTCTGCGAAGTCCAGCACCATGCCGGTGCTGGTCTCCTTGCCGCCGGCCAGGGCGGCCGCGTCGTCGCCGATGGTGAGCTTGTCCCCGTCAGCCTTCGGAGTGCCGTCGAACGAGAAGTTCAGCCGTCCCAGCACCAAGGCCCCGCCGTCAGCGGTTCGGAACACGACAGTGTTGTCCGCGGCCGCCTTGTGCGTGAAGGCGAAGGTGCCGTTGACGCCTGATTTGACGACGTCGGCCTGGTAGGCGAGGGTGTCCGCGATGTACGGGGAGGACTGGCCTTCGACGAGCTTGTCCTTGAAGGTGGAGTCGGCCTTGGTCAGGCGGTCACCGAGCCCGGCGAGGGCTTCGTCGCCGCTGTACGCGAGCCCGGTCTTGTCCGCGGGCGCCAGCGTCTCCGTACCGGCCCTGCCGATCCCCGGGAAGGTGGCACCCGGCTGCAGCGGGGTGCTGCTGACCAGCTTGTAGTTATCCCGCGGGGAGTCCTGGGTCAGGGTCAGCAGCTGCGGGACGACGTTGCCCTCGCCCTGCGTCACGGCCATGACCGAGCGCGGCCAGCTGCGCTTGTTGGTGACCACGGTGGTCAGCAGCTTGGTGGAGCGGACAGGCATGCGGGCCTCGTAGGAACCGACCTGCGAGCGGATCTTGTAGTTCTGTGTGCGCACCTGGAGTTCGGACTTGGCCACCCGCGGCGCCAGCTTGGCGGCGTCCTTGGCAGCGTCTCCTGCATCGACGGCACCGGCAACCTGTTCCAGGACGCGGCGGAACTGCGCGTCCAGCAGCACCGGCGCGTCGCCGGTCTGGCCCTCACTGCCCGGGGTCGCGGCGTCGGAGGCCGGGGCACCGGAGGCGGGAGCACTGGAGGCCGGGGCACCGGAGGCCGGAGCACTGGGCGGCGGCGCGGGCGTCTGGCTGGCCTGGGCGGCCACTGACGTTCCGGCGACGGCGGCGGCGGTCAGCACTGCCACCACGATGCCGGAACGGCGCACCGTGCCGGAGCCCTTCTTCTGGCCGGCTGCTGCTTTCTCCGGCGCTGTTTTTTCCGGGCCTGTTTTCTCCGGCGTGGCCGGCTGCGGTGCAGTTTCGGGTGCGGGGGTGCCGGGTGCGGCAGGATCCTGGGTGCTTTCCGTCGAGCCGTTGTCCCCGCGGCGTGCCGCGGCCTTGGCCTGCGCGCGGCGGGCGAACGTGCTGCCGCCGCCGGTGCCGCCCCCGGTGCGGTTGCCTGACTTCGGCTTGAGGACCAGCAGCGCCCCGCCGGCGATGATCAGCAGGCCGCCGAGCACCATGAGCGGAATGGCCCAGGGCGTGGAGGTGTCGTTCGGGAAAGTCATCGTGATGGAGCCCGGGGCGGGCTTGGTGCCGTCCGCGGCGAGGAGCAGCGACCAGTCGCCGTCGGCCGGCGCGTTCCACGAGTAGTCCATTTCGCCGGTGGCGTTCTCGGTGGTGACCCAAAGATCCGATCCGGCGGGCGACGGCGCGGTAGCTTCGCCGTCGGTATGCGTCAGCTGCAGCGCCTTGCCGTCCTCGGAGACGCCGGCGACGGTGTTGTGGGCCGTCTTACCCACCCAGGCGTCGACGTCGTCCGGGCGTCCCGCGGCCAGCAAGAAGGCCCCTTCACCCTTGACCGTGATCTTCACGGTCCCGGGGTGCAGAGTCTTCAGCTTCTGGTCGAAGACGGTCAGCGGCGCGGCGGTGCCGGTCGGAGCGGTGGCCGTAATCGTCTCCGGGGGAGCCCAGAACGTCTTCTGGCCAATCCCGGCCAGGAGTGTCAGGAGGCCAAGCAGCACCAGGGCGACTGCAGTCTTGAAACGCAAAATACTACCTATCATCAGCGGACAGTTAGCTTCAATAGTAACCATTTTGTTACCCGCGAGTCAGATCGGGGACCCGGACGGCCCCCGGCGGCGGTGCCCCCGGGGGCGTTCTTCCCCTCTGGTGACAAGCCTGCTGATAGTGTTTGCGGTGATCATCACACCAGTGCCGCCAGTGTGGCGCAGCAAGGAATTAAGGGCATTTAACGCAGTGACTGAACATACGGATTCGTCCTCCGCCGGACCAGAAGAAGCGCAGGAATCCGACAGCCAGGAACCCGGCCCCGAACAACCCGTTTCCAGTCCCCGGCCTACAACCTCCCGGCCCCGGATTGCCGCGGCAAATGTCCTTCTGTCCGCGGCCCGGCGCCTGCGCCAGCCCCTGCCCGGAGCCCAGCCGAGAATCCGCTTCGAGATGCCCCCGGAGCATGAGGCCGGGGACGCGGAGACGTCCGCGGCCGATGCCCGCTTCGGCAGTCCCGGTCCGCGCATGTCGGCCCAGCACCCCTTGTACATGGGCTTCATGGGCACGGTCGGCGTCGGCTTCGCCCTCCTGGTCTACTGGATCGGATCAAATACGACGCAGCTGCTTTTGTGGATCATCACGGCGCTCTTCATCACCCTCGGCCTGGACCCGGTAGTGCGGTGGCTCGAACACCGGAATGTCCCCCGCGCCGCCGGCATCCTCCTGTCCGTGTCCACCCTGGCACTGGGCGTCGCCGCATTTTTCGCCACCCTGATCCCCACGATCGTGCAGCAGGTGACGCAGATCGTGCAGCAGGCGCCCAAGTGGGTCCAGGACTTCATTGACTCGGACTTCTTCCGGAGCATTGACAGCCAGTTCGGCATCCGGGACCGCATCAGCCAGGAGCTGGAGAAGTTCGTCAACAACCCGGACGCCATGGGCGGCATCTTCGGCGGCGTTGTGGGCTTCGGCTCCACCGTGGCAAACGGGATCTTCGGCGCACTGATCGTGCTGGTCCTGAGCCTGTACTTCCTCGGCGCCCTCCCTGCGATGAAGAAATGGGGCTACCGGCTCGCGCCGCGCTCACGGCGGGCCCGGGTAGAAGCCCTGTCCGAGGAAATCACCGGTTCGGTCGGCAACTACGTGATCGGCCAGGCCGCCGTGGCAGTGCTGAACGCGACGTTCGCGTTCATTGTGATGTCGATCATCGGAGTGCCTTTTGCAACGCTGCTGGCGTTCGTGGTGGCCCTGCTGGCCTTCATCCCCCTCGTGGGCGGCATGATTGCCGGGTGCCTGGTGACGCTCGTTGCCCTAACCGCCGGCTGGCAGACCGCGCTCGTCTTCGCTATCTGCTATTTCGCGTACCTCCAGTTCGAGGCCTACTTCATCTCTCCGCGGATCATGCAGAAGGCCGTGGCGGTCCCCGGCGCCGTCGCCGTCATCTCCGTGATCGCCGGCGGCAGCCTCCTGGGCGTCCTCGGAGCCTTGATCGCCATTCCCACTGCGGCGGCCATCATGCTGCTGGTCAAGGAAATCCTCATCGCGCGCCAGGACAGCCGCTGACGGGGCTCCCCTGTCGGGTTTTCGCACTGAAACAGGACAGCCGCACCGTGGTCCACGGTGCGGCTGTCCTGTTTCGGTGCGGTTTTCTCTCTTCGCGCCGTTGGCGGCTCAGGCGTGTGCCGTGGCGACCGGCCCGTCCCATTCCTGCGGCAGCACCGTTCGGGCACCCCCTGTGGCGCCGCCGGGGATGACCTCGTCCACGATTTCGTTGAGAACCCGCCCGGCGTACTTCTCCCCCACCCACAGGTGTTTGGCGCCGTCGACCCCCACCACCTGCGCCTGCGGCACCAGCGCGAACCTCGCGGCCGCAGCCGCCGGCTGCAGGTAGTCGTCGTGCTCGGGGACCAGGACCTTCAGCGGCTTGCCGGCCTCGGCCCATTCCTTCAGGTGCACGTCTGTGGCCCGGTGCAGCGGGGGCGAGAGCAGCACAGCCCCCTCGATTTCCGAGGCGACGGGCTCGGCGGCGCCGTACATCAGGGCCAGCTCGGTGCCGAAGGACCAGCCGACCAGCCACCGGTTCGGCAGGCCGCGGTCCACGGCGAACTGCACCGCGGCCTCGACGTCGAGACGCTCGCCTATGCCTTCCTCGAAGGCTCCCCCGCTGGTTCCCCGCGGCGATGAGGTGCCGCGTGTGTTGAAGCGCAGGACGGCGATTCCCGCGAGGGCGGGCAGCCGGTAGGAGGCCTTGCGGTAGACGTGCGAATCCATGAAGCCGCCGTGCGTCGGCAGCGGGTGCAGCGTGATGAGTGTTGCCTTGATTCCGCCGGTTTCCGGGACGGCGAGCTCGCCCACCAGCCGGTGCCCGTCCGACGTGCGGAGTTCGACGTTCTCGCGGCGGGCCGGCAGGACCGTGGAGGCACGGATGGCAGTGGGAGCAGAGGGCTGGGTGAAGACGTAGGACGCGGGATCAAAGCTCATGCTGACCAGCTTAGCGATACCGGTAGCTCCGCGAAGTCCAGCAGTTGCTGTGCCAGTGGCGCCGCTCGGCGAGACCCGCGGCGGCGCCAAAGAGGTGGTCCTCGGACCAGACCACCAGGTGGGCGATTCCCGGCAGCACGGCGGTGGAGCAGCCAGGGCAGATGTAGGTCTTCTCGGCGCGGCCCGCGGTGATGGGGCGGACCATCCATTCGCCGTCCGGTGCGCTCTCGCGGCGGGCGAAACCCGAGCGGGCGCGCTCCAGGTCAAGTTCCGGCGCCGGGCCGTGCTTGGCTCCGGCGGCTTTGCTCTTTCCGGGCACTGTGCCCTTGCCGGAGCCTGTCTTCGCAGAACCGGCGCGGCGGGGGCGGTTGGAACGGGGCATGCCTCCATTCTGCCCCAGTCCGGCTGCCGCTCATTGCCGCCCCGCCAAGCCGCCGCCCGCGCAGGCGGTAGAGTTGACCGGGTGCGTTTAGTCATAGCCCGCTGCTCCGTTGATTACGTCGGCCGCCTCAAAGCCCACCTGCCGCTGGCCACCAGGCTGTTGCTGGTCAAGGCCGACGGTTCGGTCCTGGTCCATTCCGACGGCGGGTCCTACAAGCCGCTGAACTGGATGAGCCCTCCTGCGTCCCTGCGGGTCTCCACACCGGATGAGGTCGACGTCGAGGTCGGCGTCGTCGAACAGTGGACGGTCCAGTCGGCCAAGACCGATGACCGGCTCATCATCAACATCCACGAGCAGCTGCACGATACCTCCCACGAACTGGGCCAGGACCCCGGCCTGATCAAGGACGGCGTCGAGGCGGACCTCCAGCGGCTCCTGGCCGCCCAGATCGAACTGCTGGGCACCGGGTTCTCGCTGATCCGCCGGGAGTACTTCACCGCGATCGGCCCCGTGGACATCCTGGCCCGGGACGCGGACGGCGCCACCGTGGCCATTGAGCTCAAGCGCCGGGGCGACATCGACGGCGTCGAGCAGCTCACCCGGTACCTGGAACTGCTGAACCGGGACCCGCTGCTGGCCCCGGTCCGGGGAATCTTCGCAGCCCAGCAGATCAAGCCGCAGGCCAAGGTCCTCGCCAAGGACCGCGGAATCGACTGCGTGACCCTGGACTACGACGCCATGCGCGGCGTTGACGACAGCGAATCCCGGCTCTTCTAAGCACCCCGCGGCAGGCTTTCCGTGGCGGCGATTCGCGTTAAGACGTTCTTTGCACAATTTTTATGCAATTCTTCCGTTCGCCCGTTGACCTGACGCAAGTGTCATGAAATTCTTATACGAGTCTTTGTGTAGGTGTTTTTTCATGCTCGCAAGACATGTTGCGAGCGTGAAGCTCCTGCCGCCACGGTCCGTGAATCCGGTTCCGTTGCCAAAGGTTCTTCTCGCAGAGTGACCAAGTCCGGTGCGAAGTGCGCCGGATTTATTCAAGATCCACAATGAGGAGAAACAAATGGCTCAGGGAACCGTCAAGTGGTTCAACGCAGAAAAGGGCTTCGGCTTCATCACCCCGGATGACTCCGATGGCGATGTCTTCGTTCACTACTCCGAGATCCAGACCGGTGGCTTCAAGACCCTCGACGAGAACCAGCGTGTTCAGTTCGAGATCGGCCAGGGCGCCAAGGGCCCCCAGGCCACCGGCGTAACGCTGGTCTAGTCTGCCGTCGGGAAGTGCTTTAGGGCATTTCCGGCACCAGGAATGATCCCCGGCATTTGTGCCGGGGATCATTTTTTTGTGCATTCTTGGGCGCGGTCTTTCAGCTCGTCCGCATTGGCCCGGATGCATTCTTCAGCCGAATTCCGCACTCACCCCGGGCACTAACCCGCCGGGCCCTGCCTAACGCACCAAAGTGCGCAGCAGGCGGGCACTTTGCCGGACGGACAACCCGGGAAGGTACGCGCGGCTCAGGGCCCGGCCCATCGCCGGCAATTGCAACGGATCCTGGTAGTAGAGGTACAGCGTGCGGTAGTCCGGTTTGAAACGCGACTTGAAGGTTGCCAGCGAGCGGAAGCCGTAGACGGGTTCCAGGGCCCTGCCCACCACGTCCAGGATCCCGGCCAGCCCCTCCGGCCCGGCGTCGCTGCCGCCGGAGTCGCCTCCGGAATCGCCTCCGGAGTCGCCGCCGCCGGCACTGTCTCCGTCACGGTCCTTCGCCAGCGGCGAGCCGGACAGGGAGATCACCTCAACCGTGCGCTTGAGCTCCAGCACGGCGGAAGCAATGAGGAACTCCATGACACCGGGGAACGCGTCGCCGCGCCGGCGCATGAAGTCCAGGGTCCAGCTCACGAGCTGTCCGTCCGCGTACACCGGCAGCCAGCTCGTAACGCCCTGCACGCGTCCGGAAGCGTCCACCGCCAGGCAGCACAGCACCTCGTCGTCGTCGAGCTCGTCGATGCTGCCGAGCGTGAAGCCCATCTCCGGCACGTGCTTTTGCGCCGCCCATTCTTCGGAGACCTCGCTGAGCTGGGTCCGCAGCGGGGCCGGGAATTCGCTGTAGCGCCCCCATACGGTCTGGACACCGGTCTTCGCGGCACGGTTCAGGGCGGTGCGGACGTTTTGCCATTCTTTGCCCTTGAACTCGAGTTCGCGCACGGCGAGCCTGGTTTCCTGGGCCACGGCCACGCGGCGGAATCCGCGGGCCCGGAGCATGGGCCAGAGGCCGGCGGTGCAGGAGTAGAAACACGGGATCAGGGCGTGTTCGGCGCAGTAGCGCATGAAACCCGCCGCGGTCTCCTCGTGGAGGGCGGCGGATCCGAACGGGCCCGCCAGCGTCAGGGCCACGTTGCCGTGCTGCTGATAGGCCACGCCGCCGCGCCGGTCCGGCGTAAACCAGTATTTGTTCGGTTCCCAGAGCGCCATCCAGGACAGTGAGTCCCCGCCTTGGCGGATCAGGTCACGGGCCGTGTCCCGGTCCCCGGAGCCGACGTCGGTGCTGTGTCCGGTACCGTGCAGCCGCCGCCGCAGCACCAGCCAGACCGCCGCCAGGGCCACCCCCCAGAAGATGATGCCGGCATAGGCGAACAGAAATGACTCGACGGCGTTGCGGTTCTGGAACAACCTGCTGTAGGCGCCCGGAATGGGCAGCGGCAGGTACTGCCGGGCGAGTTCCGCCGCGAGGCCCAGCACTCCCCCGTCGCGGTCCATCCCGCCGGCGGCGAGCCAGGCCACCGAATAGGCCCCGGCGAGCACCAGCCACGTGCCCCCTACCACGATGCCCAGGATCCGCCTGGCCCGCGGAGCAGTCTCGACCCGGAACTGCCGGCGGTTAAGCCAGAGCAGCACAACGAGCAGCAACGGGACGGCCACGAGCGGAAGGACGCGGACGAAGCCGGAGCCCATCACGGCCGTGTGCGGCTGGCTGGCGTAGTGCGGAATCCGGGCGAACAGGGCCAGGTACACGGCGGCCAGGGCTGTCACGCCAAGCTGGACGATGATCGCGATCCGCAGGGCCAGGCGGCGGCCCTGACGCATGCCGTCCGCACAGATCAACAGCAGGACCACCGGGACAACCGCCAGCGCAAGGCCCAGCGGACCGGCGAGTCCGGCGCGGCCGGCCTCCAGGCAGCTGACGTCCACCGTCCCGCCGCAGTTTTCCTCCAGCTGGCCCAGCGTGGGCAGCGGGTTCAGCACGACGTCGCGCAACAGGGCCAGGGGCCCGGTGGGGCTGCTGACGGTGGCCGTGAGGATCGGCCCCACCGCGAAGATCGCGACCGTGAGGGCCAGCAGGTTGCGGGTTTCGCGTCCGGTTGAGCGGTGCCGGTGCAGGGTCCCCCGGTCGCCCTGGATCCACCAGCCCGCGGCCAGGCCGGCAAGGGCACCGGCGAGCCCAACCACTGTCTCCGGATGCCCGACGTAGAGCACCAGCAGCAGGGACGCGGACAGGCCGGCGGTCCGCAGCCTGCGTTGCCACAGCGTGGGCAGCAGGCCGCTGGCGGCCAGGGCCACGGCCAGGACGGCGGCGTAGGGGCCAATCAGCCGGGCGTTGACCATGGGCCCCAGCCAGCCGTCGCCGATATACCGGGCCAGCTGGGTAACCAGCAGGAACACCGTCACAGCAGCGAACTGGCCTACAAAGAAGAATACGGCCGTCCGCAGGGTCCCCAGATGCCGTTCAGCGAGACCCAGCGGCAGGAGGATCATCAGTGATGCGGCCAGGTAGGCCAGCAGGTTGGTGGCGAAGAACAGCGAGGTGAACAAGGACCACCAATGCCCCGCTTTCAGCCCCGAAGCGTTGACGGACGCTACAGGCAACAGGGCGTCGGGCGGGCCCGACAGGAAGCTGCCCGTGACAGCCCCGACACCGAGGAAGGCCGCGAGGACCGCCAGCGTGAAGGGTACGGCACGGAAGTGCGCCAGCGTCCGGCGCAGGCCCTGGCGCCAGACACCCTGCAGCGGCGGGATCTCCGGCCCAGGGGCCGCCACGGTCCGGTTACTGCCGGTCTTGGCCTGGCTCATGGCGCGATCCCCCAGCGTCGGGCCAGGAAGTCTAGGCCGCCGGGAAGGCCGCCGGATGCCACGTCCCAGGAGTGCCCTGCGTTGGCGATCCGGTGTGTTTCAACGCTGAACCCGGCCCGGCGTGCCGCCTCGGAGAGCACGTCCATGTAGCCGGTGAACTGCGGGTCGCGGTCTCCGGCGGCGAAGTACACGCCGTGGCCGTCGAAGCGGTGTTCCGCCATGACGCGCAGCGGGGTCAGCTGGTCGAAGGCCGCGGCGTCGGCGCCGAAGGAGGCCTCAATGGTCTTGGCCCGCACCTTCGCGAGGGCCGGCTCCTCCTCGCTGGAGAAGGCCAACGCCGCGCTGTAGACGTCGGGATGCCTCGTGACCATCTGCATGGCGCACGTGCCGCCGAAGGAGAAACCGCCCGCGGCCCACCGGCGGGGATCCGGGTCGACGTCGAGCGTGCGCTTGATCCAGTCTGGCACGTCCCGCGCCAGGAAGGTGTCCGCCTGGGCAATCCGGCTGTCCATGCACAGCGTGTTTCCTGACGCCGAGCCGTTGGGATCGACCACCACCGTTACGGGCGCCACCCCGGCGTGCTCCGCGGCGAACCGGTCGAGCCGGCTCCGGAGTGCGCCGCCGGTCAGCCAGTCGGCAGGACCGCCCGGCTGGCCGGAAAAGAGGACCAGCACCGGCAGCGCGGGCCGGGGGGAACCCAGGTAGGCCGGGGGGAGATAGACGTAGGCGTCCCGGCTCTGGAAGCCGGAGGCGGTGACCGGGATGACCGCCTTGCGGATGACGCCGTCGGGAAGGTGGGCGGGCGCCTGCCAGTGGGTGAGCCCGGTGGCGGCAGGGGCGCCGGCGGCGCGCGTCAGGCCGGCCTCGAGCGGCTGGATCCGGGCGACGGCCGCTCCGGTGAGGTCGCCGACAGTGTGGTTCAGGCCGAAGTAGATGTTGATCTGGACGGCGGACAGCGCGAGGACGGCCAGGAAGGCGGCCGTGGCTGCTGCGCTTGAACGCCAGCGATGGCTACGGCCCGGATTAGTGCCGGTCCGTCCGCGGCCCCAGAGTCCAAGCAGGCTCATGAGCCACAGCAGCAGGGCGAGGACGCCGGCAACGGACCAGGCCAGGGTCTCCCACGGCAGTTCGGCAGGGAAGACGGTGACGGCGTAGAGCAGGAACCAGTGCACGGCCGCGACGAGCGCCGCGGCGAGCAGGGTCATGGCAGCCGCGACGGCCACGGCCGCGCCGGAAGCGCGGCGGCCCGTGCGCCGGAAACCCGTGTGCCGGAGGGCAACGTGCGTCAGGAGGTAGGCCAGGCCCGCCGCGGCGGCTGCCCACACGATCCACACCACCGGGCCGTCGACCAGGCTAAGGCCATCGAGGTAGTCCACCGGGGCTAGCGCCAGGTGCCGACGCCGATGACGGGTCCGGCCTCAAGCCAGGATGACAACCCTGTGTAGGCATCGAATCGCATGGCCAGGAGGACCTGCTGGCCCTCGTAGCGGAGCTCCACGATGACGGCGTCGGGCTGGACCTTGAGGAGCTCGGATTCGGTCGGCTTGCGCCGGCCAAGCAGCTCCAGCGAACTGCGCCGGAAGGTGTGCTTGGGGCGGACGCTGAGTGAGACCAGGCGGAACCATTCGAGGTCGTTGTCCTGATAACGACAAACCCCCATCTGCCAGCTGTTTCCAGCCGTGCAGATGGAGGCGTCCACCGTGCCCAGGGCGCGCCGCAGATTGAAGCGGCGCACCCCCGAAAGGCACAGTGCAAATACCAGCAACCCAAACGCAGTTGCCAGGACGATGAACGGCAAACCAATATCGTTCATCAAGGTCGTGCTAGCGGATCCCCGCAGTAGCCGCTTCGCCCATTTGGGCGTTGTCAGCAACAATGACCACCCTGTTGTTGTCGACAGAGAAGAATCCCCCGTCAACAACTACAGCGATGCGGTCACCGGATACCGGCTCGATTGCCAGCTCACCTTCGGCCAGAATCGCCAGCAGGGGCGAGTGGCCGGGCAGGATTCCGATTTCACCATCGCTGGTGCGGGCCTTGACCATCTTGGCCGCTCCGGACCACACAAAGTGGTCCGCTGCGACAATCTCAACCTCAAGCTCAGCCATATTACTTGGTCTGTTCCTGGATCTTGGCCCACTGGCGCTCGACGTCGTCCAGGCCACCGACGTTGAAGAACGCCTGCTCTGCAACGTGGTCAAGGTCGCCGTCGCAGATAGCGGTGAAGCCTTCAACAGTGTCCTTGATGGACACGGTGGAGCCCTCGACGCCGGTGAACTGCTTGGCGGTGTAGGTGTTCTGCGAGAGGAACTGCTGGATGCGGCGTGCACGGGACACGACGATCTTGTCTTCTTCAGAGAGTTCGTCAACGCCGAGGATGGCGATGATGTCCTGAAGTTCCTTGTTCTTCTGCAGGATCTGCTTGACGCGGACGGCCGTGTTGTAGTGGTCGTGGCCGATGTACTGCGGATCCAGGATGCGGGAGGTCGACGTCAGCGGGTCAACGGCCGGGTACAGACCACGGGAAGCGATTTCACGGGAAAGTTCCGTGGTCGCGTCGAGGTGTGCGAAGGTCGTGGCGGGAGCCGGGTCGGTGTAGTCATCTGCGGGAACGTAGATGGCCTGCATCGAGGTGATGGAGTGGCCCTTGGTGGACGTGATGCGCTCCTGGAGGAGGCCCATCTCGTCAGCCAGGTTGGGCTGGTAGCCCACGGCCGACGGCATGCGGCCGAGGAGGGTGGAAACCTCGGAGCCTGCCTGGGTGAAGCGGAAGATGTTGTCGATGAAGAGCAGCACGTCCTGGTTCTGCACATCGCGGAAGTACTCCGCCATGGTCAGGGCGGACAGTGCAACGCGCAGACGCGTTCCCGGCGGCTCGTCCATCTGGCCGAACACAAGGGCGGTGTCCTTGAGGACGCCGGCCTCTTCCATTTCGACCCAGAGGTCGTTACCTTCACGGGTACGCTCGCCGACACCGGCGAACACCGAGGTGCCGCCGAAGTTGCGGGCAACACGGGTGATCATTTCCTGGATCAGCACGGTCTTGCCGACGCCGGCACCACCGAACAGGCCGATCTTGCCACCCTTGATGTACGGGGTGAGGAGGTCGATCACCTTGATGCCGGTTTCCAGCATCTCGGTGGAGCCTTCCAAGGTCGCGAAGGCCGGAGCCTTGCGGTGGATAGGCCAGCGTTCGCTGATCTGGAGTTCGGACTCGGCAACGTCGAGGGGCTGGCCCAGCACGTTGAAGATGTGGCCCTTGACGCCGTCGCCCACGGGCACGGAGATCGGGGCACCGGTGTCCACCACGTTGGTACCGCGGACAAGTCCGTCGGTGGCCTGGAGGGAGATGGCACGGATCAGGTTGTCACCCAGGTGCAGGGCAACCTCGAACGTGATGGTTCGGGTCTCACCGTTGAGAGTGATCTCGGTGGTGAGTGCGTTGTAAATCGAGGGGATTGCGTCAGCCGGGAATTCGACGTCGACAACCGGGCCAATAACACGTGCAATACGACCGGTAGCACCGGACGTTGCGGCTACGTGATCGGTAGCAGTGGCAGTCATCTCTCTCACTTCACTCAGTAGATGGCGTGGGGTTAAGTTTATCTTTTGGTGCAGGTACAGCTGGATCCGGGCTCGTGCTGGCTAGGACGCGGACAACGCGTCGGCACCGGCAACGATTTCGGAAAGCTCCTGCGTAATTTCAGCCTGACGGGCAGTGTTGCGCAGACGCGTGTACTTCTTGATGAGATCCGTCGCGTTGTCGCCGGCGGACTTCATCGCACGCTGGCGGGCTGCGAGCTCGGAAGCTGCTGCCTGCAACATGGCGGCGAAGATACGTGATTCGATGTAGCGCGGCAGCAGGGCATCGAGAACCTGCTCCGTTTCCGGCTCGAATTCGTAGAGGGGCAGCAGGTCCGATTCGGACGCGGCTTTCTCTTCGACAACCTCGAGCGGCAGCAGACGGACGACCGTCGGCTCCTGGGTCACCATCGACTTGAAGCGGGTGTAGACGACGTGGATTTCGTCGACGCCGCCCTCTTCGTAGGCGTTAGCGAATTCGGCCAGCAGTGCTTCACTGACTTCGCGCGCGGTCGCAAACTCCGGTGCATCCGTGTTGCCGGTCCATACGCGAGCGTATTCACGGTTCCGGAAGTCGAAGTACGCCTGCGCCTTGCGGCCGACCAGGAACGTCTTGACTTCCTTGCCTTCCCCGTGGAGCAGCTCGTTGAGGCCTTCGGCCTGCTTGAGGACACTCGCCGAGTAAGATCCCGCGAGGCCACGGTCCGAGGTGATGACCAGGACGGCGGCCCGGCGGATCTGCGCCGGCTCGGTGACCAGGGGGTGGTCGATTTCGCTCTGGCTTGCGACAGCAGAAACGGCACGCGTGATCGCGTTCGCGTAAGGCAGTGAAGCTGCTACGCGTGCGCGGGCCTTGCCGATGCGCGAGGTAGCGATCAGTTCCATCGCCTTGAAGATCTTGCGCATCGACGTCGTCGAGCTGATCTTCTGGCGGTAGACCCGGATCTGGGCTCCCATACTTATCCTTTCCTAAGATCCCGGTGGCCGGGACTGCCGGAACCCGTGCGGGTCCCGGCAGTCCCTGCCAGCGAAACTAGCGCTTCTGCTTGACGATTTTTTCCTGGTCGACCTGATCCTCGCCGATGGGGGCGTGCTCCTCGTGCCCCGCACCGACCAGGAGGTTGTCTCCCTCGCCGAAGAAGCCCTTCTTGAAGTCCACGATTGCGGTCTTCAGTGCTTCAGCGGTGTCATCGTCCATGACGTTGGTCTGGGCCAGCGTCGTCAGGATGGAGGACTTGTGCTTGAGGTGCTCCAGGAACTCGGTCTCGAAGCGGTTGATGTCTTCAACCGGAACCTCGTCCAGGTGGCCGTTGGTGCCGGCCCAGATGGAGACGACCTGGTTCTCGACCGGGAACGGCGAGTACTGGCCCTGCTTGAGCAGTTCCATCAGGCGTGCACCGCGGGTCAGCTGCTGGCGCGATGCGGCGTCCAGGTCCGAGGCAAACATGGCGAAGGCCTGCATGTCGCGGTACTGGGCCAGTTCCAGCTTCAAGGTACCGGAGACCTTCTTCATGGACTTGACCTGGGCGGCGCCACCAACACGGGAGACGGACACACCGACGTCGACAGCGGGGCGCTGGTTGGCGTTGAAGAGGTCCGACTGCAGGAAGATCTGGCCATCGGTGATGGAGATCACGTTGGTCGGGATGTAGGCGGAAACGTCGTTTGCCTTGGTCTCGATCAGCGGCAGACCGGTCATCGAGCCTGCACCGAGCTCGTCGGAGAGCTTGGCACAACGCTCCAGCAGACGGGAGTGCAAGTAGAAGACGTCGCCCGGGTAGGCTTCGCGTCCCGGCGGGCGGCGGAGCAGCAGTGACACTGCACGGTAGGCCTCGGCCTGCTTGGACAGGTCATCGAACACGATGAGGACGTGCTTGCCGCCGTACATCCAGTGCTGGCCGATGGCCGAGCCGGCGTACGGTGCCAGGTACTTGAAGCCTGCGGGGTCGGACGCCGGGGAAGCCACGATCGTGGTGTATTCCAGGGCGCCGTTGTCCTCGAGGGTCTGGCGGACGGCTGCGATCGTGGATGCCTTCTGGCCGATCGCCACGTAGATGCAGCGCACCTGCTTCTTCACGTCGCCGGAAGCCCAGTTGGCCTTCTGGTTGATGATCGTGTCGATGGCAATGGCGGACTTGCCGGTCTGGCGGTCACCGATGATCAGCTGGCGCTGGCCGCGGCCGATCGGGATCATGGCGTCGATAGCCTTGAGTCCGGTCTGCATCGGCTCGTGGACCGACTTACGCTGGGTCACGCCGGGTGCCTGGAGTTCCAGGGCACGGGTGGTCTCGGCCTTGATCTCGCCGAGGTCATCGATGGGCTGGCCCAGCGGGTCAACCACGCGGCCGAGGAAGGCGTCGCCAACCGGCACGGACAGAACCTGCCCGGTGCGGTGGACTTCCTGGCCTTCTTCGATTCCGGTGAAGTCACCGAGGATGATGACGCCGATCTCGCGGACGTCGAGGTTCTGGGCCAGGCCCAGCGTGCCGTCTTCGAAGCGAAGCAGCTCGTTCGCCATGACCGAGGGAAGGCCCTCAACACGGGCGATGCCGTCACCTGCGGTTGTTACACGGCCGACCTCTACGCGCTCTGCGTTTCCGGGTTCGTAGGACGCCGCGAACTCGTTCAACGCATTACGGACGTCGTCGGCGTTGATGGTCAATTCGGCCATCTGCAGTCCCTGCTCTCCTGTTTTCGTGATCATCGTTGCTCACGATGACCGGGGTTTCTTGTCGTTAGGTTGTGCTTGTCCGGCTAGCCGGCAAGCTGACGCTGGAGCTGGCCCAGGCGGCCGGCGACCGAAGCGTCAACCACTTCGTCACCTACCTGGATCCGGATGCCACCGATCAGTGCCGGGTCAACATTCATGTTGATCTTGAGCTCGCGCCCGTAAAGGGCGTTCAGCCCCGCCTGCAGGCGGCTGATCTGCGTCTCCGTCAGCGGACGGGTGACGTCGACCGTTGCAATCCAGCGCTGCTGGCGCTTGGCGGCAAGCTCGGCGAAACGGCGGACCAGCCTGGTGACCTTAAGCCCGCGCGGAGCCGTGACGGCCTGCCCGATCAGGACTTTCGCGTCCTCGCTCGCACCGGGTACGAGTTTGTCGGCGAGGGACACCTTGGCGGCCGGGCTGGCCTGCGGCTCGGACAGAGCACGCTGGACCTCGTGGCTGGACTCAACGGCCTGGTTGAAGGAGAACAGATCGTTCTCCAGCGATTCCAGTCCGCTGAGCCCGGAGGCAGAGACGGCCGACTTGTTCTCGGCAACAGCGATGACCACCGAAGCGGCAAGAGTCTCGAGTGCATCGCCGATATCCCGTGCCGATGCCCAGCGGGAGCTGGCCAGTCCGGCTGCGATTTCAACAGCGTCAGCGGATACTTTCCCGCCGAAGAGCTGCTTGACCAGCGCCGACTTTTCGTCACCGCTGCGGGACGGGTCAGTCAAAGCACGGCGCAAGCCGGCCGAGCTGTCCACGGTTCCCAGGATTCCGAAGAGTTCCTTTGCCAACTGCAGCGACGCGGTGGGAAGCTTGGCCTCCAGTGCCGCCAGCGCAGCGGCCAGCGATTCGCTCGATACACCTGCCATTACTTAGCTACACCCGCGTTCTGGTTCTCCAGATCTGCCAGGAAGCGGTCCACCACTCGGGCCGACCGTGCATCGTCGCTCAGTGCCTCGCCGACGATGCGGCTCGCCAGCGTCGTGGCCAGCGTGCCGACCTCCGCGCGGAGCGACACAACGGCCGCCTGGCGCTCGGATTCGATCTGCGTGTGGGCCTGCGCGGTGATGCGGGCAGACTCGGCAGCCGCCTTCTCCTTCAGCTCTGCAAGGATCTGGGCGCCTTCGGCGCGTGCTTCCTCGCGGATGCGGTTGGCTTCGGTGCGGGCTTCCGTGAGCTGCGCCTTGTACTCTTCGAGCGCTGCGGAGGCCTCGGCCTGGGCCTTTTCGGCCTTGGCGATACCGCCCTCGATGGCTTCGGCCCGCTCTGCGAAGGTCTTCTCGAACATCGGGACAACGTACTTGACCACGATGAACAAGAGGAGCGCAAAGCCGGCGAAGACGACAAGCATTTCCCAAGGATTGGGAACGAGGGGGTTAGTACCGCCTTCGGTGGCGGCTGAGATGATCGCTTGATTCATATTTCACCCGTCCTTATCTACTCGGTTCTGGATGTTCGGTTGTTCTGTTTACTTAAGAACGAACGCGAAGACCAGGCCAAGGATGGCGAGGGCTTCAGTCAGCGCGAGGCCGAGGAATGCGATCGGCTGCAGGACGCGCTGGGCTTCCGGCTGACGTGCCACACCGTTGATGTAAGCGGCGAACACGAGACCCACACCGATACCACCGCCGATGGCGGAGAGGCCGTAGCCGATGAGGTTGAGGGAGCCGTTGATGGAGCCTTCCATTTTTCTTCCTTTCAAGATGCCACCCATGTGGCAGGTTGTTTGGGTTGCTTCATCCCCGTGAGGGGAAGACTATGTTGTGCCGGCTGGGGTTGTGCCTTCTGGCGTGTGCGCCTGAAGGCCTTCGCCTAGTGGCTGTCGGCGTGCAGCGCGCCTTCGATGTAGATCGCGGTCAACAGCGTGAAGACGTAGGCCTGCAGCACCATGATCAGCGCTTCGAGCATGTACATGGCGATCGCACCGCCAAGGACGAGTACGGACGCGCCCTTGAGGAGGACGTTTTCCTGCATCACGAGGTATTCGATGCCCGCACCGGAGATCATGATGATCAGGTGGCCGGCCAGCATGGTGGCGAACAGACGGAGGCTGTGCGTGACCGGGCGGACCAGGAAGTTGGAGATGATCTCGATCGGTACGACGATCGGGAGAATGTAGAACGGCACACCGGACGGAACCGTGGCCAGCTTGAAGTACTTCAGGCCGCTCTTCCGGATGCCGACGGCGATCCAGGTGACGTACACGATCGCGGCGAGCACATAGGCACCGCCAACGTGCGAGAAGGTGGGAAGCTGGATCAGCGGGATTGCACCGTAGATGTTGTTCACGAGGATGAAGAAGAAAAGCGTGAACAGCAGCGGGACATACTTCATGAAGTCCCGGCCGCCGATAATGTCCTTGGCGATGCTGTTGCGGACGAAGCTATAGGCGGCCTCGCCAGCGAACTGCAGCTTGCCGGGAACCAGCTGCTGCTTCCGTGCAGCGATCACAAAGAATGTACCGATAATGACGACCGACAGGATTACCAGCAGCATCTGCTTGGAAAATCCGTCGGCAGCACCCCAGGGGATGATAGCCGGCAGGTGAAGTTCTTCAATTCCAGGAGGCGTGAAGGTTCCTGAATCTTGGGCCGGGAGCGCAAGCGCGATCAACGCGTTTCCTCTCTGCAGTGTCCATCATTGGGCGTTGGGCGGGGACCGGCGACATTGGTGCCCGCCTCTCCCCCTGTGAAATTATTTGGCATTACTGTTCCTCGTCCTGGGACGGGCCACGTGCAGCAGTGCCGTCATCAGCTGAAGTTCTGTTACTGGTGAGGCCGTGCATATGAGAAAGATAGAACCCTCCCGCAGCTCCAAGCAGAGCGCCTGCGAGCACAATCCAGCGGGTTCCCCACAGATTATCCAGTCCCCACCCTATCAAACTCCAGACGATGATTCCGCCAACAATGTAGCTGAAGACGGCGATTCCGGCGTTGTATCCGCCGTCGCTTCCGTCGGTCGATACACCGGGGGCACCGGACGTAGTTTTGGGTGATTTGGCTGGCTGGTTTTCTGGTCCGGTACGTGGTCCGGCAACTGGCCTGCGGCCGGATTTGCGGCTAAACATCGGTGCCGCCTTTTCGCGTTTCGGGATCGTTGTAAATCTGGAGCCTGGCCTTGCTGAAACCGTAAATTTCGGCTGCCTGCCAGAACACGACCGTGACGACGGCGCCGATCAGGAACCAGCGGCCGTGCAGCCAGGCCGGGGCGCCGATGACGAAGAGGACCACGGCGAAGCCGACAACCTTGACGAAGTACGTCGCGACGAACAGTCCGATCGCTCCCGAGGGGTTGTTGCGGCCGACGAAGTGGCCCACCGCGAGGCTGATGGCAAAGAAGGCCATCACCAGCGCGCCGCCGAACAGGGCGGACCAGAGCCCCACGGCGCCGTTAAAGATGAAGGCGGCCGTGCCGGTCAACACCAGTGCTGCGGCGGAGGCCGCGGAACTGATTGCCAGCAGCCTGAGCCACAGGGATTTTGTGGGGCCGGAGACGCCAACGGGTCCGTTGCCGGAAGCGGGTTCCGGTTCGGCGTTGGAGGTCATCAGATCCCAATCGTCGCTGGCGTATTGCTGGTCAAGGCAGGCGGCGAAGTACCGCCCCTGAATTCTACATTAGATAGAAATTATTCGGAAAAGCGCGTCGGACCGGTTTCCCCGGGCATGCCGGTCAGGCTATTCGGGAGTGCGGGCCATCTGCCTCGGCCCGCGCTGGCGCAGGTACGGCCAGGCAGTCGCCACGGCCATGATTGCCGCGGCGGCCAGATCGACGGCGAGGACTATGTGCCAGGGGAAGATCGCGAAAGCGAGGCCGCCGAAGGCAAGGATGCAGGTCCACAAGTACATCAGCACGACGGCGCCGCGGTGCGAGTATCCGATGTCCAGGAGTTTGTGGTGCAGGTGTCCGCGGTCCGCCGACCACGGCGACCGGCCCAGCGCTGTCCGCCGCACCACCGCCAGGCACAGGTCCAGCAGCGGCAGGAACAGCACCGCGAACGGCAACAGGATGGGGATGATCGTGGGGATGCCGTTGGCCCGGTCGTAGAGGCCTGAGCTGATCTGGCCGGTCGAGACGACGCCGGCCGAGGCCATCAGCAGGCCAATCAGCATGGCCCCGGAATCGCCCATGAAGATTTTGGAGGGGAACCAGTTGTGCGGCAGGAAGCCGACGCAGCTGCCGACCACGACGGCGGTCAGCAGGGTGGCGAGGTCCGAACGGTCCAGCAGGACGGCCGTGCGGTGGACCCAGTAGGCCGTGAGGAAGAACGCCGCTCCGCCGATGATCGCCACGCCCGCGGCGAGCCCGTCCAGTCCGTCGATGAAATTGAACGCATTCATGGTGGTGACGATCAACCCGGCCGTCAACACAATGCTCACGGCCTCGTTCTGGATCACGATCGGCTCGGGAATGAACGGGATGATCGTCATCCGGACCCCCCAGGTGGCCACGACCAGTGCCGCGGCGCTTTGGCCGATCAGCTTGACCCACCACCTCAGATCCAGCAGGTCGTCCGCCACGCCGACAACGACGATCACCGCGGCCCCGGCCAGGATTCCCCATGGGGCCGTGTTGTTCCGGAAGATGTCCTTGACGAAGAACGAATTGCTCGCCGTGACCAGGGCAACCAGCACGCCCGCGAAGATGCCGAGGCCGCCGAGCCGCGAGATCGGGGTGGAATGCATGTCGCGGCTGCGGATCGGGGAATACAGCTCCAGCTTGTTGCCCGCGAGCCGGGCACCCCATGTCGCCGCGTAGGTCACGATCGCTGCCGTCAGCATCATGAGCAGGTACATGATCACGGGACGACCACCAGCCAAACGCCGTCAGTACCGTCAGCACAGGCACCGCACGCCGGCACGTCCCGCAGCACCGGACGCGCCGGTGAGCTGCGGAAATGGGGTGGATTCGATTGCGGTGGAACTGTCTTTCGAAAAATGAAACTTCTCCGTCGCCGTGCGCAGGGCAGGCAGTGCGTAGTGCCTGACAGGGCTGTATTACAGTGGACTCTAGTCAAGATACTAATGCCAACGGCCACCTGTCTTCGCGTCACACGGCCCTCTGCCGGCGGGAAAACCACTGACGGTCGTGCTGAAAGGACCCCGCGATGACCCCCTCGGTTGCAGTCGCTGCCGTGACGTTTGACCGTCCCAGGGAGCTGGCGGTCCTGATGGACGCCATCAACAACCAGACCGCTCCAGTGCAGTCCATTTGCCTCGTCGACAGTGGCACCGTGCCGTCGACGGACGTTGCTGGCCAGCACGCCAACGTGGACTATGTCCGGTCCGAGGCAAACCTCGGCGGCGCCGGCGGATTCTCGTTGGCCATCCTCAAGGCCGTGGCCAGCGGGGCTGACTGGATCTGGATGATGGACGACGACGCCGAACCGGCAGATCCCGACTGCCTTGCCACGTTGCTCCGTGAGGCCCAGGAACGTGACCTGGACGCCGTCGTGCCCCTCGTGGTGGCCCCCGGCCACCCGGACCAGCTGTCCTTTTTCTTCCGGCTGGACGGCAAGGTCACGCATGAGCGCGCGGAGGTGGAAAAGGTCGGATTCCTGCCCGACGACGGGCACTTCTTCAACGGCGCCCTGATCCGTTCCGATGTCTTCTTCAAAGTCGGCCTGCCGGACATGCGCCTTTTCATCCGTGGCGACGAGGTGGACTTCACGCTCAGGCTCAGGAAGGCCGGGATCCGCTTCGGCACGGTGACCACCGCCGCCATCACGCACCCGCACGCCTTCGCTGAAACCAAGCACGTCTTCGGTGCGCGGTGGCACGTGATCGTTCCGGATTCCGCCTTCAAGCGCTACTTCTACTACCGGAACCGCGGGTACATGATCCGCCGCCACTTCCGGGTCAAGTCCTTCATCGCGGATGTGGGCGGCTACCTCGGCTACTTCCTGCGCAGCGGCGACTTCCGCGGGCTCGCTGACTGGTTCCGCGCCTTTTCCGCCGGGCTCCGCGGCAAGGGCTTCGGCCCGCTGGAGGACCAGAAGTTCTGACCGTGGTCCCCCGCCCGCAGCCCCGCCGGCAGCCTAGGGCTGCCGGCGCAGGCGCCGGCGGAGCAGCAGGCCCAGCAGCACCCAGGGTTCGCCGAACACCCGGTAGGCTACCCGCTGCGGGTGGAGCATGAGCCGCCATGCCCATTCGAGTCCGAGCCGGCCGATCCAGCGCGGCGCCAGTTTCTGCACACCGGCAATCTGTTCGATGGCGCCGCCGACGGTGCAGTAGACCGCAGGCGGAAGCGCGGCAAGCCGGCGGGCCATGACCTGCTCCTGCAGCGGCATCCCGAGGCCCAGCAGCACAAGCTGCGGGCGCAGCCGGTTCAGCCATTCGACCGCGGCTTCCTCAACTTCCTTGTTCCAGCCTTCGCCGGGCATGCCGTCGACCCGCGCCCCGGGGACGATCTCCCGCAGCCTGGCCACGGCACCGGCGTTGGCCACGGCGCCTGCACCGATGACCGCAATGCGCTCCAGTCCCGCGACATTGCCGAGCGCGGGAATCCAGTCGGTCGACCCAAGGCGGTAGTCCATCACCGGTTCCCTGCCGTCGTCCTCTTCGCCGGTCTTCGCCCAGAGCCAGAGCACCGGTGCGCCGTCGATCAGGACCACGTCGCTGCGCTCATAGAAAGAGCGGAAGGCAAGATCGGAGTGCAGCAGCGTCACGCTGTGCAGGTTGTGGCCCACCACGATCCGGGTCTTGCCCTCGGCCATGAAGGTGCTGAGGACCGCGGTCAGCTCGGACACCGTCACGGGGGTCGCTTCGACGTCGAGGAAAGGGACGCGCTGACGCTCCAGCGTCATGCGGAACCGGGCTCCGGCGCAGCGTCGCCCGGCGCAGCGGCGGACTCTGCGGCGGCCTCCGGAGCGTCCGCAGCATCGGGGGCGTTGCCGTCGATGTCCAGGACGCCGGGCACCACGCCGCGCAGGCGGTCGAGGCTGATGGCTCCCTGCCGGACGACGCGCAAGGGCAGCGCCGTCGCGTCGACGATGGTCGAGGCGAGGGCCTCGGCGCCGTCGGCGGGCCGGGGTCCGCCCTCCAGGTAAACCTCCACGGATTCCGCCAGCTGGGCTTCGGCGTCCGCGGCGGTCTGCGCCGCGGCGTGCCCGGTGCGGTTAGCGGAGGACACCGCGAGGGGTCCGGTAAGCGTCAGCAGGTCCTGGGCGATCTCGTCGGCCGGGATCCGCAGGGCGACCGTGCCCTTGGTCTCGCCGAGATCCCAGTCCAACGACGGCTGGGCATGCAGGATCAGGGTCAGGCCGCCGGGCCAGAACGCCTCGGCCAGCCGCCGCGCCTCGGCCGGAACGTCCGTGGCCAGGCCATCGAGGGCGTTCAGCCTGGGGATCAGCACGGGCGGCGGCATCTTCCGGCTCCGGCCCTTGGAGGCGAGCAGCAGGGTCACGGCAAGGGGTGAAAAGGCGTCGGCCGCAATCCCGTAGACCGTGTCCGTGGGAAAGACCACGCACTTGTTCTCCCGGATGGCCCGTTGGGCGTGCTCAAGTCCCGCAGCGCGCTGCTCGGCCGCCGTGCAATCGTAGCTAGTCGTCACTGGCCTATTCTTTCATCACTTGTCACACGATTTTTCGCGGGCGTCGGCCCTGACGGTGCCAGGACGGCGCTGGTGGCGCGGTCCTTGCCGTTGAGGTCACGGTGCGTTGTCACCCCGGCGAACACCCCGGCGCGTTTGAGCATCACGGCGATCCATTCCGACTGGACCTCGGCGTGCTCCATCACGAAGTAGCCGCCGGGGGCCAGCAGGCGGGCAGCCGAGGCGGCCGCCGCCGTCGGAAGTTCCATCCCGTCCGCTCCCCCGCCGTAGAGCGCCTCGGGCGGGTCGTGCAGCGCCACTTCGGGTTCGTTCGGGATCGCTTCGGCGGGGATGTAGGGCGGGTTGGAGACGACGACGTCGAACGTGCCGTTGTGTTCGGCCAGCGCGTCGCGCAGGTCGCCGCGGATGAGGTGGACGCCCAGGGGAGCCAAGTTTTTCGCCGCCCACGCGTGCGCGAATTCGCTGAACTCGACCGCGTGGACTTCCGCGCCGGGAACCTCATGGGCGATCGAGCCTGCAATGGCACCGGACCCGGTGCCCAGGTCCACGACCTTGGGGTGCGCCAGGGCGTCCAGTTGTTTCCTAGCGCTGAGCCAGTCCAGGACCAGCTGCACCACGGATTCGGTCTCCGGCCGCGGGATGAACACACCGGGACCGACGGCGAGTTCGAGGTAGCGGAAGTGCGCCACGCCCGTTATGTGCTGCAGCGGGATCCGCTGCGCCCGTTCGGCGACCAGGTCGGCGTAGCCTTCCGGCGCCGGCGAGTCCCCGAGCATCAGCGCGCGCAACCGGCCCAGTCCGACGCCGAGCAGGTGCTCGGCCAGGAGCTCGGCGTCCACGCGCGGGCTGGGCACGCCGGCCGCCGCGAGGACCGCCGTCGCCTCGCTGACGGCCTCCGCGAGGCTCGGACCATCACCTGCAGTCATCACCAGTGACCCGCGCCTATTCGCCGATGGCGTCGAGCCGGGACTGCTCGTCCAATTCGATGGCCGACTGGATCACCGGTTCCAGGTCGCCGTTCATGACCTGGTCCAGGTTGTAGGCCTTGTAACCGGTGCGGTGGTCCGCAATCCGGTTTTCCGGGTAGTTATAGGTACGGATGCGCTCGGAGCGGTCCATGGTGCGGATCTGCGACTTGCGCTGCGCCGAGTTTTCGGCGTCGATCAGCTCCTGCTGGTGCGCCAGGATGCGGGCACGCAGCACGCGCATGCCGGCCTCACGGTTCTGCAGCTGCGATTTTTCGTTCTGCATGGCGACGACGATTCCGGTGGGAAGGTGCGTGATGCGCACTGCGGAGTCGGTGGTGTTGACCGACTGCCCGCCGGGACCGGAGGAGCGGTAGACGTCGATCTTGAGATCGTTCTGGTTGATCTCGAGCTCCTCGGGCTCGTCCACTTCGGGCAGCACCAGCACGCCGGCGGCCGAGGTGTGGATGCGGCCCTGGGATTCGGTGACGGGAACACGCTGGACCCGGTGCACGCCGCCTTCGAACTTGAGCCGGGCGTACACGCCTTCGGCCGGATCGTTCGAGCTGCCCTTGACGGCCATCTGGACGTCCTTGTACCCGCCGAGGTCCGACTCGGTGGCGGAGATGATCTCGGTCTTCCAGCCGCGGGATTCCGCGTAACGGCTGTACATCCGCAGCAGGTCCGCGGCGAACAGGGCTGCCTCGTCGCCGCCTTCGCCGCCCTTGACCTCGAGGATCACGTTGCGGGAGTCGTCCGGGTCGCGCGGGATCAGCAGCCGGCGCAGCTTGGCCGCCGCCAGCTCCAGCGCGGCCTCCAGCTCGGGCACCTCGGCCGCAAACTCGGGGTCCTCGTCCGCCATTTCCTTGGCAGCGGCCAGGTCATCGCGGATGCCTTCCCAGCGGTGGTAGGCCTCCACAATGCCGTTCAACTGGGCAGAACGCCGCCCCAGCTTCCGGGCCAGCCGCTGGTCAGCATAGACAGCAGGATCCCCCAGCTGAGCCTGGATAGAGTCGTGCTCATCCAACAGGCCCTGTACGGACTCAAACATTTTCAAACCTCTTTCGACTCTCTCAAGTCTAGTTACTGCAACGCGGGGTCACTTACCGCCCATTCCGGCGGCCCTGATGGGCCGTAGGTGACCCCGCGTTGCTCCGGCCAGGGGGTGGTGAGTTAAACCAGAAGCCGCTCAAAATATGCCGGCCAGGGAGTGGCTTCGGGCCTGCCGGAGCCGGGTGGCTAACGATCGCAGATCGTTGGCCACCCGGCGGAGGGGCGGGGCCGGCATATTTTGAGCGGCGAAAGCCAGCTACTTGTCGTTATCGGACTTCGCACCAAGCGTCGTCTTCTGCACCTGCATGAGGAACTCGACGTTGCTCTGGGTCTCCCGGATCTTGTTGGTCAGCAGCTCAAGGCTCTGCTGCGTTTCGAGTCCGGACAGGACGCGGCGCAGCTTCCACATGATCTTGACTTCCTCGGGGGAAAGCAGGTTTTCCTCACGGCGGGTACCGGACGCGTTGACGTCCACGGCCGGGAAGATGCGCTTGTCCGCGAGCTGGCGGGACAGGCGCAGTTCCATGTTGCCGGTGCCCTTGAACTCTTCGAAGATGACCTCGTCCATCTTGGAACCGGTCTCGACGAGCGCGGTGGCCAGGATGGTCAGCGAGCCGCCGTTTTCGATGTTGCGGGCTGCACCGAAGAAGCGCTTCGGCGGGTACAGCGCTGCGGAGTCCACACCACCGGACAGGATGCGGCCGGAGGCCGGTGCTGCCAGGTTGTAGGCACGGCCCAGGCGGGTCATGGAATCAAGGAGCACCACAACGTCCATGCCCATTTCCACGAGGCGCTTGGCGCGCTCGATGGAAAGCTCGGCCACGGTGGTGTGGTCGTCGGCGGGACGGTCGAAGGTGGAGGCAATGACCTCACCCTTGACGGTGCGCTGCATGTCCGTGACTTCTTCGGGACGTTCGTCAACGAGCACCATCATGAGGTGGACCTCAGGATTGTTGGTGGTGATGGCGTTGGCGATGGACTGCAGGATGAGCGTCTTGCCGGCCTTCGGCGGCGAAACGATCAGACCGCGCTGGCCCTTGCCGATCGGGGCCACGAGGTCGATGACGCGCGGGCCGATCTTCTTCGGGTCCGTCTCGAGGCGCAGGCGTTCGGAGGGGTAGAGCGGGACGAGCTTCGCGAATTCGACGCGGTCCTTGAGCTCTTCCGGCGTCTTGCCGTTCACCGAGGTGACGCGGACCAGGGCGTTGAACTTCTGGCGGGCGGACTGCTGCTGATTCCCCTGCTGGGCTTCGCCTTCGCGCGGTGCACGGATGGCGCCGACGACGGCGTCGCCCTTGCGCAGGTTGTACTTCTTGACCTGGGCGAGGGAGACGTAGACGTCGTTCGGGCCCGGCAGGTAACCGGAGGTGCGGATGAACGCGTAGTTCTCGAGCACGTCGAGGATACCCGCGACCGGCAGCAGGACATCGTCCTCGGTGACCTCAACGTCGTCGACGTCGGGTCCCTGCTGACGCCCGCGGCGGCGGTCGTTGCGGTCGCGGAAGCGGTCGTTGCGCGAGGAGTTGTCGCGGCTGTCCTGCTGGCCCTGGCGGTCACCGCGGTCGTTGCGGTCACGACGGTTGCGGCGGTTCCGGCGGCTTCCGCCGTCAGAATCATCGCTGTCGCGGGTGTTTTCGCGGGTGCTCTCGCGGGTGCCGGCCGAGTCGTCGCGGCCGCCACGGGTGCGGGTGTCACGGCGCTGGCCGTCTTCGCTGCCGGGCTCGCGCTGTTCGGTGCGCTGTTCACGCTGTTCGCGCTGTTCAGTGCGCTGTTCAGTGCGCTGTTCGCGCTGCTCAGTGCGCTGTTCACGCTGTTCAATGGCGGGCTGTTCGGCCTGGGCCTCGACGGCGGTCTGGCCGGCCTCGGTGGCCTGGGCTGCGGCTTCGCCGCGGCGGCGGTTGCGGGTGCGCGGCTGCCTCGTGCGGTCGCTGCCTTCGGTCCCGGAAACGGCAGAACCGGATTCGGCAGTCGCGGAGGCGCCGGAGTCGGTGGAAACCGCGGGGGCTTCAGCCGGGGCGGCGGCGGGTGCCTCTACGACGGGCGCCGTGACGACTCCGTCGCTGCCTGCGCGGCGGCTGCGGCCACGGCGGGCGCGGGGGCTTTCCTGGGCGGGGGCGTCATCGGCGGCGGGCGCTGTTGCGGGCGCAGCTGCCGGGGCCGCTGCGTGGGACACAGTGCCGTTGTCGCTCGCCTTTTCGGCAGCGCGGGCCGGAGCCTTGCTTACCGGGGTGCCTGCGCGGTGGGCGGAAATGGCCGTGACCAGATCACCCTTGCGCATGCGCGAACCGCCGGAAATGCCCAGCTGGCTGGCGAGGGCCTGGAGCTGGGCGAGCTTAAGGCCTGCAAGGCCGCTGCTCTTGGCGGGTGCTGCCGTTGATTCGGCAGCAGAAGATGTATCCACAGCCGGAGACAGCTCAGTGGTTTCGGTCACGAAGGATCCTTCCCCCTCGACGGCGTCCAGGCTAAGAGCTGGACGCGGTGATTTGATCTGGGCTGCAGTTCAGATCTGCAGCCGGGATTTCGGCCTTGCCGGATGTATATCGGCCAGCAGGGCCGGATATTGCTTCACCATGCACGATCCGAGAAATGAGGAACGGCGGGCTGAGTTTCAGGGGGCAGATCAATTCTGCTGATTCCTGCGTCAGACCGAAAGCAGGTGGCACCGGAAAATATTGCGCAGTGAAAGATGAGAGAGGCTACGTGGCCAACATCGCGGTCTTACAACGGTTAAAAATTTACCGCCTGCGTATTTACCGCCGGTGCACTTCCACTTTAGCACCTTCAACGTCCACGGCCAGCTTCATCACGCGCCAGCCCACTTCCGGCGTGTTGCCCGCGGTGTGGGCGCCGATGAAGTCCACAACCTCACGGGCTTCCGCTTCGCCGTTGGCTAGGACCAGCACGGTGGGTCCGGCGCCGGATACGACGGCGGCGTGCCCTGCCCGGCGCAGCGCGCCGATCAGTTCCGCGCTGGGCCGCATGGCCTCGGCGCGGTAGCTCTGGTGCAGGTAGTCCTCGGTGCCGGGCAGCAGGAATTCCGGGTTCGTGGTCAGGGCATGGATCAGCAGGGCGGCGCGGCCGGAGTTCATGGCCGCGGCATGGTGGCCCACCGAGGCGGGCAAAAGGGCCCGGGCGGCCTCAGTGGAGAGCTCGTAGTCAGGCACAGCGACCACGGGGATCACTGAGGCGGCCACGGACGCGCACGTGCTGCTGTACTGGTCACTGTCCTGCCATGACAGCGCCAGTCCGCCGAAAATGGCGGGTGCAACGTTGTCCGGGTGGCCTTCCATTTCGCTTGTGAGCTGCAGGATCCAGTCGCGGCCACGCCGGGAGGCCTCCGGAACCAGGGCATTGGCGGCGCTGACGGCCGCCACCACGGCCGAGGCCGATGAGCCCAGGCCCCGTCCGTGCGGGTTGACGTTGTCCGCCGTGATCCGCAGGCCTTCGTGCCGGAACCCAAGGCGGTGCAGGGCCTCGGTCAGGGCCTTGACCACGAGGTGCGTCGCATCGCGGGGCAGGGACTCGGCACCCTCGCCGCTGAGCTCGAATTCAAGTTCACCGCTGGCCAGGGTTTCCACGGTCAGCGTGTCATGCAGCGAGAGGGCCAGGCCGAGGCTGTCGTACCCGGGGCCCAGGTTGGCGCTCGTGGCCGGGACACGCACGGTGACCAGCTGGCCCGCCGGAACAGCCGGGGAGCCGGCAGCTGATTCGGCCGGGACGGTGACGGTTGTTTCCAACGTTATTTTTCTTCCAGTCCCAGTGCTGCGGCGACGGTGACGACGTCGTTGGAAACCTTGACCGGCTGCACGTCGCTGCCGTCCTCGGTGCGCAGGGCCCACTGCGGGTCCTTGAGTCCGTGACCGGTCACCGTGATCACGATCGTCTTGCCTGCCGGCACTTCCCCGGCCGCGTGCTTCTTGATCAGCCCGGCGACGCCGGCAGCGGAGCCGGGCTCCACGAAAACGCCTTCCCGGGCGGAGAGCCACCGGTGCGCGGACAGGATTTCCTCGTCCGTGACGGCCTCGATCACGCCGCCGGATTCATCCCGGGCCGCCACGGCGGTGTCCCAGGAGGCCGGGTTGCCGATCCGGATGGCGGTGGCAATGGTGTCGGGCTCGGTGATGGGGTGGCCGGCCACGAAGGGCGCCGCCCCTGCGGCCTGGAAGCCCCACATGACGGGTGTCTTGGTGGACACTGCGGGCAGCGACCCGGCGGTGGGCGACTCAAACGCCGCAGCGTATTCCTTGTAGCCCTTCCAGTACGCGCTGATGTTGCCGGCATTTCCCACCGGGAGCACGTGGAAGTCGGGGGCGTCGCCGAGCGAATCCACCACTTCGAAGGCGCCGGTCTTCTGGCCTTCGATCCGGGCCGGGTTGACGGAGTTGACCAGGAACACCGGGTAGGACTCGCCGAGCTTGCGGGCGATGTCGAGGCAGTCGTCGAAGTTGCCGTCCACCTGCAGCAGCGTGGCCCCGTGCGCGACTGCCTGGCTGAGCTTGCCCATGGAGATCTTGCCCTCCGGGACCAGCACCGCGCACTGCAGCCCGGCCGCCGTCGCGTAGGCCGCGGCGGAGGCGGAGGTGTTGCCGGTGGAGGCGCAGACCACGGCCTTGGCGCCGGCAGCCACCGCTGCCGTCATGGCCATGGTCATGCCGCGGTCCTTGAAGGAACCGGTCGGGTTCATGCCTTCGACCTTGAGGTATACGGTGCTGCCGGTCAGCTCGGAGAGGTGGCGGGCGTGCACGAGCGGGGTGCCGCCCTCGCCCAGGCTGATGACCTTGGTCGCTTCCGTGACAGGAAGACGGTCGGCGTATTCGCGGATGACACCGCGCCATTGGTGAGCCACTTAGACTCCTTCTACCCGGAGTACGGATGTGACGGAATTGATGACGTCCAGGCGCCTGACGGCCTCGACGGTTGCTGCAAGTGCGGCTTCGCGTGCACGGTGTGTCACGATCCGCAGCTCGGCCGATTCCACGTTGGAGTCGGCGTCGCGGTGAATGGTCTGCCGCATGATTTCGATGGACACGCCGTGCTCCGCGAAGAGCTGCGCGATCCTGGCCAGGACACCGGGCTGGTCCGCGACGTCGAGTCCGATGTAGTAGCTGGTGACGGCCGCGTCGATGGGCAGCGATGGCACGTGCCCCGTGGTGGTTTCGGTCCGGCCGGGGCCGCCCAGGACAATGCGGCGGGCCGCGGAGACGAGGTCGCCCAGCACGGCGGACGCCGTCGGGGTGCCGCCGGCACCCTGGCCGTAGAACATGAGCTCGCCCGCGTTCTCGGCTTCGATGAAGACGGCGTTGAATGCACCGCGGACAGCGGCGAGGGGGTGCTCGCGGGGCAGGAGCGTGGGGTGGACACGGACCGAGACGCCGGTCTTGCCGTCCTCGTCAACCAGTTTCTCGGCAATGGCCAGCAGCTTGATGACAAAGCCGGCTTCCTTGGCGGCGGCGATGTCCGCCGCGGTGACCGACGTGATGCCCTCGCACGAGACGTCTTCCAGGGCGAACCGCGTGTGGAAGGACAGTGAGGCGAGGATCGCGGCCTTGGCGGCGGCGTCGTAGCCTTCGATGTCGGCCGTGGGGTCGGCTTCCGCGTAGCCCAGGCGCTGGGCCTCGGCCAGCGCGTCGGCGAACTGCGCGCCGGTGGAGTCCATCTGGTCGAGGATGAAGTTGGTGGTGCCGTTGACAATCCCGAGCACCCGGGTGATCCGGTCGCCGGACAGGCTGTCGCGGATGGGCCGCAGGATGGGGATGGCGCCGGCCACGGCGGCCTCGTAGGACAGCTGCACCCCGGCCTTGTCCGCTTCCTCGTACAGTGTGGGGCCGTCCTGGGCCAGGAGCGCCTTGTTGCCGCTGACAACACAGGCACCGTGCCGCATGGCGGTAAGGATCAGGGTCCGGGCCGGCTCAATGCCGCCCATGAGTTCAATGACGACGTCGGCGTCCTTGACGAGGACTTCGGCGTCAGTGGTGAACAGCTCCTGCGGCAGCTCGACGTCGCGCTTGGCATCGAGGTTGCGCACCGCGATGCCCTGCAGTTCCAGCCGGGCGCCCGTGCGCGCGGCGAGGGCGTCGGCGTCGTCAATGAGAATCCGCGCAACCTGGGCCCCAACGTTGCCACAGCCCAGGAGGGCCACTTTCAGGGTTCGCAATTCAGACATTCAGACTCCCATGTCGCGGTTGAGCAAATCTTCTTCGGTTTCCCCGCGGACAATGAGCCGGGCAGATCCGTCGCTGACAGCGATAACGCCCGGCCGGGCCAGATAGTTGTAGTTGCTTGACAGGGCCCAGCAGTAGGCGCCGGTCCCCGGTACAGCAAGCAGATCACCGGCTGCCACGTCCTCGGGCAGATATACATCTCTAACAACTATGTCGCCGCTCTCGCAATGTTTGCCCACCACTCGGGACAGCTGCGGCGCCGCGTCGGAGCTCCGCGAGGCGAGAATCGCCGAATAATCCGCGTCGTACAGCACCGGCCGGGGGTTGTCGCTCATCCCGCCGTCCACCGACACATAGCGGCGCGGGTGCGTAACGTCCCCGGCTCCGTTAGGCCCGGCCGCGGCACCAGCCGCGGCCGGGGCATCCACCCGGACGGTCTTGAGCGTGCCGACCTCGTACAGCGTAAAGGTGGTGCTTCCGACGATCGCGCGGCCCGGTTCGATCGAAATCCGGGGGGCGGTTATGCCGAGGGCAGCGCATTTGGAACGGACGACGGCGGCCATCGCCTGCGCGATTTCGGCGGCCGGGCGCGGGGTGTCCACGGGGGTGTAGGCGATGCCGTAGCCGCCGCCGAGGTCAAGCTCGGGCAGCACGATGGAGTACTTCGACTGCATCGCTGCCAGGAAGTCCAGCAGCCTCTCGGCGGCGAGGGCGAAGCCGTCCGGTTCGAAGATCTGCGAGCCGATGTGGCAGTGCAGGCCCAGCAGTTCGATGCTGGCGTGCCCGGTGGCCGCGGCCACGGCTTCCTCTGCGGCGGACAGTCCGGCCTGGTCCGTGGAGTCCCCGGCCATGGACAGGCCGAATTTCTGGTCCTCGTGGGCCGTGGCGATGAATTCGTGGGTGTGGGCGTGCACTCCGGGGGTCAGCCGCAGCATCACCCTGGCGGTGTCGCCCCGGTTGGCGGCGATCGCCGCGACGCGTTCGAGCTCATCGAGGCTGTCCACCACGATCCGTCCCAGCTGCATGTCCAGCGCCCGGTGGATTTCGCCGTCGGACTTGTTGTTCCCGTGCAGGGCGACGTCGGCGCCGGGGATGCCGGCGCGGAAGGCCACGGCGAGTTCGCCGCCGGACGCCGTGTCCAGGCGCAGCCCCTCTTCCTCGACCCAGCGGACCACGGAGGTGCACAGGAAGGACTTGCCGGCGTAGTAGACGTCCACTCCCCCGCAAATATCGGCGAAGGCGTCGTTGAAGGCGTCGCTGAACGCCCGGGCCCGGGCCCGGAAGTCGGTCTCGCTCAGCACGAACAGCGGCGTGCCGTACTGGCGCTGAAGCTCACTGACCGTCAGCCCCTCGATGGTGAGCTCGCCGTCGTCGTTGCGCGCAACACCGCCCGCCCACAGCGGTTCGTGGAGGGCATTGAGGTCGGCGGGGACCTCGAGCCAGTCCGGGGCGAGCGGGGACTGTCCTGAATTTGCGCTCATGGCGGTCACATCCGTTCCGGCGCCGAGACGCCCAGCAGTTCCAGTCCGTTGGCCAGCACCTGGCTGGTGGCGTCATTGAGCCACAGCCTGGTGCGGTTGGTGTCGGTGATGGGTTCCTCGCCCTGCGGCGCCACGCGGCAGGCGTCATACCAGCGGTGGTAGGCGCCGGCGATCACTTCGAGGTGGCGGGCCACGCGGTGCGGCTCGCGCAGCTCGGCGGCCTTGGCCACGATCGAGGGATAGCTGCCCAGGTGCGAGAGCAGCTCGTTTTCGGTGGGGTGCTCCAGCAGGGCGGCGTTGAAGCTGTCTATGCCGTCCACACGGCGCTCCACGCCGGCGGCCACGGCGTTGCGGGCGGCGCCGCGGGAGCGGGCGTGGGCGTACTGGACGTAGAACACCGGGTTTTCGTTGCTGTGCTTCTTCAGCAGCTCCGGGTCCAGCGTCAGCGGCGAATCGGCGGGGAACCGGGCCAGCGAGTAGCGGACGGCGTCCTTGCCGAGCCAGGAGATGAGGTCCTTGAGCTCGATGATGTTGCCGGCTCGCTTGGATAGCTTGGCGCCGTTGACGGAGACCAGCTGACCGATCAGGACCTCGATGTTGACCTCGGGGTCGTCCCCGGCGGCTGCCGCGATGGCCTTGAGCCGGTTGATGTAGCCGTGGTGGTCGGCGCCGAGGAGGTAGATCTTCTCGGTGTAGCCGCGGTCCTTCTTGGACAGATAATAGGCGGCGTCGGCGGCGAAGTACGTGGGCTCACCGTTTGCGCGGACCATCACGCGGTCCTTGTCATCGCCGAAGTCGGTGGTGCGCAGCCAGACCGCGCCGCCGTCGTCGAACACGTGGCCCTGTTCGCGCAGGCGGGCGACGGCGTCCTCGATCGCGCCGGCGTCGTGGAGCTCCTGCTCGGAGAAGTAGACATCGAAGTCGACGCCAAACTCGGCCAGCGTCTGCTTGATGTCATGCATCTGCGCCTTGTAGGCGGCGCCCCGGATCACCGGCAGGGCCGCCACCTCGGTGAGTTCGCGGATGTCCGGGTGCTCGGTGAGCACCTCGTGGCCGAGGTCCGCGATGTACTGGCCCGGGTAGCCGCCCTGGGGCACGTCCAGGCCGTGCAGCCTCGCGAACACGGAGTTCGCGAATACGTTCATCTGGGAACCGGCGTCGTTGATGTAGTACTCGGCAGTGACGTCGGCACCGGAGGCCCGGAGGACGCGGGCGATCGCGTCGCCGAGGGCGGCCCAGCGGGTGTGGCCGATGTGCAGCGGGCCGGTGGGGTTGGCCGAGACGAATTCCATGTTGACCACGTGCCCGGCGAGCGCGGTGTTGGTGCCGTAGGCCGCACCGGCCTCGACGATCGCCTTGGCGAGGGCACCGGCGGCAGCGGCGTCCACCGTGATGTTCAGGAAGCCGGGGCCGGCAATGTCCACCGCGGACACGCCGTCGATCGTTTTGAGCCGGGCGCTCAGGACGGACGCGAACTCCCGCGGGTTGATGCCCGCCGTTTTGGCCAGCTGGAGGGCGACGTTGGTGGCCCAGTCCCCGTGGTCCCTGTTCTTGGGGCGTTCCACGCGCACCTCATCCGGGATGTCGGCCGCGGAGAGGGCTATGTCACCGGCGGCGACGGCGTCCTTCAGGCAGGCGGATATGGCGAGGGAGAGTTCTTCTGGGGTCACACTTCTAGCCTACCGGTGGGCCCGGAGTGCGGCGGAATCTGGCACCCGGCATGACGGCGGGGCCGGTTACGGGAATACCCAAGGTCTTCGATGCCTCGCACCAAGGGTGAACCGTTACCCTGAATTCAACGTCTGCAACCGTGTCAGTGCCTCCACATTGTTCGCTGTCCGATCCCCGCAAAGAATCGAGTCCCGCATGAATACCGCCTTCCGCAAAAGCGTCCTCGTCGGCATTGCCGGCCTCTCCGTGGCCGGAACTGCGGCTGGCTGCGCCCCTTCTGCGCAGGCCCCGGCCGCAGAGGCCGCGCCGCCCGCAGCTTCCGGGACCGCCGGTACCGGTTCCTACAAGGACGGCACGTACAGCGCCGACGGGAACTACACCTCCCCCAACGGCACTGAGACCGTGGGCGTGGAGCTGACGCTGGCCGGCGGTGCCGTGTCCGACGTGAAGATCACGCAGCACCCCTCGAATCCGAACACCCGAAAGTTCCAGGGCGAGTTCGCCGGCGGCATCCAGTCCCAGGTTGTTGGCAAGAAGCTCGACGAGATCAAGGTTTCCAAAGTGGCCGGATCCTCGCTGACCAGCGGCGGCTTCAACCAGGCCGTGGCGAAGATCAAGTCACAGGCCCAATAGCGCAACAAGGGAACAGAGGAATCGTGGCGCATCCGGGCTGGGCGCACTTCAGCTTTGACGGGATCGGGACCCGCTGGGAGATTTCCACCCCGTCCCGGCTCTCCGGCGAGCTCCGCCGCGGCCTGCTCGCCACGGTGGCGGAGTACGACGCCGCGTGGTCCCGGTTCCGCCCCGATGCGCTCATTGCCGACGCAGCCCGGACGCCTGGCCGCATTGAGCTGCCCGCCGAAGGGGCCGCCCTGGGCGAGCTGTACGGCACCCTGTACCGGCTCACCGGGGGTGCGATGACCCCGCTCATCGGCGGGAGCCTGGAGCGCCTGGGCTACGACGCCACCTACACCCTGCGCCCGGGCGGTGCGCCGCTTCCCGCGCCCCGGTGGGAGGATGCGCTGGACTGGCAGGGCACCGCGCTGACCACCACGGTTCCGGTGGTGATCGACGTCGGCGCGGCCGGAAAGGGCCAGCTGGCCGATCTGCTCTCCGCCCAGCTCCGGGACGGCGGCTGCGCCGGGCATTTCATCGATGCCAGCGGGGACCTGCTGAATCCGGGGCCGGATCCGGTGGCGGTTGCCCTCGAGCACCCCTACGATCCCACCCGGGCAATCGGCACCGTCCAGCTGGGGGCCGGTGCCCTGTGCGCTTCCGCCGCCAACCGGCGCGCCTGGGGCGACGGGTTCCATCATGTCCTGGACGGCACCACGGGAGCGCCGGTGCGTACCGTTGTCGCCAGCTGGGCCATGGCCGGGACCGCGATGGTGGCGGATGCGCTGGCCACTGCGTTGTTCTTTGTCGACGGTCCGCGGCTGGAGCAGGAGTTCGATTGCGCCTGGCTCACGGTTTATGCGGACGGGCACGCGGAATATTCAGCCGACTTCGAAGGGGCCCTGTTCTCATGACTGCCATCACCACCACAGCCCTCGGCTCGAGGCTGGACACCGCCTTGGGCCGGCTCACGATGTACCGGCTGGTGCTGTGGGTCCTGGCCGTCCTGGCCGGCTACAGCCTGCTGCTCAATGTGCTGGGCTGGCTGACGTTCGGGCTGCCGGAAATGCTGGCCCACCTTGCCCTGTGCCTTGGCCTGACGTACGCCTCCAGCCAGGGGCTGGCCGCACTGTTCCATGTGCGGCCGCACACGGAATCCTCACTCATCACCGGCCTGCTGCTGTACTTTCTTTTCTGGCCCAGCGAGCTGACCCAGGGCCTCCAGCTGGCGGAGATCGCCGGCGTCGCCCTGGCCTGCGTCCTGGCCTCGGCCTCGAAGTACGCGCTGGCCTGGCGCGGCCGGCACATCTTCAATCCGGCCGCGGCCGGCGCGTTCCTCGCCGGGCTGACCGGGCTCAACATTGCCACCTGGTGGGCCGCGACGCCGGCCATGCTCTGGCTGGTGCTGCCAGGGGTGCTGCTGGTGCTCTACCGGACCCGGAAGTTCGCCATGGCCGCCGTCTTCACCGTGGTTGCCGTGTCCATCGTGGCCGCCGATCTGCTCCAGGCCGGGATGAATCTCCCCGAGGCCCTGTGGCAGACCCTCGCGCAGCGGCCGGTGCTGTTCTTCGTCGGGTTCATGCTCACCGAGCCGCTCACCCTGCCCCCGCGGCGCTGGCAGCAGCTGGCGCTGGCCGCCGTCGTCGGGGCACTGTTTGCCGTCCCCTACAACCTGGGGTTTGTGGCCAACTCCCCCGAGCTGGCGCTGCTCGCGGGCAACGCGCTTGCCTTCGCCGTCGGACAGCGGGGCGGGGTCCGGTTGGCGTTCGTCGCGAGCCGTCCGCTGACGCCCACGACGACGGAATTCAGCTTCCGCCCGGAACGTCCGGTGCGCTTCGCTCCCGGACAGGCCCTGGAGCTCCACCTGCCCCCGGACACGGCCGGCGACGCTCGCGCCGCCAGGGGCGATGGAAAGGGTGATGGCAAGGGAATTCGGCGCGTGTTCAGCCTGACCAGCGCCCCCGGAGCATCACTGCTGACGATCGGGGTGGGGACGGCCGAACCGGTGTCCTCAGCCAAGCGATCGCTGCTGTCCCTGGCACCCGGCGCCGGGCTCACCGCCACCACGGTGAGCGGCGACTTCGTCCTGCCCCGGGACCCGGCCACCCCCGTGCTGCTCGTCGCGGCCGGAATCGGGATCACCCCGTATGTGGCCCAGCTGGCCGGGGCGTCGGCCGGAAACCCGGCCGGGGACCGCGACGTTGTCCTGCTGTACCTGGCCAAGAGTGCCGCCGAACTGAGCTACGCCGAGGAGCTCCAGCGCTCGGGGGCGCGCATCGTGGCCCGGCTGGCCGACGGTTCGGCGCCGCCGGCCAACATGGAGGACGCAGGCGCCGGAAGAATTGACGCGGCGGCCCTCAAGGACCTGGTGCCGGACATCGGCGGCCGGGAAGTCTTCATCTCCGGCTCGCCCGCCAGCGTGCGTTCGCTGCGGGCCGCGGCGCGTGGCGCGGGCGCCCGCCGGGTCCATGTGGATACGTTCACCGGCTACTGACGCCGCTACTGAGCGGACCGGCCAATCCGCGGGAACGGCCAAGCTGAGGACCCCGCACATAGGCCGTGTTGGACCGAAACTTGACTCCACAAATGAGCGACCGTTTTCCACGGTTTTCCGTTGGAGGCCACCTTCCTGCTAAGCTCTAGGACGTCCCGCCGGTAACGGCAGGAACCCTGACTGCCCTCGTAGCTCAGGGGATAGAGCGTCTGCCTCCGGAGCAGAAGGTCGTTGGTTCGATTCCAATCGAGGGCACAAAATACCGGCATCGCCGGCAAACCCCGCTGTTTCATTGAAACGGCGGGGTTTTTTTGTGCCCTGAATCCCGCCCAAAGATCGCGGAAATCCAGCGGCTTTGCCCCTGCCGATTGTCGGTGCTCCCTCGTAGGCTGTTTTCATCGGTGGCGGGCTACCCTGCCGGCTCCGAAGCATGAAGGGGGTCTCAAGTGTTCTTCTCAACTGTGCACTGTTCCATCGTTCCGCCCTATTTGCTCCGCAGGCTGGCCGCACAGCAAAAGCCGGAGCTCTCCAGGGCCGCCCACGGGGCAAAGCAGGCCCTGCAACACGTCCCGGGGTTCCAGGCCTCCCGCGCAGTGCCCGGACCCGGCAGCCGTCCGGGCCTGCGGGAGCTCAAGCCGTCCCCGCCGGAACGGACGGTCTACGATGCCAAGTCCACCGAGAAGCTGCCCGGCAGCGTGGTCCGCAAAGAAGGCGAACCGCCCACCGGCGATCCCGCCGCCGACGAGGCCTATGACGGGCTGGGGCACACCCACCGCCTCTACGCCGAGGCCTTCGGACGCAATTCGATCGACGGCAAAGGCCTGCACCTTGATGCCACGGTCCACTACGGCCGCCTGTACGACAACGCTTTCTGGGACGGCCAGCAAATGGTCTTCGGCGACGGTGACGGCCAGGTCTTCGGGCGGTTCACGAAATCCCTGAGCGTCATTGGCCACGAGCTCACCCACGGCGTGACCCAGTACTCGGCCGGGCTGGTCTACCGCAACCAGGCCGGCGCCCTGAACGAATCGATGTCCGATGTCTTCGGTGCCCTCGTTGAGCAGTACGTGCGGAAGCAGTCGACGGCGGAGGCCAGCTGGCTGATCGGTGAAGGCCTCTTCACGGACCAGGTGCAGGGGGCCGCCTTGCGTTCCATGAAGGCTCCGGGAACGGCATACGACGACGACGTGCTCGGCAAGGACCCGCAGCCGGACTCGATGGACGGCTACGTGCGCACAAGCGCGGACAACGGCGGCGTGCACATCAACTCCGGCATCCCCAACCGCGCGTTCTGCCTGGTGGCCACCGCCCTCGGCGGCAATGCCTGGGACGCACCGGCACAGATCTGGTACGAGACCCTGACGGGCGGCAAGCTGTCCCCCACCGCCACGTTCGGTGCCTTCGCCAAGGCAACAGCCGCCTCTGCCAAGGAGCTTTTCGGCGAGGATTCCAAGGAACATGACGCCGTGCGCTCCGCGTGGGAAACTGTGAAGGTCAAGCTCCCGGGAGCCCGACGATAAGCCCAGGCCCCTGCAGATCCGAGTCCGATGAAGGTCCGAGTCCGATGAAGATAACTGTCCAGCGCAGTGGCGGCGTGGCCGGAATGAAAAGGACGTGGACCGTCCGGCCCGAGCCGCCCGAGGACACCGACCGGTGGCAGCCGCTGATTGAGGCCTGCCCCTGGGACGACGTCGCCGGGACCAGCGGGACATCCGGCCAGCCGGACCGGTTCATGTACAGCATCCGGGCCGATCAACGGCGGGCGGTCCTGCCCGAGCGTGAACTGACGGGCCCGTGGCGCGACCTCGTCGAATGCGCACGGGCCGCGGCCGAGGAATCGGCGCCGCCGGGCTTTGCCTAGACGCTCCTGCCGGGCCGGGGCCCGCTACGCCGTGGCCAGGTGCCCGCGGAACGTGCGCCGGTAGGACTGCGGGCTGGTGTCCAGCGCCTTCGTAAAGTGGTGCCGCAACAGGACCGAATGTCCGAAGCCGGATTCCCTCGCGATTTCGTCGATATTGAGCTCCGTGGTTTCCAGCAGCTCCTGGGCACGGAGCACCCGTTGGGAATTGAGCCAGGCCGCCGGGGTGGCCCCCGTTTCCGCACGGAAGCGCCGCGCAAATGTCCGCGGCGACATATGGACCCTGGCCGCCAGCTCGTTGACTGCGTGTTCCTCGTCCAGGTGCCGGACCATCCACTGCAGCAGCTGCTCCATGGGTTCCGAGCCGCACTGCGGAATGGGCCGGTCGATGTATTGGGCCTGGCCGCCGTCCCGGTGCGGAGGGACCACCATGTCCCGGGCGATGGCGGCGGCCACCTTGGCGCCGAACTCCACGCGGACCAGGTGCAGGCAGGCATCGATCCCCGCGGCCGTGCCGGCACTCGTGATGATCCGGCCGTCCTCGACGTAGAGGACATTTTCATCCACCAGCACGGCCGGGTATCGGCTGGCCAGTTCCTGGGAGTAATGCCAGTGCGTGGTGCATCGGCGGCCATCGAGCAGGCCTGCCCGGGCCAGGGCAAAGGCACCGGAACAAATGGACATCACCCAGGCGCCCCGGGCATGGGCCGCCCGCAGCGCCTCCAGGACGGATTCGGGAACGTCCTCGTCCCGGCCGTACGGCGCCATCACCACCAGGTCGGCGTCGGCAGTTGCTTCCAGCCCGAGACCGACGTGCATGGACAGGCCGGACTTGAGCGGGACGTCGCCCGGCTCGGGCGCGCAGACGCGGAAATCGAACGCGGGCACGCCGTTTCCGCGGTCCGAGCGGTCGATGCCGAAGACCTCGAAAGCCGTCGCGAACTCGAAGATCGAGAAGTTGGGAACCACGATCATTGCCACTGATTTGATCATGATTTCATCCTGACAGAACAGTGGCAGAAATTATAGCTTTTTGGGCATTTCTGCCACTTCTTTTAGTTCTTGGACCGGAGAACCATAGAGGTATGGAACTCCTCGGAATCGCCGTCATCGTCCTGATCATCGCCGGCCTCGCAGCCACCATCTCCGCCCTGCGGAAGGACGGCCTCGGTCACACCCCGCCCGTCCGCTCGGAAGAGTACTGGATGGCCCGGGACCTGCCGAGCGTCAACTACACCCTGCGGAACTTCTAAGTCCGCGCACGTTTTGCCCACACGCCCATCGGGCCCGGCCCATCAAGCCGGGCCCTCACTATGCGCCGGGCCTGAAGCAGCAACGGAACAGCCCGGCCGCAGCAGCCGGACCCGATAGAAGGACCGCACAGCCGCCGCCACCCCAGCGGACAGTCCACCCCAGTAGACTGTCTCCAGCCATGACATTGCATATTTCCTACCCCGCCGAGCTGCCGGTCTCCGAGCGCCGCGAAGATCTTATGGCCGCCATCGCGGCCAACCAGGTGACCATCATCGCCGGCGAGACCGGCTCGGGTAAGACCACCCAGATCCCCAAGATGTGCCTTGAGCTCGGCCTGGGCGAGAACGGGCTGATCGGCCACACCCAGCCCCGCCGTCTCGCGGCCCGCACCGTGGCCGAGCGCATCGCGGAGGAACTCGGCGTCGAAATCGGCCAGGAAGTCGGTTTCCAGGTCCGCTTCACCGGCGAGGTCAGCCGGTCCACCAAGGTCAAACTCATGACCGACGGCATCCTGCTGGCGGAGATCCAGCGCGACAGGCTGCTGCGCAAGTACAACGCCATCATCATTGACGAGGCGCACGAGCGCAGCCTCAACATCGACTTCATCCTCGGCTACCTCAAGCGCATCCTGCCGCAGCGCCCGGACCTGAAGATCATCATCACCTCGGCCACCATCGATCCGGAGCGCTTCGCCAAGCACTTCGGCAGCGACGAGGAGCCCTCCCCCATCATCGAGGTGTCGGGCCGGACCTTCCCGGTGGAAATCCGCTACCGGCCGCTTTCCCAGCCGGCCGGCGGCGCCGAAGATGGAGCCGGAGAAGGTGCCGCGGCGGACGACGAACTCGAGGAGGACCGCGACCCGCTCGATGCGGTGTGCGACGCCGTCGACGAGCTCGCCCTGGAAGCCCACGGCGACATCCTGATCTTCTTCTCCGGCGAGCGCGAAATCCGCGACGCGGCGGAGGCCCTCAACGCCCGCATCCAGTCCAACCGGCGCCTCGCGGGCACCGAGGTCCTTCCCCTCTTCGCCCGGTTGAGCCTGCAGGAGCAGCACAAGGTTTTCCACCCCGGCAGCAAGCGCCGGATCGTACTTGCCACCAACGTCGCCGAAACCTCGCTGACGGTCCCCGGCATCAAGTACGTGATCGACACCGGCACGGCCCGGATCTCGCGCTACTCGCACCGGACCAAGGTCCAGCGCCTGCCGATTGAGCGCGTCTCCCAGGCTTCGGCCAACCAGCGCTCGGGCCGCTGCGGCCGCGTTTCCGACGGTATCGCGATCCGGCTGTACTCCGAGGAGGACTTCGAGTCGCGGCCGCTGTTCACGGATCCGGAGATCCTGCGCACCAACCTCGCGGCCGTCATCCTGCAGATGACCGCCATGGGCGTGGCCCGCGGACCGAAGGACGTGGAGAACTTCCCGTTCGTCGAGCCGCCGGATTCGCGCGCCATCAACGACGGCGTCAGTCTCCTGCGCGAGCTCGGCGCCCTGACCGCCGCGCGGCAGGAGCCAACGGACGACGGCGGGCAGCGCGACGGCGGGCAGCGCCGCGGTTCCGGCCGTCCCGGAAGCGGGCTCACCGCCGTCGGGCAGCAGTTGGCCCAGCTGCCGGTGGACCCCAGGCTCGGCCGGATGATCGTGGAGTCCGGAAAGCGGGGCTGTGTCCGGGAGGTCATGATCCTGGCCGCCGCGCTCACCATCCAGGACCCGCGCGAGCGTCCAACAGACAAGCAGCAGCTCGCCGCGGAGAAGCACGCCCGCTTCCGGGACGAGAACTCGGATTTCACCGGTTACCTGAACCTGTGGAACTACCTGCAGGAGAAGCAGCAGGAACTGTCCTCCACGGCGTTCCGCCGGCTCTGCCGCAACGAGTTCATCAACTACCTGCGGGTCAGGGAGTGGCAGGACCTGTTCGCCCAGCTCCGCCAGCTGGCCCGCCCGCTGGGCATCAGCCTGGACAACAAGCGCCTTGCCGATCCGGTGGGCAACCACGACGGCATCCACATCAGCCTGCTCTCGGGGCTGCTGAGCCACGTCGGCATCCTCGACGAGCGCAAGCGCGAGTACGCCGGAGCCCGCGGCAGCCGCTTCGCGATTTTCCCGGGTTCGGCACTGTTCAAGAAGTCACCCACGTTCGTGATGGCCGCCGAGCTCGTGGAGACGAGCCGGCTCTGGGCCCGCGTCGCGGCGAAGTTCGATCCGCTCTGGGCCGAACAGGTGGCCCCCGACCTGGTCAAGCGCAGCTACAGCGAGCCGCACTGGTCCAAGAAGATGGGCGCGGTGATGGCCCACGAAAAGGTCACGCTGTACGGCGTGCCCATCATCCCGAGCCGGCGGATCAACTACGGCAAGGTGGATCCGGAGCTCTGCCGCGAGCTCTTCATCCGCCATGCCCTGGTTGAAGGCGACTGGCAGACCCACCACAAGTTCTTCCACCGCAACCGCGCGCTGCTGCACGAAGTCGAGGAACTCGAGGCCCGGATGCGGCGCCGCGACATCCTGGTGGACGACGAGACACTCTTCGAGTTCTACGACGCCCGGATCGGCGCGGAGGTCGTCTCGGAGCGGCACTTCGACAAGTGGTGGAAGGACGCACGGCAGCAGGATCCCACGCTGCTCGACTTCGACCAGTCCCTGCTGATCAGCGAGGACGCCGCGGCCCTGGACGATTCGGCCTATCCCAAGACCTTGTTGCACAAGGGCTTCGAGCTGCCGCTGAGCTACGAGTTTCACCCCGTGGCGCCCGGTTCGCCGCCAAATCCATCCGACGGCGTCACCGCCGAGGTGCCGGTGCTGTTCCTGAACCAGCTCGACGATGCCGCGTTCCGCTGGCTGATCCCCGGGCAGCGCGTGGAACTCGTCACGGCGCTCATCAAGTCGCTGCCCAAGCAGATCCGCAAGAACTTCGTTCCTGCCCCGGACGTGGCCCGCCAGGCCGTCGCGGCACTGGAAGCGGACTTCGATCCCGCCACGGACGAGCTCGAACCGTCGCTGGAACTGGTGCTGCGCCGGATCCGCGGACAGGTCATTCCGCCGGGCTCCTGGAACTGGGACGCCGTCCCGTCGCATTTGCGGGTCAGCTTCCGCGTGGTGGATTCCCGCGGCAAGTTGCTGGATGAGGGCAAGGACCTAAACGCGCTGCAGGAGCGGCTGGCCCCAGCCACCCGCCGGGCCATCGCGGAATCCCTCGGTGCCACCCCGGGCACCACGGCACCCCAATCCAAGGGAAATGCCGCGGCGAAGGCGAAAGCCGGCGCGAACGGCAAGGATGGCGCGCGTTCATCACGGGCCGGCACGTCCCCGTCGGCCGCCCTGGCCGCTGCCGCAGCCGCGGCGCCGGGCGGGTTCACCGAAATGTCCGGGCTCAAGGACTGGACCTTTGGAACCGTCCAGCGCCAGGTCCAGGGAACCGTTGGCGGGCACACCGTCACCGGCTATCCCGCCTTGGTGGATGAGGGAACGTCCGTGGCGCTGCGGCTGTTCCAGACGCCGTCGGAACAGCAGGAAGCCATGCGCGGCGGGGTCATCCGGCTCCTGGCCCTGAAAGTGCCGCCGCCGGACCGCTATGTCCTGGAGCACCTGAACAACACCGAGAAACTGACGTTCAGCCAGAACCCGCACGGTTCCGTGGCCGCGCTGATCGCCGACTGCGCCCTGGCCGCCATCGACAAACTCACGCCGGCCCCGCTGCCGTGGGACGAGGCCTCCTTCAAGGCACTCTACGAGAGCGTCCGGGCGGAGCTGATCGACACCGTCTTTACCGTCACCGCCGTCGTCGAACGCATCCTGGCCAGTACCCGCCGGATCGAAAAGCAGCTCAAGGGCACCACGAGCCTGGCCCTGATCAGCGCGCTCAACGACGTCAAGAGCCAGCTCGAGCAGCTGGTGTATCCGGGTTTCGTGGCACGCACGGGCTACGCCCAGCTCAGCCAGCTGCCCCGCTACCTCGCGGCGATCGAAAAGCGCCTCGAGAAGCTGCCGGGCAACGTGCAGCGGGACGCCCAGCACATGGCCGCGGTCCAGGCCCTGGAGGACGACTACGACGACGCCGTGTCCGCGCTGCTGCCCGGGCGGCGGGCGGGCGCGGAGTTAACCCACGTGCGCTGGATGATCGAGGAACTGCGGGTGAGCCTCTTCGCCGTCGAACTCGGGACCGCCTATTCGGTGTCCGAAAAGCGTATCCGGGCCGCCCTTAACAAAGTGCTGGCGCCGGCGTAGACCCCTGAGGGTGCTGCGCCGGCGCCAGCACTGGCGGCCGGGCGGGACCTAGGCGGCCGGGACGTGCTCCGCGTGGCCGGCCGTGCGGAGGCCTTGGCGGAGCTTCTCCGCGTTGGCGTCCAGCCTGGCCGGATCCGGGTGCTGGTCCACGGAGCCGAAATCAAAGTCCGCCATCGAGTTCGATGGCCACACGTGGACGTGCATGTGGTTGATTTCGTAGCCGGCCACGATCAGCCCGGCCCGGGCGGCGTCGAACACCTCCACCTGGACCGCGCCGATCTTGCGGGCAACCTCCATGACCCGGCCGAGGACCTCGGGCGAGGCATCCGTCCAGCGGTCCACTTCCTCGGTGGGCACCACGAGGGTGTGGCCGTCGGCCAGCGGGCCCATGGTCAGGAACGCCACGACGCCGTCCTCGCGCCAGACGAAGCGGCCCGGGATCTCGCCGTTGATGATTTTGGTGAAGAGAGTGCTCATGCGTCCGCCTTTTCTGCCGGGGACCCCAGGGTACTGACGTCCAGGACAAAACGGTACTTGACGTCGCCTGCCACCATGCGGTCGTAGGCTTCGTTGAGCTGGTCCGCGCCGACCACCTCAACGTCGGACACCACGCCGTGCTCGGCGCAGAAGTCCAGCATCTCCTGCGTCTCGGCGATGCCGCCGATCAGCGAACCCGCATAGGCGATCCTGCGCCGGATCAGCACCCCGGGATTGACGGGCGGCATCGCTTCGGCGGGCAGGCCCAGCTGGAACAGCACACCGTCCAGGCCCAACGTGCGGAAGTAGGGGTTGAGGTCGTGCGGTGCGGCGACGGTGTCGATAATGACGTCGATGCTGCGGTTCGCGGCTTCCATCGCGGCCGGGTCGGTGGAGAGGATGACGTCGTCGGCGCCCAGCTCGCGCGCTGCGGCGAATTTGTTCTCCGACGTCGTGAAGACCTTGACCTCGGCGCCCATGGCCTTGGCGATCTTGACGGCCATATGGCCGAGGCCGCCCAGTCCGACGACGCCGACGACGTCGCCTTCCTCGACCTCGAAGTGGTTCAGGGGCGAATATGTGGTGATGCCGGCGCACAGCAGGGGCGCCGCGGCGGCGGGGTCCAGTGCTTCCGGCACCCGCAGGACATAGTGGCGGTCCACCACGATCGACGTGGCATACCCGCCCTGGGTGATGGCGCCGTCGTTGCGGGCATCCTTCGCCCCGTAGGTTCCCACCGCGGCGTTTTCGCAATACTGCTCGAGGCCGTCCAGGCAGCTGTCGCACTCGCGGCAGGAGTCCACGATGCAGCCCACGCCCACGCGCTCACCCACCGTGAAGTCGTCGACGGCGGAACCGAGCCGGGTGACCCGGCCGACGATCTCGTGGCCCGGGATCAACGGGTAGGTGCCGCCGCCCCATTCGCCCCGGGTGGCGTGCACGTCCGAGTGGCACAGTCCGCAGAATTCAACGGCGATCTCGACGTCGTCCGCCTTCGGCGCCCGTCGGGACACGGTCAAGGGAACAAGCCCGCTGTCCGGTGAGGTGGCACCGTACGCAGCAGCGAGTGTGGGGCCGGCGTTCTGCGCGGCGCTGTCCGCGGTGGCGGATTTGGTGTCTGTGGTGTCCAAATCCGGCAACGGCTTGGCAAGGGGCGGGGGTACGGGACGTCCAGGTGTCATACGTTGACGCTACCCCCGGTCCCGGGATGTATTCCACTTTGGGGTGGCTCGCTGGCGACGGCTCGTCGCTCAGGTCGGGCACGTTGCCCAACTGGTCGTGCGTCAACGAACCGGGGGCACCCTGGGGACGCCGTACGAGCAACTGGCCGGAAGGCCGGATACTCAACTGCGTCCAAGACTTCCGCACCGACAGCCGCCATCATTCGCTAACGAATTGGCCGCCGCCGGGCAGTTGGCACCCGGGGCGGACCCCTGCGGCCATCATTGTCGGGGGTCCCTGAAACACTGGATTCATGGACGGCAATCAGGGGCCCGAAGTGGCTCCGGCAGGATACGGCGACGATGGCCCGAGTCGCGCCGGGAGCGGCGCGGCCACCATTCCGGGCACCGCGGAGGCAGCCTCCGCGGAGGTGGCGGGCCGGCTGGACGCCGGGCCGATGGGCTTAGGCTGTCCGCCCACGGACAGTGCCGGGATCATTGACCGGATCCGGGAACTGGAAGACTGGAAGTCCGCCGCGTCCGCGGAACAGGCCCGGCTCGCCGTGGCCTTCGACCTGCTCCAGCGCCGCGAACAAGGCCGGCTCGGGGTCCCGGCCGAGAGGCTTGGCGCCGGGGTCGGTGCGCAGATCGCCCTGGCCCGGCGCGAATCCCCGGCCAGGGGCGGCCGGCTGCTGGGCCTGGCCAAAGCCCTCGTCACCGAGATGCCGCACACCCTTACCGCCCTGGAAGCCGGGCAGCTGAACGAATGGCGCGCCACCCTGCTGGTGCGCGAAACCGCGTGCCTGACCCCGGCCGACCGGGCCGCCGTCGACGCCGACCTCGCCGCCGATGCCGGGACGTTCGCCGGGGCCGGTGACCGGTCCCTGGTCGCCGCTGCCCGGGCCGCCGCGTACCGGCGTGACCCCCGCTCCGTCACCGAACGCGCCGCGCACGCCGCCACCGAGCGGCACGTCAGCCTCCGCCCGGCCCCCGATGCGATGACCTGCCTGACCGCGCTGCTGCCCGTGACCGCCGGCGTCGCCGTCTACAAGGCGTTGAGCGGGCACGCCGACACCCTCCATGCCGCCGGGGACCCGAGGGGCCGCGGGCAGCTGATGGCCGATGCGCTGGTCGAACGCACCACCGGCACCCCCGGCGGGATCACCGGCGTCGAAATCCAGCTCGTCATCACCGACCGCACCCTCTTCCAGGGCAACGCCGAACCCGCCGTCCTGCCCGGCTACGGCACCGTCCCCGCCGGCTGGGCCCGGGAACGCATCGGCGCCGGGACGAACGCCGAGGACCGGAACTTCAACCTCTGGCTCCGCCGGGTCTACACCCACCCCGGCGCCGGCGAGCTCATCGCCATGGACTCCCGCGCCCGGCTCTTCCCGCCCGGGCACCGCCGCTTCATCCAGGCCCGCGACGACACCTGCCGCACCCCGTACTGCGACGCGCCCATCCGCCACCTGGACCACATCATTCCCTGGCACACCGGCGGCCCGACCACCACGGACAACGCCGCCGGCCTCTGCGAAGCCTGCAACCACACCAAAGAAAACCCCGGCTGGAAAGCACGCCCCAGCCCCGAAGCCGCACCCGGATCCGCCTTGAGCATCGGCGCGAGGCACACCCTCGAACTCACCACCCCCACCGGCCACACGTACGGTTCCACCGCGCCGCCCCTGCCCGGAACACCGCTTCGGCCATCAGCCACAGACCAGCCAGGCGCCCAGCCAGGCTCCCGCCGCCGGCGCCAGCTCCGGCACCAAGCCAAAACGCTCAGGCGTGGAAAGCCCAAAGTGGCCGCCGCAGCATAGGAATCATTGTCTGCCTGGGGATGAACTGGAGGCGCTCTGAGCAGCCTGCGCGGGCCGTCCGGCGCTCGGGCTGGCCCTTAGTGTGAAGCTGCGTCCTCGCCGTACGGTTCCGGCCCGGTGACAACATCGTTCGCGGGACCGTGGCACCACTCCGAAAAGGACCCCGGATAGAGGGCAGCGGAAAAGCCGGCAATCTCGAGGGCGGCGATTTCATGGGCCGCTGTCACTCCGGACCCGCAGTACACGGCAGTGGGAACGCCGTCCCGGTAACCGAGCTGTTCGAAGCGCTCCCGCAGCTCCGCCGGGGCAAGGAAGCGCCCGTCAGCGCGCAGGTTCCCGGTGGTAGGGGCACTGACGGCCCCCGGAATATGGCCGGCGCGGGGATCCACGGGCTCGATTTCGCCGCGGTACCGCTCCCCCGCCCGGGCGTCCAACAGCAGCCCCCGCCGGCCCCAACTGGCGGCTTGTCCGGCGTCGATCGCGGGCATGGCGCCGTCGGACAGGGTGACGTTTCCGGGTGCGGGCTGTTCGGGTCCGGCCGCCAGCTCGAACCCGGCAGCCCGCCACGCGGCCAGGCCGCCGTCGAGCAGGTACACAGAACTGAAGCCGGCGTTGCGCAGCATCCACCACAGCCGGGCCGCAGCCATGTTGCCGCTGTCGTCGTACGCTACGACCACATCGCCGTCGTTGATGCCCCAGCGGCGCGCTGACTCCTGGAACTGCTCCGACGGCGGCAACGGATGCCTGCCGCGTTCCGGTTCCGCCGGTCCGGCAAGTTCAGTGGCGAGATCCACGAAGACGGCCCCGGGGATGTGTCCGCGCAGGTAGTGATCGTGACCGTGGGGATCCCCCAGCGCCCAGCGAACGTCGAGGAGTACTGTGCGCTGGCCGGCTGCGCCGGCGTCGTCCATCCGGTCCTTGAGGGCGGCAGCATCGAGAAGGGTGTCCATTTCCCCACTCTATCTTTGGCGTCCCGCCGCCCCCGGTAGGCTGTAGCGGTGAACACAGCGCACCTGCAGGACCGGGCCTGGGCCGACGAGGCCGTCCGCCGGATCAACGCCGAAAACAACCGCTCAGCCGACACCCACCTGTACTCGGTGCCGCTCCCGGAGCACTGGGGCGTGCAGCTGTACCTGAAGGACGAATCCACCCACCGCACCGGCAGCCTCAAGCACCGGCTGGCGCGGTCCCTGTTCCTCTTCGGCCTCGTCAACGGCTGGATCCGGGAAGGCACCACGATCGTGGAGGCATCCAGCGGCAGCACCGCCGTCTCCGAAGCCTATTTTGCGCAGCTGCTGGGACTGCCCTTCATCGCCGTGATGACCCGGACCACCAGCCGCGAGAAAATCGCCCTGATCGAACAGTTCGGCGGCTCCTGCCATCTGGTGGACCATGCCTCCGAGGTCTACGAGGCCGCCGCGGATCTGGCCAGCAGCACGGGCGGGCACTACATGGACCAATTCACGTACGCCGAACGGGCCACGGACTGGCGCGGGAATAACAACATCGCCGAATCGATCTTCGGCCAGCTGGCGCTGGAGGAGCACCCGGTCCCCCGCTGGGTGGTGGTCGGGGCCGGCACCGGCGGGACCAGCGCCACGATTGGCCGGTACCTGCGCTACCACCGCTACGAGACGGGCCTCGCCGTCGTCGACCCTGAAAATTCCGCGTTCTATCCGGGCTGGCGGAACAGCCGGCCCGACGGCGGGACAGCTGGCGGCGGGACTGCAGCTGACGCACCCGCGGCGGGATTGCCCTCCCGCATCGAGGGCATCGGCCGGCCGCGGATGGAGCCGAGTTTTGTGCCCGCCGTGATCGACCACATGATCCAGGTTCCCGACGCCGCGTCGGTGGCGGCCATGCGGCATCTGAGGGACCACGCCGGTCTGCACGCGGGTCCGTCCACCGGGACCAACCTCTGGGGCGCGTGGCAGCTCATCGCCGGGATGATCGCGGAGGGCCGCCGGGGCAGTGTTGTGACCCTGATGTGCGACGCCGGGGACCGCTACGCCGGAAATTACTACAACCCGGAGTGGCTGGCGGCCCACGGCTTGGATCCCGAACCCCACGAGGCCGTGCTGGGCGAGTTCTTCCGGACCGGCGTCTGGCCGGCCTAAACCAGCCGGCCAGCCCGCCCGTCAGCACGCCGGCCTAAGCCCGCCAAGGGGCCAGCGGCGGCTAAACCTCCGCTGTATCGCCGGCGGAAAGGTGCCGGTACTCGGTGCCGTACTTGGCGCCGATCCGGGTCACGTGCCCCTCCACCAGGCCGCGGCCCAGCTCGTTCAGGAGCGCGTCGTGGATCGGGAAGGCCTGTGGTGCGCGGACACCGATGACAAAATCCACCACTTCGCCCACCTTGTTCCACGGGGCGTGGATGGGTACAAGCAGCGTCTTGACATCGACGCCGTCGGGGATCGCGAAGGAGTCCCCCGGGTGGTAGACATTGCCGTCGACGAGGTAGCCGACGTTGGCCACCACGGGGATCTGCGGATGGATGAGGGCGTGCTGGCCGCCAAAGGTCCTGATGGCGAAGCCCGACGTTTCAAATTCCTCACCCGCGCCCGCCGCATGGATGCGGCTTCCGGCGTCGGGCGCCTTGCCGCGGAGCGTCGCGGCCACGGCCTCCGGGGCGAAAAGCTCAAGGGTGGTGTTCGACTGCAACGCCGCGGCGACGGCGTCGACGTCCACATGGTCCGCGTGCTCGTGGGTAATGAGCACCGCATGTGCTCCGGCCAGGGCCTGGTCCGTCTCCGAAAAGGTGCCCGGGTCAAACACCAGCACCCGGCCGTCCTGTTCGAGGCGGACACAGGCGTGAGTAAATTTGGTCAGCTTCATCCGGCCAGCCTAGGCACCAGCCGTCACAGTGTCCACGAAGCGCCGCTGGCAATCTTGGGCGCTGGTAATCTTGGACATTGCCACACTCAGCGAGTCCCACCCGCGAATTCTTTTGACGAAGCGAGTTCCACGATGTCCCAAGGCGCTACCACCGGCAGCAGCCGGACTCCGGCCTCGGCACCCGTGCAGGGCAAGGAACAGCGCGTCACCAAGCAGCGTCTCGCCGTCAGTGCCGCCCTGGACGACCTGGCGGACTTCGTCAGCACCCAGGAACTGCACCGCATCCTCCAGGAGCGCGGCACCGCGGTGTCCCTCGCGACCTCCTACCGGATCCTGCAGTCCCTCGCCGACGACGGGCTGGTGGATGTCCTGCGCAACGCCGACGGCGAAGCGGTGTACCGGCGCTGCGCCGTCACCGGGCACCACCATCACCTGCTGTGCCGGAACTGCGGCAAGGCCGTGGAAGTGGAAGCACCGGCGGTCGAGGCCTGGGCCGCGCGGATCGCGAATGAGCACGGCTTCACCGCGGTGGAGCACACCGTGGAAATCTTCGGCCTGTGCCCAGAATGCACAGCCAGTCAGCCAGGCCAGTAGCCGAAGCTGCTGAAATTCCCCACCTTTGACCTCGTGACCCCAGAAATCACCGGCGGGGCGCAGGGACCCGCCGGCGGCCGACGGCAAACCTGGGGAAATTCCGCCACTGTGGCGTGAGAGCGTTTAAGCCGACGCAGCGGCGCTCCGCACCACCCGGCCGTTGAGTCCCCGTCTGGCCCGTGCGCCACCGATCATCCGGCAGGCCACGTAAATCAGGAAGGACAACGTGGTCACATAGGGGCTGATCGGCAGCCGGCCGCCGAGGGCCAGCAGAATGCCTCCGACGGTCGCCGTCATCGCAAAGACGATGCTCAGCGTGACAACCAGTCGGGGCGAGGACGTGACGCGCATGGCGGCGGCCGCGGGCGTGATCAGCAGGGCCAGCACCAGCAGCGCGCCCACAATCTGGATAGACAACGCCACGCTGATCCCCAGCAGCACCATGAAACCAAGGGCGAGGGCCCGCACCGGCACGCCGCGGGCGGTGGCGACATCGGGGTCGACACTGGCAAAGGTCAACGGCCGCCAGATGGCGGCCAGCGCCAGCATCACCACGACGGCGGCGACCGCCAGGACCTGCAGCTGGACGGTCCCGACCGACACGATCTGCCCGGTGAGCAGGCCGAACTTGTTGGCCGCCCGGCCCTCGTACAGGGACAGGAAGAGGATGCCCAGGCCAAGCCCGAAGGGCATGATGACGCCGATGATCGAGTTCTTGTCCCGTGCGCGGACCCCCATCACGCCCAGCACCAGGGCTGCCAGCACGGATCCTGCCAGCGAGCCGAGGATGATGTCGGCGCCGATCAACAGCGCGAACGCCGCGCCGGCAAAGGAGAGCTCCGAGATCCCGTGGACGGCGAAGGCGAGGTCGCGTTTCATCACGAAGGTGCCCATGATTCCGCCGAGCAGCCCGAGGACGGCGCCGGCCCAGATGGAGTTCTGCACCAGGACCAGCAGCTCGCCGTAGTTTTCGAAGTTGAAGATTGAGTGCAGCAGGTCGCCCAGATCCACTTAGCCCACCTCGCCCGCGACTGAGTGCGCGTCCAGATGGTGGTGCGTCGCGGCGTCCGGCAGCCCGACGACGATCAGCCGGCCGTTGGCCTGGATGACCTCAACACGGCTGTCGTACAAATCGGAGAGCACCTCGGTGGTCATGACCTCCGCGGGTGTGCCCACCCGGAACTTTCCGCCGGCCAGGTACAGGACCCGGTCCACGTAGTCCATGATCGGGTTGATCTCGTGGGTCACGAACACCACGGCGCTGTCCGCGTCGCGGCATTGCCTGTTGATCAGCGCGCTGACGCCCTGCTGGTGCTGAAGGTCAAGGGAGAGCAGCGGCTCGTCGCACAGCAGCACCTTGGGATCGGTCGCGAGGGCCTGCGCCACGCGCAGGCGCTGCTGCTCACCGCCGGAAAGCTGCCCCACCGGCACCTTGGCGTAGTCGGTGGCGCCCACAAGCTCCAGGAGTTCATCGACTTTACGGTTCACCTTGGCGCCGCCGAGGCGGATGCCCCAGCGGTGGCCGTCGACGCCGAGGGCCACGAGGTCGCGGGCGCGCAGGGGCGTATCGGGGTCGAATGATTTCTGCTGGGGCACGTAGCCGATCCGGCGGCTTCCCCGTTCAACGGGGTGGCCGTCGAGCACGGCCGTTCCCGTGCTCAGTTCCTGCAATCCCAGCAGGACCTTCAGGAAGGTGGTCTTGCCGCTGCCGTTGGGCCCGAGCACGGCAAAGAATTCACCCGGGTTGATGTCCAGGTCCAGGCCCTCCCAGAGAGTCCGTTGGCCGAACGCCAGGGAGGCGCCGCGCAGGCTCACTACCGGTGTCAAAAGGGGTTTCCTCGATTTTCCGCGGAGATGGCTGCTCCCGCTGTTGCGATCATCCTAGGGCCTTGCCGATGCTCTCCACGTTTCCGGTCATCCACTGCAGGTAGGACTGGCCGTCCGGGAGGGTCTCGCTGAAGTTCACGACCGGGACGCCGGCGTTCTCGGCGGCTTTTTTCACCGCCGCCGTCTGCGGTCCCTCGGTCTGGGTATTGTAGGCCAGCAGCCTTACGCCCCGGGATGCCACGAGATCGACGGTGGTCTTGAGCACGGCGGGCGGGACGTCGGCGTCCTCCTCGATCGCCGCCGTGTACTCGGCCGGGGTCTCGTTCTCCAGTCCGGCGTCCTCGAGCAGGTACAGCGGTACAGGCTCGGTGACGGCCACGGGCGCGTGGGCCGCCGAGGCCTTGATGGCGGCGAGCTTCGTTTCCAGGCCGCCGAGCGAGTCCTTGAAGGCCGCCGCGTTGCTCCGGAACGTCTGCGCCGAGGCCGGTTCCAGCGAGCCCAGCTTCTCGGCGACGGCGTCCGCGAGGCGGGACATGGCAGGCAGGCTGTACCAGACGTGTTCGTTCAGCCCCGTGGACCCGTGGGTGTGGCCGGCGGAGTCGGGGCTCGCCGCTGCCGGGCTTTCGCTGGCAGCGCTTTCGGAGACAAGGCCTGAAACATCCACGGCGCTGATGACGCTGCCGCGGTCCAGGCCGGTGTCGGTCGCCAGCGTGTCCATGAAGGCGTCGTATCCCCCGCCGTTCTCCACCACCAGCTCGGCCTTGGAGACGGCCAGCTTGTCCTGCGTGGTGGCCTCGTAGGAGTGCGGGTCCTGGCTGGTGCGGTTGATGATCGAGCTGACCCGGACCTTGCCGCCGCCGATGCTGGAGACGATGTCGCCGTACACGCTGGTGGATGCGACGACGTTGACCACACCGTCCCCCGCGGTCCCCCGCGGGCTGCCGGACGTCGGACTGCACGCGGTGAGCAGGAGGCCCAGGCCGGCAAGGCCAGCCAGCAGGACTCGGGCAGCGGGACGACGCACGGAAAACCTCGGATCTGTTATTGAGAATCAGGAGCAATAGCAACAGCCCGAGTGTATCCCTAAATAGGAATCATTCCTATTTAGGGATACACGGCGTGCCCCGCCGGTGCCCGGCCGCAGCTGGGCTGCCCGTTACTGGACCGGCTGTTACTGGGCCGCCCGTTACTGGGCCGCCCCTACTGGTCCTGGCCCAGCCTGCGGTAGCCGGTGGCCTGCGTCGCGTCCCGGATTTCGCCGACGAGCTGCTCGATCACGTCTTCGAGGAACAGCACTCCCTGAGTCAGCCCGTCGGGTCCGATCACGCGCGCCAGGTGCGAACCCGTGCGCTGCATGACGGACATGGCCTGCTCGATTTCGTCGTCCATGGCGAGGTTCGCCAGCGACCGGATGCGGCTTTCCGCAATCGGCTGGTGGTACCCGGCGTCCGGGATGGACAGCACGTCCTTGATATGGAGGTAGCCGGCCAGCATGCCGTCGTCGTCGAGCATCGGGAAGCGCGAGAACCCGGTCCGGCTCACTGCCTTTTCGAATTCGACCGGCGTGGTGGCCGCCTTGAGCATGACGAGCTTGCCCAGCGGAACCATCACACGCGACGCGGTGTGTTCGGAGAACTCGAGCGCTCCGGTGATGAGTCCGGCGTCGTCGTCCACGAGTCCGTGGCGGGTGGATTCCTGCACGATCGACTGCACTTCTTCAAGGGTGAAGGTGGAGGTCACCTCGTCCTTCGGCTCAATCCGCATCAGCTTCAGGATGTGGTTCGCGGACCAGTTAAGCGCCGCAATGACGGGCTTGACGAGCCGCCCGATGAACATCAGCGGCGGCGCCAGCAGCAGCGCAGCCTTGTCCGCGACGGACACGGAAATGTTCTTGGGCACCATTTCGCCGAATGTGACGTGCAGGAACGTCACCAACAGCAAGGCGACGGCGAAGGCCACAATGTTCGCGACCTCCTCGGGGACGCCCACCGCTTCCAGCGGCACGGCCAGGAGGTGGTGGATCGCGGGCTCGGCCACCTGCAGGATCAGCAGCGAGCAGACGGTGATGCCGAGCTGGGCGCAGGCGAGCATGAGGGAAACGTTTTCCATCGCCCGCAGGGTGGTCTGCGCGCGCTTGGAACCTGCTTCGGCCAGCGGCTCGATCTGGCTCCGGCGGGCCGACATGACGGCGAATTCCGCGGCCACGAAGAAGGCGTTGCCCACCAGGAGGAACGCAAGCCAGAGGATTCCGGCCCAGTCGCTCATGCGGCACCTGCCTGGCTGGCGGGCTGGCCCTCGCCGGACACCCGGATGGGCCGGAAACAGATCCGGTCGATCCGGCGGCCGTCCATGCGGGTCACGCTGAGTGTCCCGCCGACGACGTCGACCGTGTCGCCGACTGCCGCGATGCGGCCGAGCTGGCTCATGACGTAGCCTCCCACCGTTTCGTAGGCAGCCTCGTCGGGCACGGTCAGGCCCGGGATCTGTTCGGAGAGTTCATCGGGCCGGAGCAGGCCCGGGAAGTACCAGTCCCCCGAGGCGCTTTGGAGCAGGCCGGGCCGGACCTTGTCATGCTCATCGGCCACTTCCCCGACGATTTCCTCCACGAGGTCCTCCAGCGTGGTGATGCCGGCGGTTCCACCGTATTCATCCAGGACCACGGCCAGTTGCAGGTTGCCCTCGCGCAGTTCGGCGAGGAGAGCGTCCAGGTGGATGGTTTCGGGGACCCGGAGCACGTCGGTCATGATGGCCCCCGCCTGCAGCTTGGCGCGGCGGTCCGCGGGCACGGCAATGGCCTTCTTGATGTGGACCACGCCGCGGATGTCATCGGAGGACTCGCCGATCACGGGGAACCGGGAGTATCCGGTGCGCTTGGCGGCCTCGACGATATCCGAGACCGGCTGGTCGGCGTCGATGGTCTCCACGCGGATGCGGGGGGTCATGACGTCCGCGGCGGTCCGCCCGGAGAACTTCAGGGTTCGGGCGATGAAGTTGGCCGTTCCGGCGTCGAGGGTGCCCATGGCCGCGGAGCGGCGCACAAGCGAGGCCAGCTCGGCCGGGGTGCGGGCGCCGGAGATTTCTTCCTTGGCCTCCAGGCCGAAGACGTTGAGGACCTTGTTGGAGAAGCCGTTGAGCACCACGATGGCGGGCTTGAAGATGGCGGTGAACACCAGCTGGGGCCGGGCCACGGCCTTGCCGATCGGGAACGACAGCGCAATGGCCATGTTCTTGGGCACCAGCTCGCCGATCACCATGGAGAGCAGGGTGGCCACCGCCATTGCCAGGACCAGGGACAGCGAGGCAGCCGCCGCGGGCGGGACGCCGAGCGCGGTGAGCGGGCCTTCGAGCAGCTTGCCCACGGACGGTTCCATGACATAGCCGGTCAGCAGCGTGGTCATGGTGATGCCCAGCTGGCAGCTGGAAAGCTGGGTGGAGAGTGACTTGAGACATCTGAGCAACGGCTCGGCGGCGGTGTCGCCGGTGTCAACGGCGCGCTGCACGGTGGCCTGGTCCAGGGCGACCAGGGAAAATTCCACGGCGACAAAGAAGCCGGTGCCGAGGATGAGCAGGAGGCCTGCTGCGAGGAGTAGCCATTCCATGTCAGCGGCCTGCTTCCGCAGCAGCGCATGGCATGTGCCGCGTCAGGGGACGCAAATGCGGGAAAGCCCGGCCTGGCGGAGGATGGTCGGTGGCGGCCGACCCTGTTTCCTGGATAGCTCCGGAATGGCGTGCGGCCGGAGAGTGATGGGCGCGTGAACGGGGTTTGCCGGCTCTGCGGGTGGACTGGGCGGGAACGGTTTCCGTACTCCGCTGACAGCCCCCAGGCCGGCACCTAGATTTACTGTCCATAAGAATTTCAGTCTACAGGAGCAACCGCTGCCAGCCCCGGACCGCCCGCGTCACCGGCCGCGCCGGGTTCACCAGCTCTGCGGGACGGGCCGGCCCTCCTCGTACCCGGCCGCCGACTGGATGCCTGCCACGGCGCGTTCCCGGAAAGCGGCGAGATCGGCAGCGCCGGCGTAGCTCATGGAACTGCGCAGGCCCGCGGTGATCATGTCCAGCAGGTCCTCAACGCCGGGCCGGGCCGCATCGACGTACATGCGGGAGGTGGAGATGCCCTCCTCGAAGAGGGCCTTGCGGTCCTTTTCGAAGGCGCCCTCGCGTTGGTTGCGGTTCTGCACCGCCCGGGCGGACGCCATGCCGAAGCTCTCCTTGTACTGCCGGCCCGAGGCGTCGAGCTGCAGGTCCCCGGGGCTCTCGTGAGTACCGGCAAACCAGGAGCCGATCATGACCTGGCTGGCCCCGGCGGCCAGGGCCAGGGCGACGTCGCGCGGGTAGCGGACCCCGCCGTCGGCCCATACCCGGCCGCCGGCTTCCCGGGCCGCGGCGGAGCATTCCAGGACGGCACTGAACTGGGGGCGGCCCACGGCCGTCATCATGCGCGTGGTGCACATGGCGCCGGGGCCCACCCCGACCTTGACGATGTCCGCCCCGGCCTCGATGAGCTCACGTGTGGCGTCGCCGGTGACGACGTTGCCGGCGACGACCGGCACGCCGGGGTTGAGACCCTTCACGGCGGCGAGGGCGTCGAACATTTTCTGCTGGTGCCCGTGTGCGGTGTCGAGGACCAACACGTTGACGCCGGCCGCCAGCAATTCGGCGGCCCGCCCGGCCACGTCACCGTTGATTCCGACGGCGGCAGCGACCTTCAGCCTGCCGTCGTCGTCCAGGGACGGCCTGTAGAGCGTGGAGCGCAGGGCGCCCTTACGGGTGAGCACGCCGGCCAGGACCCCGCCCTGCTGCACCGGCGCGTAGTCGGTTCCGGCGGCGTCCATCGCTTCAAAGGCGCGGCGGAGGGCCTGCGCAGCATCGGCCGCCGACCCGCCCCCAAACAATCCACCGGCGAGCGGTCCGGCGTCGAGCACCAGCGGCTGGTGGCGGATGACGGAGGCCAGTGACGCGAAACGGTCCTGGCCCTCGCAGTCGGCGGCCCGGACAACACCGGTGACCGCGCCGGAGTCGTCCACCACCACAACGGCCCCGTGCGGCCGCTTGCCCATCAGGTGGAGGGCATCAATGACGGTGTCCGTGGGCGCGAGCGTGACGGGGGTTTCCAGGACCGGGTGGCGTCCCTTGATCCAGGCCGTGACGTCACGGATGACGTCGAGCGGGACGTCCTGCGGCAGGACTCCAAGGCCGCCGCGGCGGGCCATGGTCTCGGCCATCCGCTTCCCCGTGACCGCCGTCATGTTCGCCGCCACCAGCGGGATCGCGGAGCCGGTCCCGTCGTCGGCCGCGAGGTCGACGTCCAGGCGGGAGGTGACATCGGACCGGGAAGGGACCAGGAAGAGGTCCGAGTAGGTCAGATCGGTGGTGGGCTCATTCAGGAAACGCACTGCTGCTCCTTTGCTGGCACCCGCAGCTGGCACCGTCGGCGACAAACGGGTTCTTACTGCATTCTAGGGCGGTTTCCGGCGGGGCCGGCACCGGGGCCGGCACCCCGTCCGGCCTCGCGCAGGGCACCGCATGTGGGCCGCATCCGGGGCCGATTCTGCAACTCTTCTTCGCCGCAATTCGGCGGCTGCCGGGGCGGATCATGATTTGGGTCACGCTTATTGGCGGTTTGGCAAGAATCCTCACTAGACTGGCATGGGTCTGGGTTCACTGGACGCAGAGACTGGCTCAATCGTTGTGCCGAGGCACCGTGGAAGCCAGAGGGAATCAAACTCACGGAAGAGGCGTATTTCAAGTGCCAGAGCAGCCTAGCCACCGTCTACCAGAGGAATTTGGCGGAAACGAGTGGCTCGTTGACGAACTGTATGAGCGTTACCAGCAGGACAAGAACACGGTCGACTCCAAGTGGTGGCCCCTGTTCGAATCCTTTGAAGCTAGTGACGCCTCTCCCGCCAACGGAACGTCCGGCACCGCGACAGCTGTGCATCCTGCCACCCGTGAACTTCCCGTTGTAGCGCCCGCCGCCGCTCCGGCAGCACCTGCTCCCGCCGCCCCCGCAGCTCCCGCCGCCACGGCTGCGCCCGCACCGGCTGCGCCCGCCGCCAAGAAAGCCCCGGCCACCGTCGCCCGGGACGGCTCCAAGACTTCCGACGCCGGCCCCGGCACCGCGCCGATCCCGGCGCAGCTGCCCAAGAACCTCAAGGCCCCGACGGCTCCCGAAGAAGACGTCGTCTCGGTCCTGCGCGGCCCGGCCAAGGCGATCGCCTCGAACATGGTCACCAGCCTGGAAGTGCCGACAGCCACGAGCGTCCGCGCCATCCCGGCGAAGCTCCTGATCGACAACCGCGTGGTCATCAACTCCAACCTGGCCCGCGCCCGCGGTGGCAAGGTCTCCTTCACGCACCTGATCGGCTACGCCGTCATCCGCGCCCTGTCCCAGTTCCCGTCGATGAACGTCTACTACGACGAAATCGACGGCAAGCCGGTGGCTGTCCAGCCGGCGCACGTGAACTTCGGCATCGCGATCGACATGCCCAAGCCCGACGGCACCCGCCTGCTCATGGTCCCGAACATCAAGAAGGCGGAGACCCTCAACTTCTCCGAGTTCTGGCACACCTACGAGGACCTGATCAAGCGTGCCCGCAACGGCAAGCTGACCGCGGACGACCACTCCGGCACCACCGTGTCCCTGACCAACCCCGGCGGCATCGGCACCGTCCACTCGGTCCCGCGTCTGTCCAAGGGCCAGGCCGCCATCATCGGCGTCGGCGCACTGGACTACCCGGCCGAGTTCCAGGGTGCCAGCGAGAAGATCATCGCGCAGAACGCGATCAGCAAGGTCCTCACGCTGACCTCCACCTATGACCACCGCGTCATCCAGGGTGCCGGCAGCGGCGAGTTCCTCAAGCTCGTGCACCAGCTGCTGCTGGGCGCGCAGAACTTCTACGACGAGATCTTCGAGTCCCTGCGTATCCCCTACGAGCCCGTGCGCTGGAGCCCCGACCTGCAGGTGGACCCGGCCGACGAGATCAACAAGGTCGCCCGGATCCAGCAGCTGATCCACGCCTACCGCGTGCGCGGCCACCTCATGGCGGACACCGATCCGCTCGAGTACGTCCAGCGCAAGCACCCGGACCTCGACGTCCTGACCTACGGCCTGACCCTGTGGGACCTGGACCGCGAGTGGCCCACCGGCGGCTTCGGCGGCAGGCCGATGCTCAAGTTCCGCGACATCCTCGGCGTCCTCCGTGATGCCTACTGCCGCACCGCCGGCATCGAATACATGCACATCCAGGACCCGGCCGAGCGCAAGTGGTTCCAGGACCAGCTGGAGCACCCGTACTCGAAGCCGAGCCGCGACGAGCAGCTGCGCATCGTCTCCAAGCTCAACGCCGCCGAGGCCTTCGAGACCTTCCTGCAGACGAAGTTCGTCGGCCAGAAGCGCTTCTCGCTCGAGGGCGGCGAGTCCCTGATCCCGCTGCTGGACGCGATCATCTCCGACGCCGCCGACGACGAACTCGACGAAGTGGCGATCGGCATGGCCCACCGCGGCCGGCTCAACGTGCTGACCAACATCGCGGGCAAGACCTACGCGCAGGTCTTCCGCGAATTCGAAGGCACCCAGGACCCGCGCTCCGTGCAGGGCTCCGGTGACGTCAAGTACCACCTGGGCACCGAGGGCACCTTCACCTCGGACAACGGCAAGGAGACCAAGGTCTACCTCGCCGCGAACCCGTCCCACCTCGAGGCCGTCGATTCCGTCCTCGAAGGGATCGTCCGTGCCAAGCAGGACCGCCTGGACCAGGGCGAGGCGTTTCCCGTGCTGCCGATCATGGTGCACGGCGACGCCGCCTTCGCGGGCCAGGGCGTGGTCGCGGAAACGCTCAACCTCTCCCAGCTGCGCGGGTACCGCACCGGCGGCACCATCCACATCGTGGTCAACAACCAGGTCGGCTTCACCACCGCACCGTCGTCCTCGCGTTCCTCCACGTACTCCACGGACGTCGCCAAGATGATCCAGGCACCGGTGTTCCACGTGAACGGCGACGACCCGGAGGCCGTGGTCCGCATCGGGCAGCTTGCCTACGAGTTCCGCCAGCGTTTCCACAAGGACGTTGTCATCGACATGGTCTGCTACCGCCGTCGCGGCCACAACGAGGGCGATGACCCCTCGATGACCCAGCCGCTGATGTACAACCTGATCGAGGCCAAGCGCTCGGTCCGCAAGCTGTACACCGAATCACTGATCGGCCGCGGTGACATCACCGAGGAAGAAGCCGAGCAGCTGCTGCGGGACTACCAGGAACGCCTGGAACGCGTCTTCGCGGAAACCCACGCCGCCCAGACGTCCCCGATCCCGATCATCACGGCCGATTCGGCCGCGGTGTCGGACCTTGAACGCCCCATGGCCCAGCAGTCCGATTCCGGCGTCAGCGCGCCGGTATCCACCGCGATCTCCGCGGAGACCCTGGCCCGCATCGGCAAGGCCCACACCGATATCCCGGACGGCTTCACCGTCCACGCCAAGCTCAAGCAGCTGCTGGAGAAGCGTGAGGCGATGTCCCGTGAAGGCGGCATCGACTGGGGCTTCGGTGAACTGGCCGCGTTCGGTTCGCTCATCATGGAAGGCGTCCCCGTTCGGCTTGCCGGCCAGGACTCGCGCCGCGGCACCTTCGTGCAGCGCCACGCCGTCTTCCACGACCGCGCCAACGGCGACGAATGGCTTCCGCTGTCCCACCTCTCGGACGACCAGGCGAAGCTGTGGATCTACGATTCGCTGCTCTCCGAATACGCCGCCATGGGCTTCGAATACGGGTACTCGGTGGAACGCCCGGATGCGTTGGTGCTCTGGGAAGCGCAGTTCGGTGACTTCGTCAACGGCGCGCAGACCATCATCGATGAGTTCATCTCCTCGGCCGAGCAGAAATGGGGCCAGCGGTCCTCGCTGGTTCTCATGCTGCCGCACGGCTACGAGGGCCAGGGTCCGGACCACTCCTCCGCCCGCATCGAGCGCTTCCTGCAGATGTGCGCCGAAGAGAACATGATCGTGGCCAACCCCACGACGTCGGCCTCGCACTTCCACCTGCTGCGCCGCCAGGCGTACAGCAGGCCGCGCAAGCCGCTCATCATCTTCACGCCCAAGCAGCTGCTCCGCCTCAAGGCCGCAGCGTCCTCCGTGGAGGACTTCACCAGTGGCTCGTTCCGCCCGGTCATTCCGGAACACGCGCAGCTGCAGGCCGACGCCGTCGAACGCGTGCTGCTGGTCTCCGGGCGCCTGTACTACGATCTGCTGTCCACCCGGCAGAAGACCGAGAACAAGACCACGGCGATCGTCCGCGTCGAGCAGCTGTACCCGCTGCCGGCCGACGAGATCGCAGCGGAGCTGGCCAAGTACCCGAACGCCGAAGTGGTCTGGGCGCAGGACGAACCGGCGAACCAGGGTCCGTGGCCGTTCATCGGCCTGAACCTGCCGGACGCCCTGGACCGCCGGGTCCGCCTCATCTCCCGCCCCGCCTCGGCCTCCACCGCGGCAGGGTCGATGAAGCGTCACGCGGCAGAACAGGACGCCCTGCTCAAGCAGGCATTCGCTCGTAAATAGCGGCATTGCTGCCCGGCCGGAGACTGAAACAACAACACTCCGGCCGGGCGGTTCTGTTTAATGGACTATTAGTGGTCAGCTTGATGGACAGCGTTGAAGTGAAGAGGTAGTCGTGGAAGATCGGAAGCTGCGGATCGCAGCCGTTGGGGACGAGCTGTTGGCTGGGCTTGGTGATCCGCGCGCCTTGGGCTGGCTGGGCCGGGTCCTGGCCCGCACGCCGCAGGACAGCGTCGCCCTGGAGTGCTACTCCCTGCCATGCCCCGAAGAGGGCACCGAGGGCATTGCGGCCCGCTGGCTCGAGGAGGCGGGCCGACGATTCGGCAACCACCACGAAAACCGCCTGGTGATCGGCCTGTCAGGACGCGACATTGAGTTCGGCCTGTCCACGGCCCGCAGCCGCCTGAACCTGGCCAACATCCTGGACTCCGCCTCCCAGAACAAGATCGAGGTCTTCGTCGTGGGCCCGCCGCCCACGCTTGACCCCGCACAGAACCGCAGGCTCGGCGAGCTCAACACCGCCTTCGCCGACGTCACGACGCGCCGGAAGCACCTCTATGTCGACACGTTCTCGCCGCTGCTGAACCACGAGCAGTGGCGCCAGGACCTCGCGGCCAACGGCGGCACGCCCGGCCAGGCCGGCTATGGCCTCATGGCCTGGCTCGTGCTGCACCGCGGCTGGTTCCAGTGGCTGGGCCTGGACACCCCGGAATAGGCGGGCAAGCAGGCAACCGGCCGCGTCGGGATCCCACCTCCAGGGATGTCGCGATATATCTTGACCTGCCGGCAAGCGCGATATATCGTGACTTCATAGTCGAGATATATCGTTAGTTGCCTCAGCCCTTTCGCCTTTCCGGAGGAACCATGTCAGAGAACACGTGGACCGTGACCGGCCCGCAGACCATCGACGTCGACGGCGTCCACTCCCTCAAACTCGGGATTGTCCGCGGCCGCTTCGACATCGTCACCCATGACGAGGACGTTGCCAGGATCGAGGTCTCGGAAATCGAAGGCGACCCGCTGTCGGTTTCGATCGTCAACGGCCGCCTGGAAGTCCGCCACCAACTGCACGGCCCGCAGGGCTGGTTCAAGAACCTGATGAGCACCGTCAACAACGGCAGCAGCAACTCGGTGGTCATCAGCATCGCTCTGCCGGCCGGCGTCGAGGTCGAGGCCGGGACGGTGAGCGGCGACGGCATGGTTTCCGGGCTCAGCGGCCACACCCGGCTCAACACCGTCTCGGGATCCGTGCTGGCCGACGGCACCGCCGGGAACCTGTCCGTCAACACGGTCAGCGGCGAGGTGATTGCCCGCAACCACCGCGGAGTGCTGACCGCCAAGAGCGTTTCCGGCGAAGTGACGGCCTCGGGCGAATTCAGCAACATCCGGGCGAACACCGTCAGCGGCGACCTGAGCTTCGACCTGCACGGCTTCACCCATGACTTTGGCGCCAATTCGGTCTCCGGCGACGTCACCATCCGGCTGCCGCACGACGTCGGGGTGGACATCGTGGCCAAGTCCGCCAGCGGCGCGGTGGTCATCGATGACACGAGGTACGCCCAGCCCGGCGGCACGGTGCAGACCATCGCGGGTCCGGACGCCAAGCTGATGCTGGTCCGGACCAACTCGGTCTCGGGAAAGACATCGCTCTTCCACGGCCAGCCCAGCCCGGACACCGAAACGGCCCTCTGATGCCTCCCGTCTTCGCCCACGGGGCGCTGCGGCTGTACCTGCTCGCCCTGCTTGAATCGGGCCCCAAGCACGGCTACGAGCTGATCAAGGCGCTCAGCGAGCGTTTCGGCGGCACGTACTCCCCCAGCGCCGGAACCATCTACCCGCGCCTGGGCAAGCTTGAAGAGGAAGGGCTCGTCGCCACCCGCACGGAAGGCCGCCGCACCAACTACAGCATCACTCCGGCCGGCCTCACGGAACTGAACCGCCGGCGGGACGAACTCGCCGGCGTCGAGAACGACATCTCGGCGTCGGTCCGCCGGCTCGCCGACAACCTGCGCCAGGACATCCGCGTCAACATGCGCGGCCTCCGGGCCGACCTTGCGGCCACGGCCGAGGCGGCCCGGACCTCGGCCCGCGCCGCCGGTTCTGCCGGCGGGACGGGCACTGCCGGCGCCGCGGGAAGCCCGTGGTACTCCCCGGAGGGCGAACGGCGGCTGAAGGAAGCGGAAATGCTGGTGCAGGCGTTCCGCGACGACATGCGGGTGGAACTGCGGCGTCATGCCGGGAGCCGTCCGGTCACCGCCGTCACGCTCGAAACGGTCAGGACCGTGCTGGACCAGGCCCGGATCTCGATCCGAAATTCGTTGGAGGGCTGAGGCCGGGACCGACCGGCCGCGGCGCGTAGCACGGGCCTCCGGTTCGCGGCGGGTGCCGCGATGTGGGAGACTTGAGGGCAGCTCTTTTGAGTACCAAGATTAAGGAGGCCAGCTATGAGCAAACGTGCACGTAAACGTCGTGACCGTAAGCGTGGCGGCGCGAACCACGGTAAGCGCCCCAACGCCTAAGCAAAGCTTGGAATGACAGCTTTAGACGAATGACCCCGGAATCCTCACGGATTCCGGGGTCATTCGTTTATGTCGGCTCAGGCTTCCACAGTCCGGATCGAGTGAATCCGGTCCAGGATGGAGTTCTTGAGGTTTTCCGGAGCTGCTTCGGTACACGAACGCTTGACCATCACGCGGATGACACATTCGAGGTCGTACTGCTCCAGGCACTCCGGGCAACTGTCCAGGTGGTCCTTGATCTCTGCGATGTCTGCACGCGTGAGCGCACCATCCAGATATTCATAGATACGTTGCATCCGGGCGTCATCGCAATCGCCCAGTCCCTGGCAGTCGCTCATTTCCTGTTCTCCTGTTTGTTGCTGTCGGCCGCGGCGCTTGACTCGGTGGCGGCCCTGAATCCTCGTTCGGCGGCATAGTCCCCCAGCATGTCCCGCAGCATCTTCCGGCCGCGGTGCAGCCGCGACATGACGGTCCCGATGGGGGTGTTCATGATGTCCGAAATTTCCTTGTACGCGAAACCCTCGACGTCGGCGAAGTACACGGCCAGCCGGAATTCCTCCGGAATCGACTGGAGGGCGCGCTTCACATCCGAGTCGGGCAGGTGGTCAAGGGCCTCAGCCTCCGCCGAGCGCAGTCCCGAGGACGTATGCGACTCGGCGCGGGCCAGCTGCCAGTCCTCAATGGTGTCCGAATTCGACTGCAGCGGCTCGCGCTGACGCTTCCGGTACAGGTTGATGTACGTGTTGGTGAGGATGCGGTACAGCCAGGCCTTCAGATTAGTTCCGGGCTTGTACTGGTGGAACGCGGAAAACGCCTTCGTATACGCCTCCTGGACCAGGTCCTCGGCGTCGGAGGGGTTCCGGGCCATCCTCATGGCCGCCGAATACAGCTGGTCCACGTACTGCATGGCGTCACGCTCAAAGCGCGCCCGGCGCTCTTCCGCGGACTCGGTGGAGACATCAAGGGGCTTCCCGTCCACCTCGGTCTCCAAAGCGGCGGGCGTGCCGGCATCAGGTGTCTTGGTGGGCGTGGCGTCGTTTCCGGCAACCTCGTGCATGGCCGCAACGGCCGGGTCCATGGTGCTCATTGCGTTCAAGTCTACTGTCACCTTCCGCCGGGCACCCGGAACCGCCGGAAGCGCGAGGGTCCATGATTGACCGGAACCGGCTTCCGGTTCCGCCCTGTCTTTGACCAGAGTCAAATCTCCGCCTTCGTTAGCCTGCTGGGATCTGCCTTTCACAACCACGTCCTGCGGGCAAATATTCCGCAAAAGTGCAAGACTAGAACCGGTTCTCCCGCAGTGAAGCCGCTGTTCGTCCATCCAGGAGGAAATTCATGTCGTTTGTCCGCTTTCTCGCCCGGCCCATGCTCGCCTCCAGTTTCGTCCTCGCCGGCATGGACAAGCTCAAGAACGCGGATGACACTGCGGCCCAGCTGTCCCCCCTGTTGCGCCGTGCGGCCGACGCCTTGCCGTTCCAGCCAAATGAAAAAGTCGTGGCACGCGTGATCGGCGGCACCCAGATCGGTGCCGGCGTCTGCTTCGCCCTCGGCAAGTCCGCCCGGCTGGCGGCCACCCTGCTCGCCGTCATTTCGCTCCTGAACGGCTACGTCGAATGGCGCAGCGCGGACATCTCCTCGAAGGAAGCCCGCGACGCCCGCCGCAAACAGCTCCTGAAAAACGTCTCCCTCACCGGCGGCGTGCTCCTCGCCGCGGTCGATACCGCCGGCAAGCCCAGCCTGGCCTGGCGCGCCGGGCACCTGGCCGCCGATGCCAAGAAGAGCGCCGGACACCTCGCCGCCGATGCCCGCAAGACCACCAACAAGCAGCTGAAGAAGGCCGACAAAGTCGTCCGCAAGGCCGTAGACCACTCTGCCGGGGCCTAAGACGGTAATGACTGGCACCACCCCCTCTTCTGCCGCTGCCCCGTCCCACCCTGCCGGCGCCCATGCAGCCGGTCCCCATGCAGCCGACGCCGGTCCGCACTGGCCCGCCCCCTTCGCCGCCCGGCCGGTCGATGCCACTGTCACCGTTCCCGGCTCCAAGTCCCTGACCAACCGGTACCTCGTGCTCGCCGCCCTCGCGGACGGACCTTCCCGGCTGCGGGCTCCCCTGCACTCCCGGGATTCCGCACTGATGATTGAGGCCCTGCGGCAGTTGGGGGCCACCGTCGCGGAAGTGCCCGGCGACGGCGCCTTCGGCCCCGACCTGGAAATCGTCCCGATCAGCATGGACACCGCGGCGGCTGACACGGCGATCGACTGCGGCCTGGCCGGCACGGTCATGCGCTTTGTCCCGCCGGTGGCCGCACTGCGCCGCGGTGAGTCCCTTTTCGACGGCGACCCACACGCCCGCAAACGCCCGATGGGCACCATTATCGAGGCCCTCGCCGGCCTGGGTGTGGCAGTCACCGCACCCGACGGCGGTCCGGCGTCGTCGTTGCCGTTCACGGTGCACGGCTCGGGCGAGGTGCGCGGCGGCCACCTGGTCATCGATGCCAGCGCTTCGTCCCAGTTCGTTTCCGCCCTGCTGCTGGCCGGGGCGCGCTTCACCGAGGGACTCCACCTGGAGCACGTCGGCAAGCCCGTGCCGAGCCTGGACCACATCAACATGACCGTGGCCGTGCTGCGCGGCGTGGGCGTGGCGGTCGACGACTCGGTGCCGAACCACTGGGTTGTCTCCCCCGGCCCGATCCGCGCCTTCGACGTCCGGATCGAGCAGGACCTCTCGAACGCCGGACCCTTCCTCGCGGCGGCCCTGGCCACCGGCGGCACCGTGCGGATCCCGAACTGGCCTGCGGAAACCACCCAGGTGGGTGATCTCTGGCGCGGAATCCTGACCGCTATGGGCGCCACGGTGACGGTTGACGGCGGCACCCTGACCGTCAGCGGAGGCCCGGAGATCAAGGGCGGCGACTTCGACGAAACCAGCGAACTCGCCCCCACCGTTGCCGCGCTGTGCGCCCTCGCCACCGGCCCCTCACGGCTGGGCGGCATCGCCCACCTCCGCGGCCATGAAACGGACCGGCTCGCCGCCCTCGTCGCCGAAATCAACCGCCTCGGCGGGGACGCCGAAGAAACCCCCGACGGCCTCATCATCCGCCCGGCCGCGCTGCACGGCGGCGTCGTGCACAGCTACGCGGACCACCGCATGGCAACCGCCGGCGCCATCCTCGGCCTTGCCGTAGCCGGCGTGGAAGTCGAGGACATCGCAACCACGGCCAAGACCATGCCCGATTTCCCGCAACTCTGGGAAGCGATGCTGGCCCAAGGACCCGCCGCAGATGAGGACACCGCCGGTGGCACGCAGCACTGATTCCTGGGACGAGTCCGACGTCCGGATCCGGCCGAACAAGAAGGGCACACGGCCCCGCACCAAGGACCGGCCCAGCTACGACGACGCCGTCACCGGACGCATCATCACCGTTGACCGCGGCCGCTACACCGCCGTCGTCGGCGAGGGGACCGCGGACGAACGCAAGATCATCGCGGCCCGGGCCCGGGAACTGCGCCGCAACCCGGTGGTTGCCGGCGACTTCGTCTCCCTGGTCGGGGATGTCACCGGCGAGCCCGACACTCTGGCGCGGCTGGTCAGGATCCAGGACCGCAAGACGCTGCTGCGCCGCAGCGCCGACGACACGGACCCGATCGAACGTGCCGTCGTGGCCAACGCCGACCAGCTGGTGGTGGTGGTCGCCGCTGCCAACCCCGAGCCGCGGACCGGTTTCATCGACCGCGCGCTGGTGGCCGCGTACGACGCCGGCATTGAGCCGCTGCTGCTCGTCACCAAGGCCGACGTCAAGGATCCCGCCGAGCTGCTGTCCAACTACCAGCACCTCGACTTCCCCGTCATCATCTCCAAGACCGCCGACTCCGCCGCTTCCGGCATCGACGCCCGCTCCGACGACGGGCTCTCCGCCCGGCTCGACAAGGACGCGGTATCCCAGCTGCGCGACTACCTCGACGGCAAGGTCACCGTGATGCTGGGCCATTCCGGCGTCGGCAAGTCCACCATGGTCAACGCCCTGACCGGGGCCGAGCGGGCCACGGGAGGCGTGAACGCGGTAACCGGCCGCGGCCGCCACACGTCCTCCTCCGCACTGGCGCTCAAAGTCAACGATGCCCCTGCCGGCAGCTGGATCATCGATACCCCCGGCATCCGGTCCTTCGGCCTGGCCCACGTGGACCCGGACCGGATCCTGCGTTCCTTCCCGGACCTGGAACCGGGCACCGATGATTGCGAACGCGGCTGCAAGCATGACTCCACCGCCGTCAACTGCGGCGTCGACAAGTGGGTTGCGGCCGGGCACGCGGGGCCCTCGGGACCGGCCAGGCTCGCGTCCCTGCGCCGGCTGCTGGGCACGGACCCGCGGATGGAAGCGCAGGAAACCAAGGAACTGGGCACCGTCTCCTAGCCGGACCGGCAGCGGGGCGGCGGCGCCGAGCCGCGGCCTCCCGCCCGGCGGCCCGGTTTGACGGTAGTTTGGAACCATGAGCCAACCCGCTTCGAGCTATAACGATGACCTGCGCCTTGCCCATGTACTGGCAGATTCGGTCGATTCCCAGACCATGAGCCGCTTCAAGGCGCTCGACCTTCGGATCGAGACGAAGCCCGACCTCACACCCGTCACCGATGCCGACAAGTCCGCGGAAGAGGCCATCCGCGGCCAGCTCTCCCGGTCACGTCCGCGTGACGCGGTCCTGGGCGAAGAGTTCGGCAGCTCGGGCCACGGTTCCCGCCGGTGGATCATCGACCCGATCGACGGCACGAAGAACTTTGTCCGCGGCGTCCCGGTCTGGGCCACCCTGATCGCCCTCGTCGATGAGGGCGAGCCGGTGGTCGGCGTCGTCAGCGCGCCGGCACTGGGCAAGCGCTGGTGGGCCGCCAAGGGTGCAGGCGCCTACACGGGCCGCTCGCTCGCCGCCGCCACACGGTTGAAGGTATCCAACGTCTCCAATCTCGAGGACGCCTCGCTGTCCTACTCCAGCCTTGGCGGCTGGAAGGAACGCGGGAACCTGGATGAGTTCCTGGGCCTGACCGAGGAAGTGTGGCGGACCCGCGCCTACGGTGACTTCTGGTCGTACTGCCTCGTGGCCGAGGGCGCCGTGGACATCGCCTGCGAACCCGAGCTGAATCTCTACGACATGGCCGCCCTGGTGCCGATCGTGACCGAGGCCGGCGGCCGCTTCACCTCGCTCGAAGGCGAGGACGGCCCCTTCGGCGGCAACGCCCTGGCCACCAATTCGATCCTGCACTCGGAAGTCCTCAAGCGGCTCAACCCCGGACTCGACGACCTCTTTCAGGCCCACCCGAACAACTGATCCGCGCCCGTAATATTCCGCTTCACAATCGGCGGCCGCCTTTTCCCCGGCTGCGCCGATGTCCTACGCTCGATGCAGGTCACGAGTGCCAGCGCTAAACCCCGGTTTGCTGGCCGGCAACCCTCCAGTCGCGGTGGGGTGCCCCGGGTGACGACCTGGCCGGTCCGGAACGGACCCGGCAAGCGCGGATTCCCACGGTGTGGGGTCCTGTTCGAGTGAGGTCCCATGACAACTGCCATTTTCCCCGTTGCCCCTGAATTCCATGCACGGCTTGCCCTCGCGGCCCGCCCGCTGGCAGCCGTCACCGGGGCCGAAATCCAGGCCCCGCTGATCACCGGCGGCCACGCGCGCTACGCCAACCTCGACTACGGCGCCTCCGCCCCGGCCCTGTCCGTGGTCTCGGCCTACCTGAACGAAATCCTGCCGTACTACGCAAGCGTGCACCGCGGCGCCGGCTACGCATCACAGATCAGCACCTCCGTCTACGAGAACGCCCGGGACATCGTGCGGGACTTCGTGGGCGGCCGGCCCGGCGATTCCGTGATCTTCACGCGCAACACCACCGATTCCCTGAACCTGCTGGCCGGCTGCCTGCCGCTGCGCGACGGGCGGCCCGCGGGCGAGGTCCTCTACCTCGACATCGAACACCACGCCAACCTCCTGCCCTGGCAGAATGTCCCGCACCGCAGCGTCGTGGCCGCCGCCACCCTCGCGGCCACCGTGGACCGCCTGCGCGACGAACTCGCCCGCGGCGGCGTCAGCCTGTTGGCCGTCACCGGCGCCTCCAACGTCACCGGAGAGATCCTCCCGATCCGGACCCTGGCCGCACTGGCGCACGAATACGGCGCCAGGATCGTTGTCGACGCCGCGCAGCTCGCCCCGCACCGGCGGATCAATATCGCCGCGGACGACGTCGATTACCTCGCCTTCTCGGGACACAAGCTGTACGCCCCGTTCGGCGCCGGCGTGCTGGTGGGGCGGACGGACTGGCTCGACGCCGGCACCCCGCACCTGGCCGGCGGCGGCGCGGTCCGCGATGCCCGGCTCGACTCCGTCAGCTGGACCACGGGACCTGCCCGGCACGAGGGCGGCTCGCCGAACGTCCTCGGCGCGGCGGCCCTCGCCCGCGCCACCCAGGTCATTGCGGCCCTGGACCCGGAGCAGTGGCAGGCCCACGAGGACGCCATCCGGTCCTTCCTCGTCGAGGGCCTCCAGGGCATCGAGGGAGTAACCGTGCACCGGATCTTTGCCGATTCGGCTTCCGATTCTTCCTCCGCTTCTTCCACTGGAGGCGATCAGCCGGACACCGGCACGATCGGCGTCGTGAACTTTTCCGTGGAAGGCTACGACGCCGGACTGGTGGCCGCCTACCTGTCGGCCGAACACGGCATTGGCCTGCGCGACGGCCGCTTCTGCGCCCACCCGCTGCTCAAGCGGCTCGGCCTGCCCGCCGGCTCCCTGCGGGCCAGCTTCGGCCTCGGCTCACGGCTGGAGGACGCCGAACGCCTGCTGGCCGGCCTGCAGCAGCTGCGGCAGAACGGACTCGGCTGGGATTACGTGGTGGACGCCGGCCGCTGGGTGCCGGCCAACGATACCCGCAGCTATCCCCACTGGGCGCCGAACACCCCGGGCACCGCCGGCGCTGCGCCCTGCACCCTCGACTAGGCAGGATCGGGGCCCGGCGCGGGTGCGGTAAATTCGAAAGGTATCTGAAACCAGCAGGACCTTCCCGAAGGAGATCGCACGTGGCAAGTGCCGGCCCCAGGCTCCACAGCGGAGTCAAGCCGCACAGCGGACCGAAACTGCACAGCGAGCGGCGCCAGGAACTCGGACAAAGCTTCCAGGACGGCGGGGAGCACTACGAGCGCGTCCGCCCCGGCTATCCGCAGGAGTCAGCCGACTGGCTGGTCCCGGCGGGAGCCAGGGACGCCGCGGACATTGGCGCGGGCACCGGGAAGTTCACCTCCCTTTTGGCGGAACGCGGACTGGGCACGGTGGCCGTGGACCCCTCTGCCGACATGCTCGGGCAGTTGCGCCGGACCCTGCCGGACGTCACCGCCATCGAGGGCAGCGCCGAGGACACCGGTCTCGAGCCGGAGTCCTTTGACCTGGTCACGGTCGCCCAGGCGTGGCACTGGTGCGACCCCGGCCTGGCAAGCGCCGAGATTGCCCGGATCCTGCGGCCGCACGGCGTGCTGGGTCTGATCTGGAACCAGCTGGACACCAGCGTGCCCTGGGTGCACCGGCTCTCCCGGATCATGCACGCCGGGGACGTCCACAAACCACACTTCCGTCCGGCCGTGGGCCCCGAGTTCACCGGGCTGGAGAGCCACCTGACGCGCTGGGAGGATTCCGTCACGACGGAGGACATCCAGGAGCTGGCCAAGTCCCGCAGCTACTATCTCGCGGCATCGGACTCCACCCGGGCCAAGGTCACCGCCAACCTCGTCTGGTACCTGCACGAGCACCTGGGACACATGCCGGGCGAGGTGCTCCGGCTGCCCTACCTGACCCAGACGTGGCGGGCCTTCCGGGCCTGATGCACGCTCACCCCGGATTCCCCCGGATTGCACGCAGCGCCCGCCGGGCTTATTGTTTCGGTATGCCTAATAAATTCTTATAGGCACACGAAACTTTGACACCGGCTGTTTTCCGGCCGGCGCCGATCATCGCGTCAACGCCGACGCGCCAATCACAGGAGCTGGCAGTGCTGGAGCTAACGGGACACGGGCAACCGGCGCAGGACGCCCCCACTTACAAACACCCGGGGGCCCGGAGGGCGCTGATCGGCCTGTTGGGACCGGCCTTCGTGGCGTCGATCGCCTACGTGGACCCCGGAAACGTGGCCGCCAACCTGACCGCCGGAGCGCAGTACGGCTATCTGCTGGTGTGGGTCCTCGTGGCCGCCAACGTCATGGCCGTCCTCGTCCAGTACCAGTCCGCCAAGCTCGGGATCGTCACGGGCAAGAGCCTTCCCGAAATCCTTGGTGAACGGCTCAAGCCGTTCTGGCGCCGCGCCTTCTGGGTGCAGGCCGAAGTTGTCGCCGCCGCCACCGATCTCGCGGAGGTGGTGGGCGGCGCAATCGCCCTGTACCTGCTTTTCGGCCTGCCCCTCCCCCTTGGCGCCGTGATTGTCGGCGCCGTGTCGATGCTCCTGCTCGCGGTCCAGGCCCGGCAGAAACAGCGGCCGTTCGAATTCATCATCATGTTCCTGCTCGGCATCATCACAGTCGGCTTCCTGGCCGGGCTGTTCATCAGCCCGCCCGATCCGGGGGCCGCCCTGGCCGGGCTGATGCCCGGTTTCCAGGGCCCGGACACCGTCCTGTTGGCCGCCAGCATGCTCGGGGCCACCGTCATGCCGCACGCCATCTACGTCCACTCGGCCCTGTCACGGGACCGGCACCGGCCGGACGAACACCTGCATGTTCCCCCGGCGGCCATCGCGCGCCTGGTCCGGGCCACTCGGTTCGACGTCGTGGCCGCCCTCGCGATCGCCGGACTGGTCAACATCGGCATGCTGCTCCTGGCCGCCTCCACCCTCGGCGGCGAAGAAGGCACGGACACGATCGAGGGCGCGCACGCCGCCATCACCGCCAATCTCGGCCCGATCGTCGGCGTGATCTTCGCGGTCGGGCTGCTCGCCTCCGGCCTGGCATCGACCTCGGTGGGCTGCTATGCCGGCGGCACCATCATGCAGGGCCTGCTCAAGATCCGGATCCCCGTCATGGCCCGGCGCGTCGTGACCCTCATCCCCGCCGTCGTGCTGCTGGCGGTGGGCTTCGACCCCACTTGGGCGCTCGTCCTGAGCCAGGTGGTCCTCAGCTTCGGGATTCCCTTTGTCCTGGTCCCGCTGGTGGTGCTGACCAGCAACAAAGCCCTGATGGGCCGGTTCGCCGACGGCCCGGCCCTCCGAGTCGCCGCCATCATCAGCGTGGTGCTCGTAGTGGCTCTCAACCTGGTGCTGCTGTGGCTCACTTTCTCCGGAAGCAGCTGACGGTAGGCTTAGGTCTGTGAAGACCAGTACGCCCTCCTCCTCGATCGAGGACTACGTCAAGGTCATCTATTCGTTCACCGAGTGGCAGCGCAAGCCCATCACCTCCACGCAGCTGGCGCAGCGCCTGGGCGTCGCCAACTCCTCGGTTTCGGAAATGGTCCGCAAGCTCAAGGACCAGGGCCTCGTGGACCACAAGCCCTACAGCGCCGTCACGCTCACCAGCGATGGCGTCCGGCTCGCCCTGTCCATGGTCCGGCGGCACCGGCTGATCGAGACTTTCCTCGTCCGCGAGCTGGGGTACCGCTGGGACGAGGTCCATGACGAAGCCGAACTCCTGGAACACGCCGTCTCGGACACCTTTATTGAACGCATGGCGGCCAAGCTGGGGAACCCCACCCGGGACCCGCACGGCGATCCCATTCCGGCAGCCGACGGCTCGGTGCTGATGCCCGCCGCCCACCGCCTGAGCGAACTCGACGACGGCCACACCGGCCGGATCACCCGGATCAGCGACGAGAACCCGGAGCTCCTGCGCTATCTCGCCGCAGAGGACATCGACCTCGACGCCGAAGTGGAGGTGGTGGGCCGGCGTCCCTTCGGTGGCCCCATGGTAGTGCGGATCGGTTCCGCCGCGGCACCGCGCGAATTCGATTTCGCCGACGAGGTCGCCTCGGCCCTCTGGGTCCACAGCGATGCCGGGCACGCCGGCTGCAGCGTCACGGAGAGCTGAGTGAAAGGTGTGCTGGACGAGCGCCGGGCCGTGCCGCGCCCCGGCGTGCCGGGGTGGAAGGCCTGGTCCGCCGTCGCCGTCGGCGGGCTGATCGGAACCGAGCTGCGTTTCGGCGCCGGCCTGATTTTTCCCGAAAGCGCCGGCGCGGTGCCGTGGACCACGTTGGCGATCAATGTCTCGGGGAGTTTCGTTCTGGCCACCCTGACCACCCTCTGGATCGCGCGGCCGCAGACGGCTTTCTGGCTGCGGGCCGGCATCGGCCCCGGCCTCCTGGGTTCCTTCACCACCTTTTCGGCGCTGGTGATCGCCATTGACCAGCAGATCCGCGGCGGCTTCCATGCCACGTGGCTGGCCTACCTCGGGCTCTCGCTCGTCCTGGGCCTCGGGGCGGCGGCGGCCGGCTGGAAAACCGGCAAGGCGATTGCAGACCTCCGCGGCGGTGCCCAATGATGACCGCGCTCGTGGTCGGGGCGTGCGGGGTGGCGGGAGCACTCCTGCGGTTCGCCGTCGACTCCTGGTTTGCGCACCATCAGGGCTCCCGACCGCACTTGCCCTGGGCGACGTTCACGGTCAACGTCGCCGGATCCTTCATCATCGGTTGGTCCGTCGGCCTGACCGGCCACCTGGAGCTGGGCACCGACTGGCACGCCGCGATCGCAACCGGTCTCGCCGGCGGCCTGACCACCTTCAGCTCATGGACCACCGCGACGGTCCGCCTGGTCAGCGAAGAGCGGTACCGGGCGGCGGCGCTCACCATCGGCGCGAACCTGCTCGTGGGGCTCGCGGCCGCCGCGCTTGGGCTTGCCCTCGCGGGCTGAAAACCTTAGCCCGCCGCCGGTGTGTCGAGGGTAACACCGGGGCGCCCTGGTGGCTTCGGGCCGCCGTCGTTCCCGTATCGTTGAAGGATGGTTACCCGACGTGAAGCAGCCCAGACCCTCGACATTCCCCTGGAAATGGCGCACCGTCACGGCATCCCGCCCCGGCTGTCCGAGGCCGAGCTGGGCGAGCTGCTGGACAACCCGCCGGCGTGGCTGGTCCAGTCCAAGGCAAACCGCACCGGCAAGCGGCCCGTCTGGGTCCAGCTCACCTGTGCCGTCTGCGGATTCTCCGAAGCGGCCCGGCCCAAAAAATGGTGGCCAGAGTTCACTTACGTCTGCTGCGCGCACCACGAGGCACGCGAGATCCCGGTGCTCGGGCCCGGGCTCGTGCGCAGTGTGTACGACGGCGTCGGCAGCCGTTTCGCAGGGATCGTGGACGCCGCCGTTCCCGAGGCGTAGCTTAAAAGACGGGGCTACCCCTGGCCCCTGCCGTGAGGGAGAGCACCATGCCTGACAAGACGCCGCACCAGAGCGTGTCGAAGAAGTCGGTTAAAACCATCAAGGAAAAACGGGCAGAGAAAAAGGCGAAACACATCGTTGATGCCCACACCGACCCAGTGGCACACATCAAGAAGCGCTGAAAAATCGAGAGGCCGGAAGCCGTTGCTTCCGGCCTCTTGTCGTGTTGCCCTGACACGTCCCGGCGGGCTGGTGGCTCACCCGAAATGGATGATGTGACAATCTCACGTTGGCGGTTGAGTGGTCTTGGGATCCGACCGAGAGGTCCTATTCCGGGGCATGTCCGCGACGCAGTTCCAACCGTTGAGCGGCGCGGGGCCCATCGGAATCATTCGACGCGGGTGGTGACGGCCCGGGGGGGACCGCCCACACTAAGACCAGTGCGCCAGACAGCGTGCTCGACACAGACCGGAGGAATACCAGTGACAACCACACCGGAGACTGAGGCCCACGGGCCGGTCGACTTCGTACTCCTGGAGTTCCCCGTATCGGGACTGACGGGACGGGCGAGTGAGGAACTCGTTAAGCTCGTCGAGCAGGGCGTGATCCGCCTCTTCGATCTCCTCGTCGTCATGAAGAATGACGACGGATCTGTCGAGGTGCTCGAACTCACCGACCCAGGCGGTCCCGCGGCGGGGTTCTCCTACTTCGAGGGGGCCCGGACCGGGCTTTTGGGCGACGATGACATCGCCGAGGCCTCGGCCGCGCTGCTCCCCGGGACGGTGGCCGCGCTGATCGTCTACGAGAACACCTGGGCGGCACCGTTCGTGGCGGCCGTTCGGGACAGCGGGGGCGAACTCATCGCGAGCACGCGGATCCCTGCTCCGGACGTGATGGAAGCACTTGATGCACTTGACGCCGCCGCACCTCCGGTTGCCGACGCCTGAGACCTGACGCAGAACAAGAGATGTGAGAGGAAGAGAATTATGGGACTTCTTAGGGGTGTGGCACGGACGGCAGTCGTTGCCGGAACGGCTAGTGCAGTCAGCGGCCGGGTCCAGCGCCGCCAGGCCAACAAGTTTGCCGAGAAGGACGCCGCGACCGCGGCCAAGCAGCAGGAGGCCTACGATTCGCAGATGGCCCAGCAGGAACCACCGCCGCAGGCCTACCAGCAGCCGGTCTACCAGCAGCCACCACCCCCTCCCCCGGCTGCCGGCGGCATCTCAAACGAAGCCCTCGAACAGCTCAAGCAGCTCGGGGCGCTGAAGGATCAAGGGATTCTCACGGAACAAGAGTTTGGCGTCCAGAAGGCGAAGATCCTCGGCATGTAGTGCCAAGCAACTGGAAGGAGGAGGGAAGTGTCGGTAGACGCTTCCCTCCTCTTTGGCCTTAAGCACAAAACTCCCCGCCGACCGAGGCCGGCGGGGAGTTTTGTGAACCCAATACGGGGTGGAGCGCCGTTGCCGGGCCCCTATGTGGAGATGGGGGGAATTGAACCCCCGTCCGATGTCGTGTTGTCAGGGCTTCTCCGGGCGCAGTTTGCGTCGGATTTTCTCGGCCCCAGCCATGCTGCAAACAGCTGGCTGATCCGGGCCCAGTCATCTAAGAGTCCCGTTTACCCCGATGACGGAGGTAAACAGCAGTGGCTATCTAAATGACGCCAGGATCCGGGGCAATAGCAACCTCGGGCTGACGGACTGTCTTACTGCTTAGGCAGCGAGAGCGAAGTCAGTGCGTTTTGATTCGGCACTTATTGGTTTGCAGACAGCGTTTACGAGATAATTCTGCATCCTCGGCCCGCTTCACCTGTCGCGACTAACATCGTCGAAACCGATCATCCCCGTATTTTTTTATCAAACCCGGACCGGATACTTTCGGATCCTTCCCAGACTACTAAGCATAACGCACCGCCTCCGGGAAACATTCCCGGCGACCGTGACAGCCTGCGGCGCGCTAGCGGCGGTTGCGTTCGCGCATGACGCGCTGGGCCTCGCGCTTGTCCTGCTGTTCGCGCAGCGTCTGGCGCTTGTCGTATTCCTTCTTGCCGCGGGCGACGCCGATTTCGACCTTCGCGCGGCCGTCCACGAAGTACAGCTGCAGCGGCACGATCGTGAAGCCCGACTCGCGGATTTTGTGCGAGATCTTCGTGAGCTCTTCGCGGTGCAGCAGCAGCTTGCGGCGGCGGCGTGCGGCGTGGTTCGTCCAGCTCCCCTGGTGATACTCGGGGATGTGGATGCCCTCCATCCACAGCTCGTCGTTGTAGAACGTGCAGAAGCCGTCCACCATCGAGGCATGGCCCTCGCGCAGGGACTTCACTTCCGTGCCCATCAGCGCGATGCCGGCCTCATAGGTGTCAAGGACGTGGTAGTCGTGCCGGGCCTTGCGGTTGGTGGCCACTACCTTACGGCCACTTTCTTTGGGCACGGTAGGACTCCTCGGTTTGTTGGTGGTTCACTCCGGCCAGGTGGTGCGGAGTCTTTCCAGTTTACGGCAGTGCGCCCGCCTCAGCGGATGGCCCGGGCCGGACCGCCCGGGCCGGACTACAGCAGGTTCATCGGGTCCACGGCCCGGCCGTTGAGCCAGGTCTCGAAGTGCGAGTGGCAGCCGGTGGAGTTGCCGGTGGTGCCTGAATAGGCGATCAGCTGCCCCTGGTTGACGTGCTGGCCGACCGAGACCGCCACGGAAGTGTTGTGGTAGTAAATCGTGGTCAGCGAGTTGCCCTGGACCACCCCGTGGGAGATCTTCACGTTGTTGCCGCCGCCGTCGTTGGCCCAGCCGGCCGAGAAGACGGTGCCGGCAGCCGCGGCGTAGACGGGCGTGCCGCAGGCGGCACCGAAATCGATGCCGGTGTGCATGTAGCCGCCCTGGCCGTAGAAGTCGATGGTGCCCGGCGGCGTCGCCCGCCAGCCGAACCCGGAGGTGATCGGAATATTGCCGGGGAACGGGTGCTGCAGCCCGAAGGCCGACGGCGAGCCCTGGGCCGGCGGGACATACGGCTGGACCGCCTGTCCCTGCGCCCGGGCCGCGGCCGCCGCGGCCTCGGCAATGCGCCGCTGCTCGGCCAGCCAGGCCTCACGCAGCTTCCGGTCGCGTTCGGCGATCTCGGCGGCGACGGCGTCCTGCTGGGCCTTGACCTGGGCGAGCTGGTTCTGGATGCCGGGCTTGGCGGCCTGGAGTTGGGCGTCGAGCCGGGTGGTGTCGGCGATCAGCTTGTCCACGGCGGCCTTCTTGGCTGCGGCCTCGTCCCGGGCGGTCTTTTCCCGGGCCAGTGCGGCGTCGGCTTTGGCCTTGAGGTCGGTGATTTCAGCCTCGACGGCGGCCAGCCGGGCCTGCGCGTTGACGTTGGTGGCGCTCTGCTGGGTGAGCTTGTCCATCGCGGAGTTCTGGCTGCGCAGGGCCTGGTCCGCGAGGTCGATGGTGTCCGTCAGGCTGCTGCCCTGGTTCGAGCCGAAGAACAGGGACAGATTGGACGGGACGCCGCCGGACTTGTAGGCCTGCGTGGCGATCTGCCCGATCAGTTTCCGGGTGTCCGCGATCTTCTGTTTGTCGGCTTCCAGCTGCTGCGTGATTTTTGCCTTGTTCTGCTGCGCCAGGTCCACGCGGGCCGCGAGGGCCTGCACTTCCTGGACCGCTCCGGCCACCCGGCCCTGGGCGTCCGTGAGCGCCTGCTGGGCGCCGGGGAGCTGGCCCTGGTACAGGACCAGGTCTGCCGCAGCCTGGGCGATCTTGCCGTCCACGAATTCGAGGGAGTGCTGGACCCGGGCCGCCTCCTCGCGCAGCGCGGCCTGCTGGTCCTCAAGGTCGTCGGCGAATGCCGCCGGACTCGAGGCCCCCATGGTCCCGGCCAGGACCAGCGCCAGGGTGGCGCTGATCATCCGGCTGCGGCGCCCCACCAGGCGGAGCCGGAGGGATTGCCGGAGGGGGCGGCGGGCCATCGGTGTCATAAGCATTCCCTTTTCGTTGCGCAAAGCTAGACCCGCAAGTACCGGCGGAGGGTCAGCAGGGAGGAAATTCCGGCCAGGACAACGCCCAGGCCAATCAGGGCAGGTACCAGGATCAGGGTCTGCCCGGGCGAGATAAACGCGGTGTCCGGATACTGCTTGGACAGGACGCCTTCGAGGAAGAAGCGGGCCACGGCCCACAGGGTGCCGGACGCCAGGGCGGCACCGATCACCGCGGCGATCACGCCTTCGAGGATGAACGGGAGCTGGATGACCATCTTGGACGCGCCCACCAGGCGCATGATGCCTGTTTCCCGGCGGCGGCTGAACGCGGAGAGCCGGATGGTGGTTGCGATCAGCAGGATGGCGCAGATGATCATGACGCCGGCAATGCTCACGGCCACCAGGGACGCGGCGTTCATGGCCGAGAACAGCCGCTCCAACAGCTGCCGCTGGTCGATCACGGTTTCCACCCCGGCCTGGGAGGAGAAGGTCTCGCTGATGATTTCGTACTTCTCCGGGTCCTTCATGTTGATCCGGAAGGACGCCGGCAGCTGGTCCGGGGTCACGGAGTCAACGATCGGGGAATTGGAGAACTGTTCCTTGAAGTGCTTGTAGGCGTCGTCCTTGGACTCGTACTGGAAGTCGTTGACGTACTGCGCCACCGCGGGCGATTTCAGCAGCGTGCGCAGGTTGTCCTCCTGCTCCGGCGTCGCCGGACCGGTGGCGCAGCCGGGCGCCGTCGAACCGTCACTGCAGAGGAAGATGGCCACCTGGACTTTGTCGTACCAGTAGCCCTTCATCTGGTTGATCTGCAGCTGCAGCATGCCGGCAGCGCCGACGAAGGTCAGCGACACGAAGGTCACCAGGATCACGGAGATCACCATGGACAGGTTGCGGCGCAGGCCGCTGCCGATCTCGCCCAGGACGAATGCAAGCCTCACGCCTGGCCCTCCCCTGCGGTGCGGAACTCGGCGCGGGCTTCGGCGCGCGAGCCGGCCCGGGGCGGGATAACCTGCGGCTGTTCGTCCCGTCCGCTGGCATCGCGCAGGCGGCGCGACTGGCCCACGACGGGAATCATGGAGGTGTAGAGGGCCTTGGCCTCGTCGCGGATCACGACCCCGTTCTTCAGTTCCACCACCCGTTTGCGCATTTCGTTGACGATGTCGTCGTCGTGCGTGGCCATCACCACGGTGGTGCCGTTCTGGTTGATCTTGTCCAGCACGCCCATGATGCCCATCGACGTGGTGGGGTCCAGGTTTCCGGTCGGCTCGTCGGCCAGCAGGATGCCGGGGCGGTTCACGACGGCGCGGGCGATCGCCACGCGCTGCTGCTCGCCGCCGGAGAGTTCGTGCGGGAGACGGTTTTCTTTGCCTTCCAGGCCGACGGTCTTCAGGACCTCGGGGACCGTGTCGCGGATGACGCTGCGGCTCTTGCCGATGACCTGCATGGCGAAGGCGACGTTGGCGAAGACGGTCTTCTGCGGCAGCAGGCGGAAGTCCTGGAAGACGACGCCGATCCCGCGGCGCAGGCGCGGCACGCGCCAACTGGAGATGTTCGCGACGTTCTGGCCGGCCACGTAGACGGCGCCGGAGGAGGCGCGGTCCTCTTTGAGGACCAGGCGCAGGAAGGTCGATTTGCCGGAGCCGGAGGCGCCGACGAGGAAGGCGAATTCGCCACGGTCGATCTCAAGGTTGATCGAATCCAGCGCCGGCCGCGCCTTCTGGTCATAGACCTTGGTGACATTTTCGAAACGGATCATGGCCCTTAGTACCCTGCAGGACATGGCCGCGGGGGCCCGGTTCTGCTGCCGGCGCAAGGGCTTTCGTTTGGGGGAAGTAGAGCTCCGGCCCCTCGACTATACGCACGGGTAACGGCGGAACCGCCGGAACGGCGGGGCGTGTCGCGCGATTGTCAGGGACCTCCCAGTGGAGGCGCCCGGCCCGGCGCCGGGCCTACTTCTCGGCGTTGCGGTTGTCCGTCCGCCAGCGGATGCCGGCGTCGATGAAGTCGTCGATTTCGCCGTCGAACACGGCCGAGGTGTTGCCGACCTCGTGCTCGGTGCGGAGGTCCTTGACCATCTGGTACGGGTTCAGGACGTAGGAGCGCATCTGGTCGCCCCATGAGGCTTTGACGTCGCCGGCGAACGCCTTCTTCTCGGCGTCCTCCTGTTCCTTCTTCAGCAGCAGGAGCCGGGACTGCAGCACGCGCAGGGCGGCGGCGCGGTTCTGCAGCTGCGATTTTTCATTCTGCATCGACACCACGGTGCCGGTGGGGATGTGGGTCAGGCGCACCGCGGAGTCGGTGGTGTTGACCGACTGGCCGCCGGGGCCGGAGGAACGGAAGACGTCCACGCGGATCTCGTTGTCCGGGATGTCGATCGAGTCCGTCTGCTCGATCAGCGGGATCACTTCCACGGCCGCGAATGAGGTCTGGCGGCGGCCCTGGTTGTCGAACGGGCTGATCCGGACCAGGCGGTGGGTGCCGGCCTCGACGCTGAGGGTGCCGAAGGCGTACGGCGCCTTGACCTCGAACGTGGCGGACTTCAGCCCGGCTTCTTCGGCATAGGAGGTATCCATGATGGTGGTCGGGTAGCCATGGCGTTCGGCCCAGCGCAGGTACATGCGCAGCAGCATTTCGGCGAAGTCCGCCGCGTCCACGCCACCGGCGCCCGCGCGGATGGTCACCACGGCTTCGCGCTCGTCGAACTCGCCGGAGAGCAGGGTGACGACTTCAAGGTCGGCCAGCGCCTTGCGGACCGATTCGAGTTCCGCGGCGGCGTCGGCCATGGAGTCGGCGTCGTCCTCGTCCTGGCCGAGCTCCACGAGGACCTCGAGGTCGTCGATCCTGGCCACGAGCTTGTTGAGCCGCTCAAGCTCGGTCTGCTTGTGCGAGAGCTTCGAGGTGATGACCTGCGCCGCGGCGGGGTCGTCCCAAAGATTGGGTTCACCGGCCCGCTCGCTGAGCTCGGCGATGTCTTCCTTGAGCGCCTCGACGTTCGAGACGTTCTCGATGGACGTGTAGGTGGCCCGCAGTGCGCGGATTTCAGCGGGAAAATCAATGTTTGCCATGGTTTTTTAAGCCTACGCTATGTGTCCTAGCCGCCCGACCCTGCCGGTTTCCCTATCACTTCGGGTTGCCCGATAGATGGTTGCCCTGTCACTTTGGGTTGCCCGACGGCCTGGTTGGCAGCATCTACTGACAGGGCAACCGGAGTGGTGGGCCAGCAACTCAGCGGCTGAGGCGGGACCGCGCCGTGGACGTCGCCTCGATCCGGATGCCGTCCGGCACCAGGAAGTTCACCACCGGCGGGTGGACGGCTGCACTCAACACCACGACGGCGGTGGCGCCGTCCGGGCTGCCCGTCGAGGACGCCACGGCCAGGGCGCTGAAGCGGTCGAACGCGCCGTTGCGGCCCAGATAGTCGACGGCGGCGCTGCGGACCCTCGCCCCGCTGAGGACGGCGGACGGTGTGCCGCCGGCGTTGCCCAGCTGGCCGAGGGTGAAACTGTCCGCGGCCGCCACCGAGGCACCGTCCGCGAGGGAGAGCAGCTTCTTGTGTTCGAGGTAGACGCTGGAGGCCGCCATCACGACGGTGGCGACCAGCAGGGCAATCAGCACGAAGCCGATGCTCAGCACCAGCACCTGCCCCTCCTGCGGGCGGGGCCCGGGCCGGCCCCTCACCGGAACCTGCCCACCAGCTGGGTTGCCGACGCGCTGAGCTGGCTCGCGTTCAGATGCAGTGCGTCGCTGAACGGCACAAACGGCAGGGGCACGGTGAGGCGGACGGTGACTGTCACCGCCGAGCCGGGAGCCAGACAGTCGGCAGGTTCGCAGCGGGTGTCGACGGTGGCGTTTTCCGCCGGCTGGCCGTAATCGGCGAGCGCCAGCAGCACGGCTTGCTCTGCCGCTGCCCGGCCGCTGGCCGCGTCCGGCTGGGCCACGTAGACCTTGGCGGCCTGGTCGGCGGCGCCCACGACTGCGAACGAGCCGCCCTGGATCTGGCCCACGGTGATGATGAAGTACACCAGGGGCACCATCAGCAGCGCGGACAGGAAGACGAACTCGACCACGGCACTCCCCTGTTCCGGTGAGGCGCCGTGCTCCGGCCGTTCACCGCTGGATGGCCGCATGGCCCTTCACCTCCAAGAGCGCCCGGGGACCGATGAAGCCGATGACCGGCAGGGGTGCCCGGACGGTCACCTCGAGTGTGCGGATGCCCTGGAACGTCGATTCGCTTGTCCCCACGTCCCGCGCGAAATCCGGGTTGAGCGCCGCGGTGATCAGCTGGACAGTCCGTTCCTTGGCGTCCCCGTCGTTGCGGTCGGCCAACGTGCCGTATCTGGCGCCCGAGGCGGCGGCGTCGATCAGCGTATTCCGGACGTGAAGTACCAGGGTGAGCTGGACGATCGCGAGGAAGAGCAAGGTGAGCAACGCACCGATCAGCACGAAGTCCACCACTGCAGCGCCCCGCTCTACGCCCTTGCGGTTTTCCCCGCTTTCGATCTGGCGCCCGGTCCCCCCGCCCTGGGCTGCCATCGCCTACTGTCCGACCTTGTCCATGGCCTGGTTGAAGAGTCCCTCAAGCGCAGGACCGGCGAGCGCGAGCAGGGCGGCCACGAGGACTGCCGACATGAGGGTGATCATGACCCAGCACGGAATGTTTAGATACTCTTGTGGCATGACCAGGACCATTGCCGCGATATACGCCCGAATCTCTCAGGACAAGTACAAGGGCGAAGACCAAGAGGGCCTCAACGTCGAAGAGCAGATTGAGGCGTGCAAGACCTTCATTGCCTCCAAGGACTGGTCGGTTGGGACTGTGTATAGGGACGACTCCATCAGTGCCACAAGTGGCGCTATCCGTCCCGACTTCGAAAAGATGCTCAGGGAGGTTCCTCCGGTAGTTGTGTACTGGAAGCAATCACGGCTTGAGCGCGGAAACGCCAATGACCTTGAGCGCTTCCTGATGTTGGGTTGTGAGGGCTACGGGATCGACGGAACACGCGCCACGATGGAGAATGCATCTGGCGAACTCATCACCAAAATGATGTCCAGCTTCTACAAGTTCGAGCAGCGCGTGAAGGCTGAGAACCAGAAGCAGGCCAATCTTCGCATTGCCAAGGCCGGTAGGTATCGAGGTAGCATCAGGCCCTTCGGCCAGGAGCGTACCGGCGAATGGGTGACGGCTGAAGCAGAGGAAGTAAGGAAAGCAGCCAAGCTGATTGCCGCAGGAAAGCAGTCCTTCTTCAAGACGGCGGAACTCTGGAACGCTGCCGGTCTACTGACACCGGCAACGGGCAAGCAGGGTGGCAAGCAGTGGACTTCCGGAACTGTCCGCAACTTTTTCACGCGTCCGCGGCTCATCGGCTTCCAGGACTATCAAGGCACACTGTATCTACTCAAGGACTGGACGCCACTACTTGAGAAAGAAACCTTTGAGCAGATTCAAACCCTGATCGAGAGCAAGCGCACCGGCAAGCCCGGAGTGTCGACCACGCGATCTGACATGCACCTTCTGACCAATATTGCCCGGTGCATCCACGATGACGAAGATACCGGGAAATGTGGCCGAGGCATGAACTCCGGTCAACGCGGAGGGGCAGGAAGTCCCAGGACTTACCGCTGCCCCACCGTGAAGCATCAGACGGTTACAGCGCCGCCTCTGGAGGATGCGGTTAGTCTTCACGCGCTTGACCTGCTGATGCAGCATGAGGACGCCAGGAAGGAAGTAGAGGAAGCGTCCCGGGCTTTGGCCGCGCTAATGAGTGAGAAGCGCACGATTGAAGCCGCGCAGGTGCAATGGCTGAAAGAGGCCGGAGAGGCCGGAACGCCAATTGTTGCTATTACTGGCCGAGAGAACGCGCACGCCAAGCAGATCAGCGCAATGAATGATGAAATCCTGAAGCTGAATCAGGATATGAAGGTATCCATCTTCCAGTTGCCTGATGGACCGGTTGAGCTTGGCAAGACGACCGACAGGAACCTTCACGGCTGGCGCTCCGTCTCCATGGAGCAGCGCCGCGACCTGCTCAAGACGCTCTTCGAGAAAATCACCATTCAAAGGGCTGGACAAGGCAAGAGGTTCGATGCCGCGCTGATCAACTACACGTACACTCCCCTAGGCCGGAAGCTGGCTGACCGTTGGGCTGATGCCGAAACGGAGTTCCAGACCATCAGTGCCGGTACGAGCGAGATCCGAAGTATCAGGCCTTGGGAGCACCCAGGAGAGTATTACCAGGGCGACGACGGCGCGTGGCGCCCAGTGGGAGATGAGAACGAAGGGATTTTTCCGAGCAGAACCTAGACTGCAGGGTTCGCAAGTACGTTAAATGGATCCCTATCCCACAGTTGCCCTATCCCCGAGCGAACGCCGGCCTTCGAACTTCATCTTGTCTGCTTCTGAGAAATTTGTGGCCCGTCAGCTTGACTCAGCGCCACAGCTTGACTATTATTCTCCCAGATGATAGAATAGTGTCTTGGTCTTCCCCCTGAATCCCTTGGATTCAGGGGGTTTGTCCGTTCCGGGGGACTACTTAAGACTATGTAAGTTGCCCGCGTGCCAAGAACCCGCGATAAGTGCCAAGCGGAAAAGTGTCAGCCAGCTGCCAGGACTCCGCGGCACTGCAAGTAGTCGCACCAGAAATATGGGTCACCTGCTCGTCCGAGGAGTCAGCCGTCTGAGTCCAGAGGCAAGGCCAGGGCCAAGTAAAACACCGATTGACCAAGTTAAAGACGACAAACGAAACGAGATCGAATGACCTCACAAAACCTAAGAAGGAACCACAATGAACACTCCCGACCTAACCGCATCTAACGAAGCCGCCAAGCTGTCCCTCATGGAAGACCTGAGGAACCGCAGCAACAGCAGAATCGGAACCAAAGTCCTCTGGTCCATGAACGGATTCGATATCCCGACCGTGGAGACCATGGACGAAGTACACAGCCTTGGTGATCAGGGACTTCCGTCCCACATCAAGAACAGCACCACTGGCTTCCTCGACTTCGGTCCGGAGCTTCTGTGGAACGAAGCAAAAGAAGCCAAAGCAGAACTCATCCGAGAGTTCGAAGCATCAGTCGTAGAGCGCGAAGCAGTGGAAGACCGCGCACGCAACCGTCTCAAGTCTGTTCAGGACATGCTCAGGACTCCGGAGATTGATTGGCTTGTGCAAGACAAGATCCACCGCTCCGGCCTCTGCCAGATCTTCGGCGCTTCCTACGCAGGCAAGACACTTCTCGTGCTGGATCTCGTGATGAGCTGGTGCGCCGGCCTTCCCGAGTGGCAGGGATACAAGCTCAACAACAACGGTGAGCCGCAGCAGGCCGTCTACGTGGCCGCTGAAGGTGGAGCTGCCCTTTCCGTCCACGTGGATGCTTGGCTCAAGTACCACTCCGATGTGGACGCTTCCCGCCTTGCAGGACTGGTCTTCCTTGACGGTGGAGACGGACACCACATGTTCCTAGGCATCGGCAAAGATCAGCCGGAAGTTGAGGATTCGTGGATGAGGCTTGTACGTGAAATCAACGAAGCTGACATCACGCCTACGCTCATAGTCTTTGACACTCAGATTGACCTCGCTCCTGGCATCGATGAGAACTCCAACACAGACATGGTTGGTGTGCTCCGTGAAGTCAAGCGTCTTGGTGACTCCCTAGGCTTCATGGCTATCGTGGTCCACCACACCGGCCACGATGGAAACAAGGCGCGTGGTGCTTCCGGAATGATGGGCAAGTGCGACGTTCAGGCCAAGCTCACCACCATCGGAGAGAAATCCGGTAAGGCAAAGCTCGAATGGACGAAGGTCAAGGGGCGCGCCGTTCCTCAGGACACCGTCAGCTACCACATTCAGGGATACACGGAGCTTCCGGATCTCAACTCCGAAGGTGCTGTCTGCGTTCCGATCGGCAAGATGGAAGTTGCTATCTCCGAGTTCTCAGCCAAGCAGCCTGACCCTGAAACCATCCGTCAGTTCATGCTTGCTGTCTCCGAGAAGCCGCTCTCCCGTCGCCAACTGGCCGCTGTGGTCAAGCTCGACAGGAACACCAAGGCATTCAAGGATGCCCTTGAGTGGTTGATCTACTCCGAGATGCTTCAGGAAACCGGCGAAGGCCGCACCAAGCTCATCTCCCTTGCTCCCTTTGCAGTCGTTCCGGAAGATCCGGCAATCAACTCTTAACTCTCACTCACTGGTTGGCTGGTTGGTTGGATTCATACCCAACCAACCAGCCAACCATTAATCGGGTATGTGAGTTGGATGGTTGGTTTGGTTGGGGGGGCTTTAGCCCCAACCAATAACCAATCCAGACAACCACCGTTACACAACAAACTATCTAATTAGAAAGCAGTAATCATGGAAGCAAGCAACATCGAAACCAGCCCGACACTGATCTACGGGGATGACAAGCCCGAAGTTCTCTACGACAAGGAATCCTTGACCAGAACAGACCTAATCACCTACCCGACATCGCTGGACGGATTCAGCTACGACAAGGTATGGGATGGGGAAAGGTGCCTGATCACCGGACTTCACCCGGAGACCGAATTGCCCGTCATCCTTGAACCAGCCGACGCCAAACGTCACAAGCCGATGGAAAGCACCCGCCGAGGGCCGATCTACACAGCCGAAGACATTGACCTCAAGTGCTCAGAGATGGACTACGAGAACTCGTGGTATCGCTGAGGACCGAGCAAGCGATTGAACTGCTACGACTGGCACTGACTAAATTCATTGCCCTAGACAGCTCAAACGGGTGAAGACAGCCAGACACCACGCCCGCAATTATGGGAAGCCCTCAGCGCTGCACAAGCCAAGGTTCCATGAGTGAAAGGTTCCACAATCGATGAGTTCCGGGAGTGATACTTCCAGGAATGATACTTTCAGAGACGACTGTTCCAAGAACAGGTGGGGAACGCGGTTCACAACTCGGTATATTAGGAAATACCGTCGTGAGGACGGCGAGCGCCCAAGTGCTGCCCTTTCCTAAGCGGGTCCCGATGTTTCCGCAATAGACCCGCAGGTATCCCTTGAGGCCTTGCGCGGAGTCCGCAATGACTAATTGGGCGTGATTGCCCTCGAGTGGGACCGGCTTGCACCCCAATTACAAAAATTTTCTAACACGGGGCTAGTTACAGAAACTTTTTACGCGAATTACAAAATTGCGAGCCCGTCTTACAAAATTTCGATGCGAGAGCCCCCGGCGCTTGCGCAGCGTCAACCCGGCGTGCCGCCCCAGTCCAGTACTGGGGCGGCACGCACACAGCTCTGATGCCCGCTTGTAATATCAGGTTGGGTTCACCGAGTCCAAGCCTAGCTGGCCAGGTACCGGTAGATGGTCGCCCGTGAGACTCCCAGCATTTTGCCTATGTCACTGGCATTGAGCCCCTTGGCTTTGAGTGCAACAGCTCGAGTAGCGGCTGCGTCGTCGATTTTCCGGGGACGACCGCCGTGGCGGTTGTTCTTGGCAGCCACCGCCAGCCCTGCGCGCGTCCGTTCCACAATGGTGTCTCGCTCCAGCTGGGCAAAAGCGGCCATGATCGTCAACATGGCGGTTCCCATGGGCCCATTGGTATCAAGCCCTTCGGTTAGCGAGCGGAACCCGACCTCGCGCTTTCGCAGTTCCTCTACGACCTCAAGGACATGGTGGGTGTTTCGCCCCAGCCGGTCCAACTTCCAGACGGTGAGGACATCACCGGCCTCCAGGCGATCCAGCACCCTCGTAAGCTCTGGACGCTCTGTCGCGCTGCCGCTCACTCCCTGGTCCGCGTAAGTCCTAACCGCGCCGGCCTCCTTCAGGGCAGAGAGCTGCAGATCGAGATTCTGCTCGACTGTCGAGACTCTCGCGTATCCAACGACTGCCACATTCGCCCCTATCTAGAAATGCCGTATCAAACAGTGTTATGAGACTAACTGTTTTGAGACGGCATTTCAAGATTACAAAAATGCCTAGAACAGCGGAGACAGCGGTGTTCCTAGTGCCCGGCACGGGCGTCTTAAAAAACGATCGTATTTGAGACAAGATGTCACCAACGCATTGCCACAGGCTTAGACCGAGTTATGGCGCAATGGGGACTGCGTCCTTGAGTTCGCGCTCATGTGGCAACAGGACGGGACATCTAAGATTCAACCAAACACCGTTGCCTCGTTTGTCAACGCTAATATCGACGACGTCTGCTCCAAGAACCGGACTTATGCGTCCATCAGGAGTTCGAACCTGCACGGCGCGTACAGTCTGAAGCAGATCCCTAAGCGTTCCTACGGGTAGCAGGGGCGCTTGGCCCTTGTGCCCTGGACAATCAAATTTACGCTCAGTGCCGGTGATTTCCCACTGATTACCGGGCGTATCCAAATCCAGCGTCAGCACGTCCCCGGCAACTTTGGCATCAGTGGCTGCAGCAACATCCAGACCATCCCAATATACGAGAGCACCCCGAAGTCCTTCTATGGGTTGGGAGGCCAAAGTCGCTAGGTCAGCTGCGATGGTTTTGCATGCCTCCATCCAGAGATTCTGCACGTAATCAGAAATCGCCGATTCCCCTCCAAAGAGTCTGATTGCAGAGTCGGGGATGTCGATCATCTGCTGAAGGTTGCGCCGGACGGCCTCCGGATTTCGATCGACGATATCAACCGACGACACATTGCCCGCTTCAAGCGCTGATGCAATGAGCCCGGCTGTTGACAGGTCGGTAAGTGGAAGAGAGTAACCCATCAGTACAACCTTCGATGATTCGCGAAGGGCTCCATGTGCGCTCGACCAGATCTCCCGCGTGACAGGGTTACCGTAATAACTCGATTTCAGGGCAGACGGCGGCACAATAAAAGTCTCGCGACCAGGGTGCCGCCAACTCCTTTCTGCCTCCGTCATTGGCTTGGCAGCTGTGTAGGATCCCGGAAGACGCCCCCGTTGGATGGTGGCGCCGGAGTTGTCGCCGGCGGTCCAAAACCAGTTCAGTGAACCGTGTAGCTTGTGAAGTTGAAAGGTTTCCCACGGCGCGCGCCCTTCCATCTCTCCAATTGATTCTGGCTTTGATGCAGCTGGCACAAATCGCAACACTGACGCCCACGGCATTTTCCCATGCGAGTCCCAGGGTGGCAGTCGGTAGGTGTCTACGGTGCATTCGACGAGGCAGTCGTAATTAAAAGTGATGACAGGTGAGCGCCCGACATGCCAAACGTAAATAAGCTGTCGAAGCCACAACGGCGCAGCACTCGACAGGACACGTGACTGTCGTTCATTGAGGCTTTCAGCGATCAAAGGTACGGCGCCGGCGAAAATTGCCCTTGCCGAGAGGTTCTCTGCAGAACTGCGATAAGGCTGATCCTCAGCCCGTCGTGACAGCCACACCTCGAAATTCGGACGGGCATCTCCCCCGGGCCCGACTGCCTTGCCTAGGACTTCTGGATCTCGCGCGACGCAGTCGGCCCCAAGTTCGTCTGTAATCGGCATCTGTGTGCTGATCGCTTTCGAAAAGCCGGCCCCCAAGATATAGGTCGTCTGTTGGTCGGAGTACGTCAAGTCCTTCATCAGCGTTTTCCTCTTGAAGTCGTACGTGCGGCAGTGTGTGGCGGACAGGCTGTGGACGTCCTACTCCAAAATCTCCAAAACAGGGAGTGCCGTAATTATTCGGTTGGTCTCCACCGAAACCCTGACAGTTCGTTTGATGAGGTCCAGGATGTAGCGCGCGTTGCCGACTTCGCGGCAATAGTCATTGGGGTCGTTGGTGATCTGTGAGTCCTTGTGCGTGGTGACCTGGTAGCGGTCGATAATCCACTCCAACGCCGATTTGCCGTTCACTTGGTAATCCAAGGCATCGTCTGGAATGCCAGCGAGCGTGATCCGCGAGTTATAAATGATGCGTGAGCGGTCTTTGCGGGCGCCGAAAGACAGCTTGCTCACCCTGTAGAAGTCGTAGAGGTCGCCGGTGGGTTCGCCCTGAACGATCTCCTCAAGTGGGTAGGGCTCTACAGTCTCATAGTTGAGGTGGAGGTCTGCCAGTGCTCGTCCAGCCTCACTGAAACCCCAAAAGTCCTTTACTTTGGGGACGCGCGGAAGCATCTTCATCAAATCAGCCTTGTACGCCTCTTTGTACGTGGGGCTGTGCAAAAGGCCGTATGCGTAGTAGAAGATGTCCTCCTTGCTGAGCTTCGACTCCTCATAAAATCCTCGGAACGTGGACAGCGTCGCGCCGGTGATGTTGTCTTTGCGCCGGTACCCCTCAACCACATCTTCTGCATCGGCGAAGAGGTCATCCTGAACTTCTTCGGAAACCGGTTCGTAGGTGTAGAGACTGAAGCACTGCGAATCACCGTTTAGATGGAAGTCCGGAAGCACGTCTGAAATGAGGACATCCGCAGCCTTCCGCCTGTCCGCATTGATAACGAAGGCCAAGTTGGGATGAACTGATGTGGGAAACAGTTTCGGCAGCTGGCCTCCACGCTCAATGAGCGCTGGATCGAAATAGACTCTCTGCTTGCAGAACGGCCTGTACAAGCCCGTCCTCACGCGATTTGCAGCGAACTCCAGCGGTTGTCCCTTCCTGAATCGCTGCAACAGCCCAGGACTCCAGCCAATCTGCGTTGGCTCCATCGTCGGAGGATCAGCCCGGCGGCTCCTCTCCCCCTCGTACGTCGCAATTAAGACTTTCACTTGACCTTCTACAGCCCCGGAAGAAAAGCCGTACACCCAGTCGTCCCTGTTGGATTTCAGGCCTCCGGAGTAGTTTTCAAACATGGCATGAGTTCCCGGCTTGCCTTTGGAGAGTTTGTCCCCCAGCGGCTGGAACGAGAGGTAGCTTTCATCGCGGATATTGATCCAGTCGCCTTGCTCATTGGGCCTAAGTGTTTCCCAATCTGTTCCCTCAATTGAGCGTTCCAGCCGCAGTAGATCCAGTTTCTGCTCGCGGGGGACGTAGTCGCCAATATCCCGGTACTCAATCACAGCTGGACCACTGTGAGCAGGGTTTTTGATCAGGATGGCAATAGCTACCGGGGTCATGATTGGGAAGACATTGCCGCCCTCCCTCTTTGCCGCATCGCCACTCCGCCCACGAATTCCACCACGGAGGTTGTAAACGAAGACCCGGCTAAACTCTGCGGCAAAGGTTTTGCGGATGCCGTCAGCGGTGTTGCTGTCAATGAAGCTCCCGTTAGAGACGAAGGCGATCACACCCTCGCCCTTGATACGGTTGGACGCCCAGCGTATGCCGCGTATGTACGAGTCAAAGAGACTGTTCTTCAAAGTTGCCGTCGACACCTTTGCGTACGAACTGGAAATCGAGGCATCTAATACAGGGTACTTCTGGTTCTGGTTGTTGTCGTTGGCACTCGACTGGCCCGCAGAGTACGGCGGGTTCATGACGATGACGGTGATATCGGCTTTCTTTTGCCGCCGTACGCGCTCGGAGTTCTCAGGGAAAAACTCGCTGGATTCAATTTGCCCGTCGGATTCGTTGAGCTGGAATGTGTCGGTCAAGGCAATCCCGTCGAATGGGACATAGCCACGATCGAGGCCATGCCTCTCTGATTCCTCCGCAAACACGGTCTCGATGTTGATAGCGGCGATGTAGTAGCTCAGCAGTACGATCTCGTTGGCAAAGATTTCTTGGGTGTACTTGCGGTGCAGGTCTTCGGGTTTGATCAGCCCGGACTGCAGCAGCCGGGTGACGAACGTGCCGGTGCCCACGAAGGGCTCAAGAATAGAGACTCCTTCGTCTGAAAGAGACTTGCCGAACTCTAGCCGGAGGGCCGCGTCTGCGGACCGGAGGATGTAATCGACTACAGGGACCGGAGTGAACACGATGCCGAGCCGGTCAGCGACCCTGGGGAAAGCGTTGCGGAAGAAGTTGTCGTAGAGCTCCAGAATTATCTTCTGCTTCGCCGCGGCGTTGTCGATGGCCTTCACCCGGTTGCGGACGGAGTCGTAGAATTTCTCCAGGCCGGCCCGTTCCTTCTCGAAGGCGGAGTGGTCGTCTAACTGGTTGAGGATGCTCTGCATTGCCAGCGACACCGGATTGTGTTCCGTGAAGTTGGAGTTAGTGAACATGGCGTCGAACACGGGCTTGGTGACCAAATGCTGGGCAAGCATCTCCACAGCCTGGGCTTGGTCGATGTCTGGGTTCAGGTTCTCCCGTAGGCCCTGGATGAAGTCGTCGAAGGCCTTGCGGTGGGCGGTGTCGGCCTGTTCGAGCAGGTTGTTGATCAGGACGATGTGCTTGTTGGCGATGTCCGCGATGTCCTTGGACCAGTCTTCCCAGTACATCCGGTTGCCGCACTTGTCGACGATCTTGGCATAGACGGAGTCCTTCCAGTCGGCCACCGGAAACTGAAGCGTTGGCTGAACGAAGTTCGGATCTTCTGGTTCGTCCGGATCGGGCGTGGGCCGAGGGTCAATCAAGGTCTTCTTTTTCGGTTTCAGGTCCACAGTCTCTATAACTATCGACTCGGGGGCGTTGTGGTTCAGCTCGATATGGTTAATCGCGGCGTCCATGCGCTCGTCGTGCGCTCGCAGGGCCTGTAGGACTTGCCAGACGACCTTGTAGCGGGTGTTGTCCTTCAGGGCTTCGGAGGTGGACAGGCCCTCCGGGATAGCGATGGGCAGCACGATGTAACCAAACTGTTTGCCCTTTGCGATGCGCATTACCCGTCCGACAGCTTGGATCACGTCCACCATGGAGTTCCGCGGGTTCAGGAACAAGACCGCATCCAGCGAAGGCACGTCGACGCCTTCGGTCAGGCACCGGGCGTTGGTAAGGATCCGGCAAGTGGGCTGGCCGCCGTCGTGGTTGAAGTCCTCCTTGAGCCAGTCCAGGCGTTCGGCACGGGCGACAGCGTTGAAGCCGCCATCGATGTGCTTGACCTGGACCTTGAGGTCGTCGGTGAGGTCGTCATTGTCCAGGTTCGTCAGATGCACTCGTACAAGGTCCTCAAACTCGGACTCGACCAGCTTGGACGATTTGATGTCGCGGTTGAATGCGACCGCTCGCTGCATCGGGGCAAGGTCGTTGCCGAAAGAAGCTTCATGCATTCCGGAGCGGCGCTTTGCCAGGCCATTCCAGCACCCGATCAGCTTGGCGACGTCGTCGATATTCAACTCCATGTTGGAGTCGGCGAGCTGGTCCTGGAAGGAGGAAACCACCTGGGTCTCCTCGACGCCCAAGACCAGGACTTTGTAATCGGCCAGAAGCTTCTTGGTGACGGCTTCACCGAATCCGATCCGGTAGAACACCGGCCCGTACATGGTCTCGTCATCCATAGAGCACAGGATGGCGTCCTTCTCCATGGCCGCGTTCTTAGTGTCGTCGTTAAAGAGGCGCGGCGTTGCCGTCATATACAGCCGCTTGCCGCCGGCAATGACGTCATTGCGGTGGACTTTCACGAAGTGCGATTCCTCGGTGCCGACCAAGGTTGCTCCGGTGGTGCGGTGGGCTTCATCGCAGATGATGAGGTCGAAGTCGGGCAGGCCCGCCTTCTGGGCCTCGGCGACGGCTTCGATGGACTGGTAGGTCGAGAAGACCACCGTCATGCCCTCGTCCAGTTCCTTCTTTCCCATCGCTTCGACGAGAGTCTTTCCGTCCGTCGTGGCCGGGATCTGCAGGTCATGGATTGCCACGTCTGTCAGGTCCGAATTCTTCTGACGCCCGACCTTCACGTCCGAGCAGACCGCGTAGGCGTGCATCGGCTGCTCGGTCTCGTCGGACCATTCCTTCAGCGACTGGGACATCAGCGCCAGGGACGGGACCAGGAAGAGAATGCGGGCGTGACCTTCCATCTCGGCGAAGCGTTCGGCAACTTTGAGCGCTGTGAAGGTCTTGCCGGTGCCGCAGGCCATGATCAGCTTGCCGCGGTTGTTGTCAATGAAGCCCTTCATAGTGGCGGTCACGGCGTCGTGCTGGTGCGGACGGAGCTGCTTCTTGTCGTGCAGCTTGGGAGCCGTGGATGGATCGGTCAGCTCATAGGTCGACCAGTCAATGTTGGAATGCCGGAAATCGGAGAGGCCGATGCGCTGGACCGGTATGTGTTGGTTGTCCAACATTTCCTCGGCGTTCTGGGTCCACTTCGACGTGGTGGACACGATGAGCCGGTGAGAAAACGGCTCCTTGCCGGAGGCAGAGATAAACGAGTCGATGTCGTGCTTCTGCATGGTGTGCGTGTCGGCATAGAACTTGCACTGGATTGCCGTGATCCCGCCATCCGCGCGCTCTGCCACCAGGTCGATACCCGTGTCCGGCTTCCCGTTCCGACCCGGCCAGTCACGCCATAGCCAAACGTTGGTGTACTGGGGCGCCTGGACTCCGTCGTGCTTCAGATATTGCTCGATCAGCTGCTCAAAGTAGTTGCCCTTCATCCTCTCTGAGTCCGCAAGACCTCGGTAAGAGGAAAGAAGTGCATCAAACGTTGTAGCCACAGAAGCCCCCGAGAACTCGTAATGAAAACCGGCTGGCCCAAGTCCAGCCCTCCGATCATATGTCCCTGTGACACCGAGTCCGCGACGGCAGGCCTACAAGTAGCGCTCCGGGGACAAGCCTTACGCAGTGCGGCGCAAAGGTGATTTTATGTCCCCCAAGGTAGTCCCGTCCCAATATCGGGCGTCGCAGTCAGGTTCACTTGCGGGGAGCACTGGAAGCCGCGTAAAGGCCTGCAAATGAGGGCGGGCAGCGGATACCGCCAGAGCGATAGGAGAGCCTTAGATGTTAACCTAGGGCTCTCTGCTGGCACGTCACGCCCCGGTCTAGGCGTGCGGGTGCGGCATGGATGCAGATGCTCGGACGAGTATGCTCGCGCAGCTGACGCCGCCCGTGCGCTCGCAGGAGCGACCCCAAGGAGCAGACAATGAACGAAAATGGCAGGGAGATCCAAAGGCTCCATTCGATTCTCGCCCAAATCCACGAGGACTGGGTTGAAGAGATGCAGTCAAAGGTTCCCTACAACCCTGACCGTCACTCTCCTGGCTCGGACTACGGCATGCACCACGTGGACATGGACGCGACTTGGGAGCAAGAGCAGGTTCTGCAAGTCAGACAAGCCCCTATTTTGCGGAGAATAGCGGAGCTCCGGGAAGTGCCACCAGAAGACGAGGGAGAACTTCTGGACCAGGCATCTATATCGATGGAGTTCCATGTGGCACGGAACGGTGACTCCGTTCAGATGCTGGTCAAGCACGACTTCAATGTCGGGCTTCTCAGCTACCGAAAAGGCGGGGAGTGGATTCCCGTCAAGCCGGGTGACGAGCTTCCGGCTCTGGATGACGCGGACCTCTTTCAGGTCATCGGAGGCGCCACAGAGATTTGGGACGAAAAGGAAGAGGGCGAGCTAACGCTATCCGACTTCCGAAGCGTTGCCCTCGACGAGATCTAGTACAAGGAGCGGTACAAATGCGGACCCCTTGAGCGCTGACCCAAGGGCTCTTAAATCGTTGGCATTTCAGTGTGAGGGTCCGCCTTCTGCCGCCTAGATGCGCAATAGGGGACTCCACAACAGGTGCCGGTCGGCATAGTCTCTGTTCATGAGTATTGGGGGCGTGTGTGGACCGGGAGAGTCCCGCCATCCGGAGTGGGATTTCATGTACCGCAAGGGGCTCACTGTCGGGCAGATCGCCGAGCTCTGTGGTGCGGTGCCCCAGACCGTGAGCAGGCACATACGGGGCCAACGGGAACTCAATCCTGATATGAACGCCGAACATGTGGCCATGTGTCCTCCGCCGAAGAAACGTCTAATTCCAGCCTCCTGGGCGGGGAACATCGACGCCCTGCATAAGATTCGTACATCCGAGGGCCGGTACCCCACCACTAGCGATCCGGACCCGCAAAGACGCCGGTTAGGTTCTTGGCTTTCGGTCCAGCGACGTGCTAACCGTCAAGGCGGCCTGTCACAAGACAAAGTTGCAGCGCTGCAGACGCTGGCGGGTTGGACGCGCAACCAGCGGGTAGTCGAAGAAGGACGGCGCTGGCAGGAGCGACTCCAAGAGCTACGTGCCTTCCATCAGCACGAACTTCGCTGGCCCCGCCACCGAAATTTCAAAACCGAGGCTGAGCACATCGTCGGAGTGTGGCTTCACGGCCAGCGACAGAAAGCACTCAAAGGAGTGCTCGCTGCGAACGAGCTACAGGCCCTGAACGGGACCGTACCTGGCTGGAATACGTGGAAGTCCGGGCGGGCGCGTCGACGTGGTGCCGTAAAGGGGATTGATGAATACGCAACGTGACGACTTGCCGCGATTCCTCACCGTTGAGCAAGTCGCGGAGGAACTCAACGTCGGAGTTCCACAGATCAGAGCCCTGCTCAAGGCTGGGGAGCTACGCGGTATTCAGGTTGGCGGCAAGAACCTTTGGCGCATCGGACGCATAGACGTCGAGGACTATATCGAGGCGGCTTACGAGCAAACGGCGCGAAGAATCGCAACAGACGATGTCAACCACACTCCCTGAGACTGACGCACCTCCAGGAGGCGCCTGAAGGCCCCTTGCGGCCTCCAGCTGCCAACTACCGCCTAACCTGCCCTCGCCAAATTCCAACGCCTTAGGATTTAATCAGAGGCGTGCGGAGGGGGAACTTCCCTGTGAGGACCAGCTCTCTGTGTAGATCGCGCCGGGGTCGGCTCCCTTAGAACCCGGTGAATTCGGCCCAATCTTCCGTGTCTTCTAGTCCTGCTGCACCTCCCCGATTGATGGTCAGCCAGGGACTGGAATCATTGTCTTCGGCGCCCCATCCAAAAGCCACTTCAACCTCACCGCGCTTCAGTTCCCGGCCAAAAGTGGACACCAAGACCGTAGGTTTGTCCCGCCTCTTCAAGAATTCGGCCCTTAGGACATCATTAACACAGGCGTCGCGGAACGAGTACCCGATGACCAACCAGTGGTCAGTACTGGCAAGGCTGTCCTGAAAAGAGTCGTAACAGATATTGAAAGGGAACTTCTCAACGTGACGGGCTTTGTCCCGCTGGTTGGCAAGCACTACTGTCGGCCGCCAGTCAGCTTCACCGCTCCTTAACTCCTGCCACAACCTTGGGCTTCGGACTGCCTCCACGGGCAACTTGAAGTGCCTTTTATGACCGTCAACTTCGTGCCAGTATGTCAGCGACCCATGGAGTTGGAGGAGCCGGACTCTGTGTGCAGGGTCGTTTAGGAAGTTGGCCCGTGTCCGGAGGGCATACCCCGTGTATCTTTCCTCGTAGTCAGGATCTTGCGGATCGGTGACCCTGATGCCCACTTTCCCGTACCCCAAGCCCATGTCCGTCATCGGAGCTTTTGTTGCCAACAGCGCAGCCAACAAAAGGGTGTCGTAGTTTAGGTTGCCAATCGTCACCGTGCCGTCGAATTGGTCAGAGATGGCTTCCACGAGGGAATGCAAGCCGGAGTCCCTTTCGAGATCAGCCCGTGAGCGTTCCATGACGACTTCCAGCACGTAGCTGATTCCCATGTCTCGCACGCGTTGGCTAAAAGCGGATACTTCCCTTATCGAACTGATCAGTGTCGCTGAAGGGTCTTCTTCGACCAGGTCCGCCAGCTTGCCGAGTTCATCCAAAGTCAGCGCCTGCGAGTCGAATGCTCCGACGAGCTTTTCAAAGTCACCATCAGCCACTTCACCTTCGGAGAGCGCTCTGCGGGCTATCTCCTTCATGGCGTGGACTACTTGATCTCCGTTGTCCGATGCCCCTTGCATGCGGCCGATCATTTCCTCTGTAATCGTCGCGAGATTTAACCTCGAACGGAAGGCGATACTGAGGCCGTTACCCACAAGAACGGAGGCGTCCCGGCGGAAGGTTTCTTCTGGCATTTGTCCCCCAAATTGTTGCCCCAACTCTACCAATTGGGGCAGACAGTCAGGCTAAGCGGGCTGCCGTTACGGAATGCCATCCGCTGTTGCGCAGTTCGCTACATGTTGGGGTGTCTGCCCTCGGGGCTTCACAGCGCTGGGAAGGACAGCGATAGTCCCGCTTGACCCACAACTAGTCGGGGAGGAATCCGGGTACGCGGCCTACCCGGCAGGCCGCAAGCGGGAAGCGTGCCAATAGGGACGGCCGTATTTCAGCTCCCCTCATTGGATGATGGCTGTTTGCGAGGACTATCCAGTGACACCAGAATATCGTGGATAATATCGTCCCGGACTATTTTGTTGAACTTGACTTCGTCTTCGTGAGCTGTTTTAAAAATTATCTTGTGGATGTCATCTGCAATCACCCAAAGTGCTCGCTCTTGTTGTTGTTTGCTGTCGGGATTAAGCTCGACATCGGCATCAAAGGGCTCGTCGCCAGTCGCACCAACGCTAAACGTATATGAAGTAACACCTGAGACTCGGCCCGGCCTCTGGGTTGGGTGAAATCGAAAGTGAAGGAGTTTGCCGATTTCAGCCCAGAAGTACTGACCGTCGTCCCCACTGTATTCTTCGGCACTCCAAGTTATGGAGCCCGCGGCAGTCATGTCCCTTGCCGCGCGGAGAATCTTCTCATCCTGGGAGTAGAGGAAGAAACCATCGTCGCCCAGTTCTCCCCATTTATCACGAAGCTCATCTTGCTTCTCGGGGTCCTCAACCGTTGGGTCAGTCAGGTACTCCATCACCGCGGCGAATGCCCGCTCACGGGGAAGATCCCTAATTTGCTTCTTGGCAGCCTCGAACAAACCGCTAAAATTAATGCCTTCTGCGTTCTTCTTGACCGTGACCCTCTTTCGCTCCTCGAAAGGCTCACCGGCGGTTTGCTTTATAAGGCACAGTTCGTAAGAATAATTAGCTTTGTACCCCCAGATGTTCAATGTCGTACTGTCGTCGATTGATGTCCCGAAGCTAAGCGTATTAGCAGGGCCTTCGTCGGTTTTGGACCACAATAGGTCCCGGGACTGTGTCCGCGAGACCACCTTGTCCACGAGAAGCTTCCAGATGTCCGCGTCCATACCCAAGTCCTTTTGACGGTTGTGAAAATTTACCTCATCGTACTTGTTGTACCCGGCTACCGTGACCGGGCAGCCGGCGCATTACTGAAACCCTTCGTGGTGTCCCTGGCGTCCTGCGCCTGCGCCCTCAGCACGTCGTCCAGTGACGTACCGCGTTCGACGGCCACGATCATTCCGTCCCCGAATCGGATCAGCGGGGCCGAGATCCGTCCGCGCTGAGACCTCCTGCCCCTGCCCACTTGTGGCTCACAGGGCGCGAACAAAAACGAACCCCCGCCAGCACCGAGGGCTGACGGGGGATTTCCTTTGTTTGCCGGCGGCTAGCCGTTTATCCAGCGGAACGAACAGCCTGATGCCGTAAAACCGGCAGCCGTAGCAGGAATTCGAATGGTGAACTGAGGTGCGACAGAGATGAAATTGTTCTGCAAGATATTCCCTGAGGCGTCAGAAATTTCCCAATAGCAGTCTTCAACTTTGGCGCCCTGTGACTGCCAGGTGCCAGGCTGAACATCAGTCCCAACCAAGTACTTCCCGGGTCCAACCATCCTTCCCTCGGCTTGGTCGGCGCTCTGCGCCTCTCCCTCGGTTGCGTTGGCCTCGATCTGTGCCCGTTTGGGATGATCCGGGCAAAGTTTCATGGCGGCGCGCGCCTCCCGCGCCTGGGCGTCACTCAAAGGACTGTCAACGTAGTGCCCAGCAGTCACGGCACAAATGCTATGGAGATAGACGGGCGACTCATGCTTGGCTTCGTTGCCGTAAGCCGCGACTGCCAGTTCCTTTTCCATGGCCGAGGGCACCCCTCTCGAAAGGGTGACAGTGCAGAGGTCTAGCGCCTTCCCGGACGCCCACGCTTCCTTGTAGCTCGAGAACTTGAGGCTGTACTCCGCATCACTTTTGCAAGTGAATGCGTATGAGGCTCCGGCTAAAGTGGCAGAAGGAGAAGGAGAAGGAGACGGAGACGGCGTCGACTTCGATGAGTCCTTGATCAGTGGGGGGCAGCGGTCCAGAAGCTCAGACCCCCCGGTCTTGAAACTCTCCACCTTGATGTTGAAGCTCGTCCCAGTCGCCGCCAAGAGGCCTACAAAGGTCTCGTTTACAGAATCGACGAGTTTTTTCGTCTCCGCGTTGGCGCTTGATGAGATCTTTTCCAGGTCCTTCGAGACGGCTTCCACCTTAGAAGTGAGTTCTTTTGAGACGGCATCGTCACTGTCTGTCAGTTCTTTCATTACCTCCACAGCGACGAAAAGCGGACCGTTCTCGTTGGCACCAAATAGCTCAACACAGGTCTCAGTCTCCGAAACGACCTTTGTCGACGGAAGATTAGCGGGCGTGGCGGTTGCCGATCCAGCGCTGGGCGAAGCGTTACCGCAGGCTGAAAGAGAAAGTGCAGCCGCAACCAAGAGCGGCAGAAGTCGTTTCACAAGTATTTCCCCCGAGATTGAACAATATGATGGGATCCTACAGCCTCCAATGGCGCCGCCCTGCCTGCGAATCTGCGGGTTGCGAGAAGCACGAGGCCCCGCCGCAATTGTCAGCAGCGGGGGCCCCGACGTGGCGCTGTCTATTTGGCGGGGTAAGCCCATTCCCAGCCGGTGGTCATGAAGCCCTGCTTGTGGACGAGGACGCCGGTTGGGGTCGGCACGTCAAAGACAATCTTTCCGGTCGCCTTTTCGGCCGGGCCGAGAGCCGACGGGAACCTCTCTGCCTCTGAAAGGCACATGTACGATTCAAGCGACGCCACATCGCCGTTGAAGGTCGTTCCGTTCTCGGCGATCGCTTTCCATCCGTACCCCGCGAGTCCGAACTGAGGGTTGACGGACTCCGCAAGCTCAGGCATCGTTTCCATCGACACGTCCAGGACAACGAAATGCCCGTTCTTTGAAGGCATAGCCGCGGTGTTCGTGCAGGCCGGGTCAACCTGAATCGAGTTGATGACGAAGCTCGCCACCGTCTTGTCCTTGTCCGTGACCCCTGCGCCTTCGCCTGGTTTCTTGATTATGTTGCCCCGGGACGATTTGGCCCCTGCAGCAGCACTGGCGGACGCGCTAGGGCTAGCTGCTTCAGTTTGCGTGGATGTGGCGGGAGCAACTGTCGGCGCAGTCGGTGAACTTGCAGCGCCGCCACAGCCAGCCAGAAGGATCAGAAGGAGCGCCATCGCTCCGAGAGTCATAGTTTTCATCTTGTCCCAGTTATCAATGCGAGTGAGTTCGCTCAGCATAAGTGAGGGGTACGACGCTAAAGGCAAAGCGAGCCAAGGCGAACCGTCACATCCCAGTAACACGTGGAGTACCAGTTCACCGAGCGCCAGGGTTGCTCGCTCCCGCGAGCCGTGCCTTCAGCCACATATGCGCCCCTCGCAGGCTGGACATTGGTAGGGCAACGCCTACTCTTTTGTCATGGATTCGGGGGCACATTCGGCCCAGCGAGTCACGCCACCCTGAGCGGGATCTCATGTACCGCAAGGGGCTCACTGTCGGGCAGATCGCCGAGCTCTGCGGTCCGGTACCCCAGACCGTGAGCAGGCCAGCGAGCACTGGATCCTCAAATGCAGGTCGAGTACGCTGCCATGAAGTGTCGCCGATAGGTTCTGTCGTCGGCGGCGAGGCGTTTATTGCCTCATCAACTGTGGGCTGGGTGAAAGGCCGAAATCACGTGCGATTGGCGCGCCTGACAATCCACGCGGCGCCCTTCGTAAACGAGTACCACTTCGTCCGCTGGATATCACCCGAGATGCAGGATCTGGCTCTTGCTAAGGCGGGGCCGAAGGTGGAAACCATAATGGCCGAGAAGGTGAGGGAAATTCCGATGCTGTGGGAGGTCGCACCGTCGCCAGCGCTCAAATGACCCACCCTCCGCGCCGGAAGTCACACCCCCAGGCGTCCAACCGGCAGCCCAGCGGAAGAAGTACGTTGCAGGACATTACCAGCAATCAAGGTGACTACAGTATCTAAATATCCTGGCTCAGCCAGGGACGTCCCCGCGTTGGGGATGGGCGGTTCCCACCCCAGAGTGGTCCCCCGCCCGCGCTTGCGACGGAGCAGACCACCAGGTCAACATGCTGAGCGCGCAGGCCGCCAATGCCGCCCGGGTTCCGAAGTTCTTCACCGTGTCCTCTTTCCTGGTTCTCTGGTTCTCTGGTTTTCTGTTTTCTGTTTTTCTGTTTTTCTGTTTTTCCGGAGTCCTGTTTTTGGATCTGATGGTTCGTGACGTGTCGCCGGCAGATCGTGCACCGTGTGCCCCAGGCTGGCCGGCCAGCTGCAGGGCGTCCTTCGTATCCTGTTCCCTCCTCGTATGACTTTTCTTGAGTCCTGCCCGGGCCGGCCGGTGGGCAGCCGCCGGCTGTCCGTCGTCGTTCGCCAGGTTCCTATAGTCCGAGACTGATGGCGGCCAGACCGGGGAAGACGGCGAAGATGACCGTGAGCGGCAGGACGCCAAAGACAAGCGGCACCATCATGCCGATTTCCTTCTTGCCGGCGGACTCCATGAGCTCCCTCTTGGCTGTGTCCCGGACATCCTGTGCCTGCGCCCGGAGGACGTCGGCGAGGGGTGTTCCACGTTCGACGGCCACGATCATCCCGTCCACGAAACGGAGCAGCGGCCCTTGATCGGTCCTGGACGAGAACTCGTGGAGGGCTTCCACGAGGGGCTTGCCGGACCTGGTCTCGGCGAGGACACGGCCGAATTCCTGCGAGAGCTCACCCCGCGCGCTGCGGCAGACCCGGTCCAGGGCACCGGTGGCACTTTCGCCGGCGCTGACGGCCAGGGCCATGAGTTCGGCGATGCTCGGAAACTCCGCCATCATCCGCGCCTCCCGTTTCTTGATGTGCGCGCCCAACAGGTAGTCCCGGAGCAGGAACCCGCCGACGGCGCTTCCCACGACGGCCACGACGGCGACGAACGGGCTGAAGCGGCCGATCGAGCCGGCGAGCGCCACAACGCCGACGGCGAGGACGAATCCGCCGGCCGCCCAGAGGAGTTGCTCAGCCCGGAAGTCCACGGCTGTTTTGGCGCTGCCGGCGCGGGCGAGCCTGCGGTTTAACGCCGTCGCGCCAAGGTTGATCCGGCCCAGGGACCTGGCACCGTCCCGGAACGCCGGGCGGAGGATCCGTTCGAGCGGCCCAAACGGTGTGACATTCCGCGGGGCGGTGCGCAAGAGCCGGGATTCGAGGCTGTGGGTTCTCAGCTGCGGTTCGATACGTTCGACGAACGTCGTTGGACGCATGAAGGGGAGCCGGACGAGGAACAGCCACAGGCCCGCCCCGAGCACGGCCCCGCACACCGTGGCGCCGGCCATCAGGCCGGTCATCGGAGGACCCGCTGTTCTTCCGGCAGCGCCCCGATACGCAGCATGATGGCATAAGACAGCAGTGAGACGGCAAGGCCACCCAAAAGGACGGCAGCGCCGAGCGGGGTGTTGTACGCCATCACAGCCTCAGGACGGCTGGCCAGCAACACCAGGACAATCCAGGGCGCAGCGACGGCCAGGCGTGCGGCGTTGACGGTCCAGGATTGCCTTGCCTCCAGCTCACTCCGGGTCCTGGCACTTTCCCGCAGGAACTCCGCGAGGGTGCCCAGCAGCCTCCCGAGGTCCGAACCGCCCACCTCCCGGGTGAGCCGGAGGGCCTCGACGATCCGGTCCGCCACGGGATCGGCCAGACGGTCCTTGAGCCGTGTGAGTGAGGGATCGAATTGGCCTCCCGACCGGTAGTCGGAGCCAAAGTCCACAAACACGTGGCGAAGCTCCACGGGGCCCTTGTCGCCCAGCTGGATAAGGGCCTCCGGCAGCGACAGGCCGGCCCTGATGGCTGAGCGCAAATGGTCAACGACGTCGGGCCAGAGCTGGCGGAGGACAGCCGTGCGCTTTCTGGCGCGCCACCGGACCATCGCCATCGGCAGCCAGCCGCCGAACAGGCCAAAACATGCCGAGATCGGCCAAGACCCGGTAACCGCGAAGAACGCGAGCGTTGTGAAGGCCCCGAGTCCAAGGCACGAGGCGAGCAGCCCTGCCGCGCTGACCTTTTCGATGCCCGCCGACCGCAGGAGGTCCTCAAGCCGGCTGGTCCGGGGCCTGCGCCGCACGCTCTCAGGCTTCTCCCATGCGGACCACCAGATCAGCAGGAGGCCGGCGCCGCCCAGCATCCCGACCAGCGGCGCCATCACCGCTGCTCCAGCAGCGCAGCGACGTCGTACCCGGAGCGGGCAAACTTTTCCGCGGCGGGCATGGAGTTGGCCTTGGGCAGAAGCTGCCCGTCCGACATCGTGAACACCATGGATGACTCGATGATCCCGTTTTCCACCCGGCGGCCCAGGGACAGGATCTCGGTGACCTGTCGGCGCCCGCTGGCGTGCCTGCTGCAATGGACCACCAGATCGATGCAGGACGCGACGGTGGGCACTACGAACGCGCTGGAGATGTTGTCGCCGGCGAGCAGCGGCAGCGTGCAGATTTTTGTCACGGCATCATGGGCGGAGTTCGCATGCACGGTGCACATCCCGGGAAGTCCGGAATTCAAAGCGATGAGCATGTCCAGGCTTTCGGCCTCCCGGACTTCCCCGACCACCAGCCGGTCCGGCCGCATGCGCAGGGCCTCCTTGACCAGGCGGCGCAGCGGAATCTCCCCTTGCCCCTCCAGGTTCGGCTGACGGCACTGAAGGCCGACGACGTCGCGGAGCGGCAGCTGCAGTTCAAAGATTTCCTCCACAGTGATGACCCGTTCGCGGGTGCCGATGCTGGCGGCGAGGCAGTTGAGCATGGTGGTTTTGCCCGCCTGCGTGGCGCCCGAGACCAGGATGTTGAGGCCGCTGGCGACGGCCGCGCCGAGGAACCTGGCCGCCTGCGGGGTGAGCGTTCCCAGCTCCACCAGGTGCTCGAGCCGGCTGGCTTTGACGACGAACTTGCGGATGTTGATGGCCCAGTGACGCCGGGTGACGTCCGGGATCACGACGTGCAGCCTGGAGCCGTCCGGGAGCGCCGCATCCACGAACGGTGAGGACATGTCCAGGCGCCGGCCTGAGCTCTTCAGCATCCGTTCCACAAGGTCCCGGACCTGCTGGTCCGTCAGCGAAACGGAGGTCAGTTCCGATTCGCCGTTGCGCGCCACGTAGATTTCATTCGGCGCGTTGAGCCAGATTTCCTCGATGCCCGGATCGTCCAGGAGCGGCTGGAGCGCACCAAAGCCCGCCACAGCGTCGAAGACGAATCTCCGGGCTGACTCCAACGGGCCCAGCGGGGGCAGCGGCGCCAGGAGGGCCCGTTCGTCGTAGTCGCTGACAGCCGCTTCGACCAGGCGCCGGACTTCGCCGGACTCCCGCAGGGGGTCAAGGCCCCGCCGGCGGATCAGCTCACGGACCTCGTCCTCAACAATGCGTACAGCCTCCACCTGGACCCCCATATGACTGCCGCCCCTGTGCCGGCGCGATGGGTTTAAAACTAGGGGCGGGCAACCGGCCCGGCAAGGGGTGCCGTGGGTGCATGTGGATAACCACCTGGTTTCAACATGACAACTTTCACTTTGGTAACACTTGAATCACTGGTCTCAGATGTCGGCCGATGTTAGGGTGAGCGCGTTAAGTCAGACATTCTCTCAGCCCGGCCAGCTCTCTTCGTAGCCCCTCGGGCGCGAGACCGTGTGGCGCGGCTCCCACAGCGTGCCATTGCCCCGGAGCGGAACATGAAGCGCACCCTATATCCCCCCACCAGCCACCGATGCCGTCGGGCAGGGGCCATTCTCCTCGCCGCCACCCTGCTGGCCATCACCGGCGTTCCGTCGCCGGCAACCGCCGTCGAGCAGCCGGCCACGCCCCCGGCGTCTGCCACGCCGTCTGCCAGCCCGTCGCCGACGGTCACGAGCACCGCGGCGGCGCCATCCGCAACGGCCCGCCCGGCCGCCCCGGCACCGACCCCGTCACCGGCACCGACCGCAACGCAGGCAGCGGCACAGTCCGCGGCGCCGCCGGGCGGCGTCAAGGACCGGGCGGCCATGGCCGCGGCTGTCGGCCCCGGTGGCGCCGAGATGGGCCAGCGCTCCGCCCGGGTCAGCGCTCCGTCGCCACTTCTGAAGGCGACCACCGAGTCCGCCGCCATTGAATCGCTTACCACGCAGGGCACGTGGTCGCCGTCGTACGGGGTCAAAGGCCTGGACGTCAGCGGCCACCAGACCAGCGTGAACTGGCAGAGCCAGTGGAACATGGGGGCCCGCTTCGCCTACGTCAAGGCCAGCGAAGGCAACTACTTCACCAATGATTCCTTCGGCGCCCAGTACGACGGCGCCCGCAGCGTCGGGATGATCCGGGGCGCCTACCACTTCGCGATCCCGAACTGGTCCTCGGGAGCCGACCAGGCACGCTTCTTCGTCCAGAACGGCGGCGGCTGGAGTGCCGACGGCCGGACCATGCCCCCGGTCCTCGACTTCGAGTTCAACCCCTACGCCGGCCGCACCATCAACGGCTTCTACTTCGGCAACACCTGCTACGGCATGTCCCCCTCGCAGCTGACGTCCTGGGTGCGCGACTTCGGGAACACCATGCGGGCCCTCACGGGCCGCCTTCCCGTCATCTACACCAACACGTCGTGGTGGAACCAGTGCACGGCCAACGCGGCGGGTTTCGGCGACTACCCGCTGTGGGTCGCGTCCTACCCGCTCTCCGCCACGGACAACGCCGGGCCCGTCCCCTCCAGCTGGAGCGTTTTCAGCATGTGGCAATACAGCAGCACCGGGCCGTTCGTGGGTGACTCCAATATCTGGAACGGCGACTATGCCTCACTCCAGCGCTTCGCCGGGACGCCGCTGCCCACCGGCTCCTTCGACGACCTCTCCGTAACCCGCGACGGCGCCGCGGTCTCCCTGCGCGCCCGGGGCTGGTCGGCAGACCTGGCCAGGACATCGTCCTCGATCCAGACCCACATTTACGTGACTGATCCGTCCGGGACCACCAAGGGCTATGCCTGGCAGGCCAACCAGCCCCGGCCCGATGTTGACCAGGCCCTCGGTTACGGTCCGTTGCACGGCTTCGACGGCACGGTCCGGATCACGGCGTCGGGCACGTACAAGGTCTGTGCCTACGCCATCGGGTCCTTCGGCAACACACTCCTGGACTGCAAGTCGCTCCGGGCCACCGGGGTGGAGGCACCGACGGGGTCCTTCGACAGCTTCGGCCAGGTCCGCACGGCCGACAAGGTCACGCTGCAGCTCAAGGGCTGGGCAGCCGACCTCGCCAACCCCTCGGCTTCCAGCTACGCCGACGCCTACGTCACCGACCCGGCCGGGAAAACCACAGGGTACCGGATGAGCGCCAACGTCGCCCGGAAGGATGTCGCGGACGCGACCGGCTTGGGGCTGGCCCATGGCTTCGACTACCAGGTCAAAGCCACCGTTCCGGGATCGTACCGTGCGTGCGTCTACGGGATCGGGCGCAACGCCAACGTGCTGCTGTCCTGCAAGACCACAAACGTCGAGGCCAACCCCGCACCCTTCGGCTCCTACGATTCGGTGTCCCTCACCCAGGCGCCCAACGCCGCGAACTTCCAGGTGAGCGGATGGGCACTGGATCCGGTGCAGCCAGGCAAGAGCGTGCCCGTGCACGTCTACGTCCAGTCGCCCAACGGAACCAATCCCGGCTACGCCTTCACCGCGAACCGCCCGCGTCCGGACGTCAACGCCGCGCTGCAGACGGTCGGTGACCACGGTTTCCAGGTCTCGGTCCCGCTGACTGGTGCCGGGAAGTACACCGTGTGCGCCTATGCCATCGGCATCGCCCCGGTCACGGCCGGCAACACCCTGCTGGCCTGCAAGTCCATCAGCGCGGCCCCGACCCCCGCCACCATGGGTTACCTGGATGCGGCCTCGATCCAGGTCATCAGCGGCAAAGCCTCCATCAAGGCATCCGGCTGGACCCTGGATCCGTCCTTCCCGGCCTCATCGATCCCGGACCACGTCTACGTGACCTCGCCTGACGGGATCCGGAAGGGGTACGCCTTCATGGCCGACCAGAAGCGCCCGGACGTCAACCGGTCCCTCGACACGGTCGGCAACCACGGCTTCACGTCATCGGTCCCCATCACCCAGCGCGGCCAGTACCGGGTGTGCGCCTACGGCGTCGCGGTCTCGATGCTGAGCCTGAACAACTCCCTGCTGGGGTGCCAAACGCTCACCTATTAGCGGTCGTGGCTGACGCCGCACCACGCAAAAGAGACCGGCCCCCGCACATGCGGGGGCCGGTCTGCGTTCAGGTGCCCGGGGCGAAGACCGTTGAATCAGGAACCGAGGTAGTCGCTCAGCCGCTCCGCCGCGGAAGGAACGGTGAACCCGGTCGCCTTGATCTTGTCCAGGTTGAGGGCGCTGTTCAGCGGCCGCGGCGAGACGGCCTTGCCCTTGAAATACTCCTCGGTGCTCACACCGGTCACGGCCTCCCGCGGCTTGCCGGAGAGTTCGTAGACGTCCGCGGCGATGTCCGCCCAGGACTGCTGCTCGCCGTCGTTGCTGAGGTTGTAGACACCGTACTCGGCGCCCGATTCCAGCAGGTGCCGGATGCCGGCGGCGATGTCTTCGGTGAAGCTCAGCCGCCCGATCTGGTCATCAACCACCGACGGTTCGATGCCGCGCTCGGCCAGCGAGGCCATGGTGCGGACAAAGTTGTTGCCCTCACCGATCACCCAGCTGGTGCGCACAATGTAGTGCCGGGGCACCACACTGACGACGGCGTCGCCCGCGGCTTTGGTCTGGCCGTAGACGCCCAGCGGCGCCACCGGCTCCGATTCGTCGTGCGTGGCGCGCGTGCCGTCGAAGACATAGTCCGAGGACACGTGCACCAGGGTGAGGTCGTGTTCGACGGCGGTGCAGGCCAGCCGCGCCACGGCCGTGACGTTGACTGCCCAGGCGGCCGCGCGGCCCTCGGCCGACTCGGCGGCATCCACGGCGGTGTAGGCCGCGGCGTTGATGATCGTGGAGTAGTTCTTCCAGTTCCGTCCGGCGAAGGCGTCCTCGCTGTCGAGGTCAAAATCGTCCCGGCCGGCAAACTCAACGGACGGGTCGCCGTCGTACTGCCGGCGCAGCGCCTTGCCGAGCTGGCCGTTGGCGCCGACCACGAGGACCTTCTTCGGCGGCATCGGCGTGACGTCCGCCAGGCGCGGGTGCGCCTTGTCCTTGTCCGAGAGCTCGGCCCGGCCCAGCGGCACTGGCCAGCTGATGGCCGCGGTCTCGTCGGCGAGGTTCAGGAAGGTGTACTGGCCCTGGGCGTCGGCGGACCAGTGGTCGTTGACGAGGTAGGTGTAGGCGGTGTTGTCCTCCAGCGTCTGGAAGGCGTTCCCGACCCCGCGGGGAATGAAGATGGCCTGGCTGGGGTCCATCTCGGCGGTGAACACGGCGCCGAAGGTCGGGCCTTCGCGCAGGTCCACCCAGGCGCCGAAAATCCTGCCGGTGGCCACGGAGATGAACTTGTCCCACGGCTCGGCATGGATGCCGCGGGTGGTGCCGGCGGATTCGTTGAACGAGATGTTGTTCTGCACCGGACGGAAGTCTGGCAGGCCAAGCGCCACCATCTTTTCCCGCTGCCAGTTCTCCTTGAACCAGCCCCGGTTGTCACCGTGGACCGGAAGGTCGTAGAGGACGACGCCGGGGATCGGGGTTTCGTGCGCTGTGAGCTTTTTCGAGAACTCGATCGACATAATCTACTGGCCTTGTTCCTTGTACTTGGCTTCCGTGGCGGCCTTCTGGGGCCGCCACCAGTCCTCGTTGTTCCGGTACCAGGCGATGGTGTCTTCGATGCCGGCCTCGAAGTTGGAGAACTGCGGCTTCCAGCCGAGTTCCTCGCGCAGCTTGGAGGAGTCGATGGCGTACCGCATGTCGTGGCCGGGCCGGTCCACCACGTGCTCGTACGCGTCCGGCGCCTGGCCCATGTGCTTGAGGATCAGCTCGACGACGTCCTTGTTGTTCTTCTCGCCGTCGGCGCCGATCAGGTAGGTCTCCCCGATCCGGCCCCCGGCGATGATCGCCAGGACAGCGGACGAGTGGTCGTTGGCGTGGATCCAGTCACGGACGTTCTCGCCCTTGCCGTACAGCTTGGGACGGATGCCGTCGATCACGTTGGTGATCTGGCGCGGGATGAACTTCTCCACATGCTGGTACGGACCGTAGTTGTTGGAGCAGTTGCTGATGGTTGCCTGCAGGCCGAAGGACCGCACCCAGGCGCGGACCAGCAGATCCGAGCCCGCTTTGGTGGAGGAATACGGGCTGGAGGGGTTGTAGGGCGTGCTCTCGGTGAACCGCTCCGGGTCATCGAGCTCGAGATCGCCGTAGACCTCGTCGGTGGAGATGTGGTGGAAGCGCTTGTTGTGCTTCCGCGCGGCCTCGATCAGGGTGTAGGTCCCGATGATGTTGGTGTCCAGGAACGGGCGCGGATCGTGCAGCGAGTTGTCGTTATGGGATTCCGCGGCGTAGTGCACCACGACGTCGGACCCGGCAACCAGGCGCTCCACCACGGCGGCGTCGCAGATGTCGCCCTGCACCAGCGTGAACCGGTCTGCAGGCAGGCCCGCCAGAGACTCCACATTGCCCGCGTAGGTGAGCTTGTCGAGGACCGTGACGTGGTGGTCGGTGTTCTCCAGTACGTAGTGGACGAAATTGGAGCCGATGAAGCCGGCGCCGCCGGTGACGAGAAGTTTCTGCATGAGGCCAGCTTACCGAAAGGCCGTCGCCGGCTCAGACCCGCCGGCGGATCCTCCGAAGGGCTTCGACCATAAGCCGGACCAGCATCACGCGGGCCGCGACGATCTTGGGCAGTGACCGCAGGCCGGCAGGCGTCTGGTTCGATTCGTGGATCCGGCGGTAAATGGTCGACTCGTCAAGGTGGGTTATCGATCCGGCGACATTGCCGCAGATGGCCAGCCAGAGATCGTGTGATTCCCGAACGTAAGCGGGAATCGGGGTGAAGTAGCGGTCAGCCTCCCGGCGGAAGGCCATGCCGCAGCCGTAGTACGCCCGGTACCCGATCAGGATGGCGAACAAGTTTGCCACGTGCCGCCGCGAGTCCGCGGACTTCAGCCGCGGAATCCAGGGCCGGTTTCCGCCGCCCAGCATGTCGAAATTGCTGGCGACCACCATAGAACCGGACAAGGCAGCGAGCATCAGCTCCAGCCGGCCCGGAATCCAGACATCGTCCTGGTCTGACAGGAACACGTACTCGCCCCGGCTCAGCCGGATCGCTTCCTCGAAGCTGCGCACGTACCCCCGGTTGACAGGCGAGCGGACGAGCCTGATCCGCGGATCAACGATCCCCTCCACGATTGCGGCAGTCTCGTCGGGGGACGCATCATCGACCACGACGAGCTCGTCGTCGGGACCCAACTCGGCGAGGATGGACGCTATCTGCTCCCGGACAAAGGCCGCACCCTTGTAGGTGGCCATGCACACGCTGGCCCTGACCTTCGGCACATCGGGGCCATTCTCGTCGTTCATGCGAACCACTCTAGGCGACTCCCGGGCCAGGGGCCGGTGCGGGGCAATCGCGTATCATCGTTAGGTCAAGCCCCCCAGCACGAGGACCGTACCGCATGAGACCCGTTCTGTTCAGGCTTGCAGGCTTCACCCTGTTGCCCCTGCTGGCGCTGGTCCTGCCGTTCCTGCTCCTCCCGGTCGTTTCGCGCGTCGTGGGGGCCGCCGGCTGGTCCAGCATCACCTCCGGCCAGGCCATTGGCATCTTTGCGTCGACCATCATTCTCTGGAGCTGGAACATCTCCGGCCCGGTCGAGATTGCCCGCGCCGGCGCCTTCCCGCTGCGGGCGGCACTTTATTCCAGGAGCGTCCGTTCGCGGATCCTGCTCGCGGTCGTCGTGCTGCCCGTCATGAGCGTGATCGTCGCGCTCGTGGCCCGGGAGGGTTTCCGCCTCGATGCCATCACCATGGCCTGGGCCACAGCGCTGACCGGTTTCTCGCCGGCGTGGTACGGCATCGGCACCGGCCAGCCCCGGATCCTCGCCGTCTACGACACCCTCCCCCGCTTCTTCGCGGCCATCATCAGTGCCCCGGTCATCCTGCTCACCGGACAAGTCTGGACCTACGGGCTGGTCTCGGTCTTTACGACGCTCGTGGCATTGATCGCATTCCACCGCCGGTTCGGCGAACCCCGGACCTGGCTGCCCCGGAGCCCTCGGACCGTCGTGCGGGAGATCGTGCCCACCGCGGGCACGGCCGGCATCAACTTCACGGGAAGCGCCTACGGCTCGTCCCCGGTTCCGATCGCCACCGCGACGGTGCCGTCGGCCGCTGCCACGGCCGGTTTCGCCTCGGCGGACGCCATCTACCGCCTGGGGCTCTTCACGATCGTGGCGCTCGGCAACACGTTCCAGGGCTGGACCCTGGAGCACGATGCCGCCGACCCGCGCCGCCGCCACTTCGCGGCCATGGCTGCCCACGCGGCCCTGGGGCTCGCGGGCGGGATCTTCCTCACACTGTTCGGCCCGTGGGTCTCCGGCGTGATGTTCGGCGAGGCTGTCCGCGCGGACACCCTGACCTGCCTGTTCTACGGGGTATCCTTCTTCTTCATCTCCTCATCGACGCCGCTGATCCGGAATGTGCTGATCCCCGCCCATCGCCAGAAGTCGGTGCTGATGTGGACCGCGGTTTCCGCCGTCGTCGGCGTGCTGCTCATGGTGGCGGCCGGGCTGGCGGCCAACGTCCCCGCCATCGCCCTGGGCATGGCAGTGAGCGAGGCCCTCCTGTTCCTTGGCCTGCTGCGCCCTTCCCTCCGGATCCTGCCAGCGGGCGCCCGCGGCCGGGGCCGGAAGGTAGGATCAGCAGCGTGATCGCCAGATGCCCGCGGCCGGTCGCCGCCGTCAACACCGCATGCCCCCGGGTGATCACGAATCCCGAGCCGGACGCCGCCCACTCCGTCAGCCGCCTCCGGGCCGTTGATATATTGGAGAACTATGAAAATTCTTGACTCGACCCGTGTGCTGGTCATAATGCCGGCGTGGAACGAAGCCGAGTCCGTGGGGAATACCGTCCGGGAAGTGCTGGGCGTCGGCCGGCCCTACGATGTCCTGGTGGTCAACGATGGCTCTGCGGATGCCACCGCGACGGTCGCGAAAGACGCTGGCGCCACCGTCCTGACGCTGCCGTTCAACCTGGGCGTCGGCGGTGCCATGAGGGCCGGTTTCAAGTACGCCCAGCGCCTCGGTTACCAGCGCGTGATCCAGGTGGACGCCGACGGACAGCACGATCCCCGCAATATCCACGAGGTCCTGGCAGGCCTGGAGCACGCGGACATCTCCATCGGTGCCCGCTTTGCCGACCGCGGCGACTATTCGGTCAGCGGGCCCCGCAAGTGGGCCATGCAGCTCCTCGCCAAGGTCATCTCAGGACTGGCCAAGACCCGGCTCACGGACGTGACCAGCGGCTTCCGGGCCGCGAACGGGCGCGCCATCAACCAGTACCTGGACCACTACCCTGCGGAGTATCTGGGTGACACCATCGACTCCCTGGTGGTGGCGATCCGCTCCGGCTGCCGGGTGACCCAGGTCCCGGTGGAAATGCGCCCGCGCCAAGGCGGGACTCCCAGCCACAACCCCGTCAAGTCCGCCGTCTACCTCGGCCGGTCCGTCTTCGCCCTCATGTTCGCGCTGACCCGTAAGCGGTCCACCATTTCCGACCCCGCGCTGGCCGCCAAAGGAGCCGTCTAATGGGCAACTGGCCCGCCTTTTTCCTTGCCCTGGCGATCGTCGGCGTCGTCTTCGAGATGCTCCGCCGGAAGAAGCTTCGCGAGAAATACGCAGCACTCTGGCTCTTCGTGGGCATCGGCACGCTGGTTCTGGCCGCGTTTCCGAGCCTGCTGACGATCGTGGCCGAACGCGTCGGCGTCCAGCTGCCGTCCAATCTGCTGTTCATCATCAGCATCCTGCTGCTGCTCGGTGTCTGCCTGCACTTGTCCTGGGAGCTGTCCGTGGTCGAGGACGAGACCCGCACCCTCGCGGAGGAAGTCGCCATCCTCCGGACCATGGTCGAGGACATGTCCTCCCGGGACGGCGACGCTCCGGCGGCGCCGACGACGAAGTAGGAGGCCCCGGTGGCACTGGACATCTTTATCCCCTACTGGGGCGACGTTAACTACATGAAACTGGCCGTCGACAGCGTCCTGGCCCAGACCAGCCCGGACTGGCGCCTGACGGTGGTTGACGACGCTTACCCCGGCGACGACGTCAGACGCTACGTCGAGGCCGCGGACGATCCCCGGATCACGTATATCCGCAAGGACAAGAACGAGGGCATCACCGAGAACTTCAGGACCTGCGTCTCGCTGGCCGGCCAGGACGTCCTGGTGGTCATGGGATGCGACGACCTTCTGCTGCCGAACTTCGTGGACGTCGTGCTCCGCGCCCACAACGAATTCCCCGACGCCTGGATTATCCAGCCCGGCGTCCAGATCATCGACGAGAACGGCAAACCCTCCGTTCCCCTGGTGGACATCGTCAAGCAGCGGCTAGTCAAACCGCACGGCACCGGGTCACGGCTCGTGGGCGGCGAGCGGCTGGCGGTCAGCCTCCTGCACGGCGACTGGCTTTACTGGCCCTCCCTGGCCTTCCGCCGCGACCGGATCCGGGACTACGACTTCCGTGACGGTTTCCCCGTCATCCAGGATCTCGCCCTCGTCATGGACATGGTGCTTGGCGGGGCCGAGCTGCTGATCGTCCCGGATATCTGCTTCGAATACCGCCGGCACACTCACAGCGCGTCCTCCGCGAAACTCGTCGACGGGTCCCGGTTCGTCGGTGAGCGCGACTTCTTCGACCTGGCCGCGGCGCTGTGCACGGCGAAGGGCTGGCGCAAGGCGGCCCGCGCTGCCCGGCTGCGGCTCACGTCCCGTGCGCACGCACTCCTGATCCTCGCCGGCGCGCTCCGGCAAAGTGCCTCCGGGACGCTCGGCATCCTCCTGCGGCATTCCTTCGGAAAGTGAGCGAACCCCACGTGACCGGCGAGTCCCCCGTCCCTGCCACGGGGGCCACGGGCGTCACCGGCGTCGTCACCGCGTTCCGGCCGACGGCGGCGCTGATCGGCAACGTCGAATCGCTGCGGGAGCAGGTGGACGCCGTCGTGGTGGTTGACGACGGCGGCGGCCCCGGCTTCGAGCCGGTCTTCGCCGCGCTGGCCGCGGCCGGCGCCGAAGTCGTGCGCCTCCCGGAGAACGCCGGCATCGGCGCCGCCTTAAACGCCGGCATCCGCGCGGCACGCCGGCACCGGAACCCGGACTTCATCCTGACCGTGGACCAGGACTCCCTGCTGCCCGCGGGTTATGCGCAGGCGCTGCGCCGCGCCGCCGCGGACGCGCGGGCCGCCGGCGTCGAGCCCGGCCTCATCTCCCCGTCCAGGATCCACGGAAACCCGGTGTTGCGCGCCGGGACCCGGAACGGCGTCGCCCTGGGCCGGGAGCCGATCCAGTCGGGCCTGCTGATCCCGGCCGGCACGCTGGACGTCCTTGGCGGGTTCTGGGAAGAGCTCTTCATCGACCTTGTCGACACCGAGTACTATTACCGCGCACTCGCCGCGGGCCTGCCCACCGTCCTTGCGGCGGCGGAGTTCGACCACTCCCTGGGAACGATGGTGGAGGCCAAGGTGTTTGGCCGGCCCGTCCCGGCGGGCGGCCGTCCGCTGCTGGTGCGCACCGCCGCGACCTGGCGCTACTACTACATCTTCAGGAACCGCCTCGTCACGGGCCGCCGGTACGCGGTCCGGTATCCCGCATGGGTGGCCGCCGGGATGTGGGGCGATCTGCGGCATCTGCTGATCGTGACCCTGCTGGCGCCCGGCCGCTCCGCCCGGCTGGGCTCGGCGCTCCGCGGCACCGCCGACGGCCTCCGCGGACGGACCGGGCGCCGGCATTCGGCCTGACACCATGCGGGACCCTGGGCCGGCGGGCCCCCAGAGTTTGGCCGAGTGCAGACCCGTAGGAGAGGATGTATACCATGCGCGGAATAATTCTTGCCGGCGGGACCGGCTCTCGTCTCCATCCCATCACCCACGGCATCAGCAAGCAGCTCGTCCCGGTATACGACAAGCCGATGATCTACTACCCGCTGTCGACGCTGATCCTGGCCGGCATCCGGGACATCCTGATCATCACCACCCCGCATGACGCCGAGCAGTTCGAGCGCCTCCTCGGCGACGGTTCGCAGTTCGGCATCAACCTGAGCTATGTCCAGCAGGCCTCCCCCGACGGACTGGCCCAGGCCTTCATCCTCGGTGAGGAGCACATCGGCAACGAGACCGTTGCCCTGGTGCTGGGTGACAACATCTTCTACGGCCAGGGGATGGGAACCCAGCTGCGCAAGCATGAAAACATCGACGGCGGTGCTGTTTTCGGCTACTGGGTCAAGAACCCCAAGGCCTACGGTGTCGTGGAGTTCGATGACGCCGGCCAGGCCGTCTCGCTGGAGGAAAAGCCGGAGCGGCCCAAGTCCCACTACGCCGTGCCCGGACTGTACTTCTACGACAACGACGTCGTCGGGATCGCCAAGGACCTGAAGCCCTCGCCGCGCGGCGAGCTGGAAATCACCGACGTCAACCGGACCTACCTCGAGATGGGCAAGCTCCGCGTCGAAATCCTGCCCCGCGGCACGGCCTGGCTGGACACCGGAACCTTCGATGACCTCAACGACGCGTCGAACTTCATCCGGACGGTCGAGAACCGCCAGGGCTTGAAGATCGGCGCCCCGGAGGAGATCGCCTGGCGCCAGGGCTTCCTGAGCGACGATGAACTCCGCCAGCGCGCCGAGCCGCTGGTCAAGAGCGGGTACGGTGCCTACCTCCTCGGACTCCTGGAGCCGTAGCCCTCCATGTGGATGTCCGTCTTACCGCAGGTCCTGATCGCCTGCGCTGTCTTGGTCCTGCCCGGGCTGATCATCTCCGTTGCCCTGCGATTCAGGGGATTCAGTGCCCTGGCGCTTGCTCCCGCGATGACCGTCGGTGTTGTGGTCATCACGTCCACGTTGGCCCCGTTCCTGAAGGTGAGGTTCGGGCTGCTCCCCGTGGCCGCGGTGGCGGTGGCTCTGTCCCTGCTCGGTTTGTGGGCGGCGCGGTTCCGTCCCTCCGGCCCGGCCGTAACCGGCCTGAACCCTCTGAGGGTGCCGGACGTCCGCGGCGACGTCGCGGCGCTGGCCGGATCCGTCATCGCCGGAGGGCTCCTCGCCGTCCACTCCGTCCACCTCATCGGCAGCCCGCAGGCCATTTCCCAGACGTATGACGCCGTCTTCCACCTGAATTCGGTCAGGTTTGCCCTGGACACCGGCCAGGCGTCCTCGTTGACCCTGGGTGCCATGACCGGCGGCGGAGCCTACCCGGCCGGCTGGAACGCTGTCGCCACCCTCGTCGCCATGGCAACGGGTGCGAGCGTCCCGCTCGCCGTCAATATCACCAGCATCGTCCTCGCGGCCGTCTTCTGGCCGTTGGGATGCCTCCTGTTGGCGCGGTCCGTGGTGGGGGGACGCCCGGCCGCCCTGGTCGCCGCAGGCATTGCGGCGGCGTCGCTGGGTGCCTTCCCGCTGCACATGATGGACTTTGGGGTCCTGTATCCGAACCTGCTGGCCATTAGCGTATTGCCCTCCAGCGTCGCCCTGGCAGCAGCGTGTGCCGGGTTGACGCCCGGACTTGTCCGCCGCGATCTCGCCACGATACTTGCCCTGCTGCTGGCGCTCACCGGCCTGATTGTCGCCCATCCCACAACGTTCATGGCCTGGCTGACGTGGACGCTGCCCATGGTGCTGACGCTGGTGTGGCGCTCTGCGGCTGCCCTCCGGCGGAAGCAGTCCCGCGCCCGCTCGTACGTTTTGAGGCTGGCGCTGCCGGTCGCCGGGTACGCCGTCGCTTTCGACCTGCTGTGGACCAATCTGCGTCCACCCCCCGAGGCTTCGTTCTGGGGCCCGTACCAGAGCATTCCAAAGGCCATTGGCGAAGCCGTCACCATCTCCCCCACCGGCCTGGCACTAGCGTGGCTTGTGGCCCCGCTGGTATTCCTCGGCCTCTGGGCCTGCTTCCAAGACCGCTGGCAGCGCGTGTGGATCGCTGGCGTCTTCGCATTGTTCACTTACCTGTTCGTTGTGGTCTCCGGCTTTACCAAGTCGGAAACCCGGGACTTCCTCACAGGCGTGTGGTACAACGACAGCCACCGGATTGCCGCCCTGCTGCCGCTGGTTGCGGTCCTGCTCGTCGCCGTCGGTATGGACTGGGCAGGGCACCGCATCCTGGCCATGCGCGGCCGGTCCAAGGCCCTCGCGGTCGCCCTTGACGGTTCTCCGCGCTGGGGGCGTGCCGGAACGGCAGCCTACCGGTCCGCAGGCATCGCCGCCGTCGTGCTGGCAGCCATCGCCCTGGGACAGCAGGGCGGCCTGGAACTGGAGGTCGAACAGGGCTCAAAAAACTACAGGCTCGCCGCCGATTCGCCGCTAGTCTCCACCGACGAGCTCCAGCTCATGAAGCGGCTGCCCCAGACTGTTCCCGAGAATGCGCTGCTGATCGACAACCCTTACACGGGTGCCGCGCTGTCCTACGCGTTGGGTGAGCGCAAGTCCGCCCAGCTCCATGTCATGAGCTACGTCTCCCCGGACGTGAAGCGGATCTACGATTCGATGGGCAACGTGACGACGGACGCCAGCGTCTGCCAGGCAGTCCGCGCGGCGAATGCCTACTACATCCTGGACTTCGGCCCGGTTGAAGTCCACGGCGGAGACCACACTCCCGCCGGGCTGCGGAATCTCGCAGCGAACCCAGGCGTGCAGCTCATTGACAGCCAGGGCGAGGCGAAGCTCTACAAGGTCACCGCCTGCGGGAACTGAACCCCGGCGTGCTGCAGGCTGCGGGGCAGGTTCCGCAGCCTGCAGCAGCACCCTGCCCGCAACCTGCCCGCAGGCTGCTCCGGTCCCTGGCCCGCGGGGCAGGCTCCGCGGCCGCTGCCTAGAAACTGAGTTGCCGGGCCAGTGCCGGTGCCAGCGTCTTGGCAAAGGTGTTGGTCATATGGTTGTCCCGGTACACGAGCACGTTGCCGATGACGGCCGGGCAGATCCCCTGCCGGCAAAAATAGGCCGACATATCCAGAACCTCGACGCCGGGCACGCGTGCTCCGGCCAGCTGCAGGGGGTCTGTGGCGGCGCCGGCGCCGGATGTTGTGGACTGGCACTCGGGCGAATCCCGCCCATTGGCTTGGACGCAGTCCGGTGCCGAAAATTCCGGATACGGTGTGTCGGGCACGACGGCCACGCGGATCCCGGCTTCCCGGAGCGGCGTCAAGAGTTGGACATAGCCGTTGACGAGTTCTTCCGGGCTGCCCCACGTCCAGTTGAGAGCTTCGCGGTAGCCGGCCGGCGCCATTCCCGATACCACCACCAACCGTGGCCGCAGCTTCAGGATGCGCTGCAAAGTGGCCTTGTTCTGTTCAGAGCAACTGCGGTACACCGTGGTGCCATTCGCGGCCGGCGCTGCCGTGAAGGGGCACCCGTTCCGGACCATGGCCTGTACCTTCCAGCCCCCGGCTGCGCCGGCAATCACGAGCGGATCCACGTACTGCGCGGCGTGTGAGTCCCCGACGACGACCACCGTCTGAGTGGCGTCCGGCGCGCCGAAAACGCATTGGTCAGCCCCGGTGACGGCCGGGTTGAACTTCCCGCACGTCTCCGTCCAAGTCAGTGGCACATCCTTCATGGCGACGGCGGGATCGGGCCGGACGGGCACGCCGTCGGGGACGGCGGCGGGCCGGACGGGATCAAACGCCGTCGCGCCGGGATAGTCGCGCAAATTCAAGGCCGCGTTCAGCTGCTGCGACTTGGCTTCGACGACGCCCCACGGCACCGCAGCTGCCACCGTCGACGCCACGATCAGTCCTGCTGCCAGGACGAAGGCATTCCGGCGCAGCAATTCCCACCGTCCGGGCGTCGATCCTTGGGCGGCCGGGGTTCCGTGCCGGAACTTCTGCTCGACGAGGTGGTAGGAGGCTGCCGCCAGGGCCAGGCTTATGGCCACAATGGCGGTTCCCTGGATGACGCCCGGAGCCCGCCCGAGGTGGAAGACGTAGATCACGACGACGGGCCAATGCCACAGGTAGAGGGAATATGAGAGATCGCCGATGTAGGTCACTGGCCGCAGGCTGAGGACCCGGCTTGCCGAGTAACCGGCAGGGCTGCCCGGAGTGGCCGGTTCGACCGCCGGCGAACCGGCTGTGAGCAGCAGCAATGTCCCCGCGACGGGCAGGAGGGCGATGCTGCCCGGGAAGTCCATCGCAACGGAGAGTGCCATCGCGGAAAAGACGATCACGCCCAGGCCGATCCAGCCCGAAAGCCAGGCCCGCAACGGGCCCAAGCGCAATTTGGGAATCAGCAGGGCGCCGATGCCCCCGGCGCCCAGCTCCCAGATCCGCGTGGTGGTCGCAAAGTACGCCATGTCGTGCTGGGAGGACGAGAAGGCGACGCTGTGGACGAAGGACGCCAGCGACACTACCGCCAGGATCCATAAGGAAACGGTTTCGATCCGGAGGCGCCGTTTCACAGTGACGGCCACTCCCGCCAGCAGGATGACGGGAATGATCAGGTAGAACTGCTCTTCCACTGCCAGGGACCAGAAGTGTTGAACTGGAGACACGAGGGCGGTCGCCGCGGCGTAACTGTCCACGCTGAACGCCTGGTTCCAGTTCTGCACTTGCAGGGCGGACATGATGACGTCCAGAGAAATGGACTGCCAACGGTTCTGCGGCAGCAGGACCACGGCGCCCAGCATGGTCGCCAGCAGAACCGTGGTGGCAGCCGGCAGCAGGCGCCTGATCCGTTTCGCGTAGAAGATGGAGAGCCGGATGCGTCCGGTACGCGCAAGTTCCTGGACGAGCGATCCCGCGATCAGGAAGCCGGAGATGACGAAAAAGACGTCGACGCCGACAAAGCCGCCGGGGAGTACAGCGGGCCAGACGTGATAGATGATCACCATGCCCACCGCCAGGGTGCGCAACCCCTGGATGTCCAGTCGCCGGCCGTTCCTTCCCGCGCAGGAAGCGCCCGTCTTGCTGGCGGGCCTGGCCCGCTCGGGGGAACCCGGGGGTTGGGGCAGAACAGCCGCCGGCGGCAAAGAGGTCACAGTTCTCTTTCTGTTTTCAAACAACGTCATCGTCATTTTTGCGCTATGTGCGTTTGCCGGGAACCTGAAGGGACCATGTCCAGCGGACATGGTCCCAACAGAAACGCTGCCGGTACCGGCTGCGGTACCGCCTACGCCCGCAGCCGGGCAACGGCCTCATCAATAGGTCCGTCGAATAATACGTTGCCATGCTCGAGATAGACACCCCGGGCACAGATGCGCGACACCAGGTCAAGATCGTGGCTGACAACCACCAGCGTCTTGCCGTGCCGGGCCAGTTCCTGGATCTTGGCTATGCACTTGCGCTGGAACGGCTCATCTCCGACGGCGAGGATTTCGTCGATCAGGAAGACCTCGGGATCGGTGTGGACTGCCACGGAAAACGCCAGGCGCAGGTACATGCCGGACGAATAGAACTTGACTTCCGTGTCGATGAACTCGCCGATCTCGGAGAATTCGATGATCGCGTCGAAGCGTTCGTTGATCTGCTTCTCCGTCATCCCCAGGATCGCTCCATTGAGGTACACGTTGTCGCGGCCGGACAGGTCAGGGTGGAAACCCGCCCCGACCTCGATCAGCCCGGCCACGCGACCGCGCGTATAGACGCTGCCGGAATCCGGGAGCATCACGCCGGAGATGTGCTTGAGCAGGGTGGACTTGCCGGAGCCGTTGAGGCCGAGCAGCGCCACGGTCTCCCCCGTCTCCACCATCAAGGAGACGTCCTTCAGGGCGTGGAACTTCTTGGAAAGATCCCCCTTGCGGCCCTTCACGAGCCAGACAACCGCCTCCTTGATGGAACGGGTGTGGCGGAGCACGAACTCCTTGCTGACGTTGGAAACTTCAATCGCGTTTGCCATTTAGAGCTCCTGGGCGAAGCGGCCTTCAAGCCGCCGAAAGGTTAGCTGTCCCAGTGCCAGGACCACCAGCGAAATGATCATGCCGACCGGCATCCACAGGCTGAACAGGTTCGGCGGCATCGCGGCAGAACCGTCAGTTGTGGGGTACCAGAAGGCATAGTGGAACAACTCGACGCCCACCGTGATGGGGTTTGCCTGGTAGAGGGCGAAAAGCCCCGGTCCCAGCTTTGCTTCCACCATCGTCCAGGAGTACATGACGGGCGATGCCCAGGTCGCCACCATCAGGAGCATGTCAACGAGGTTTTCCGAATCGCGGAAATACACGTTGGCGGCCCCGAACAACAGCCCGAGCCCGGTGGCAAGGAAGCCAACAATGGCGAATCCGCCCACCGCCGCCAGAAGCTGGAACGCGTCCGGATGCCAGCCGGCAAAGACGCACCCGATCACCAGGACAACGAGCTGGGGGAAGAAATGCACGGCCGACACCCAGACCGACGCCACCGGAAACAGCTCCCGGGGAAGATAGATCTTCTTAATCAGGTTGCCGTTGTTCACGATCGATCGCGCGGAGTTCCCGAGGGCTTCGGAGAAGAAGTTGATCAGCACGATTCCGGAGAAGAGATACACGGCATAGTTCGAGAGGCCGTCCGGGTTCCGTGCACTGCGTTCCAGGCCCAGGAAGACACCCAAGGCCACATAGAACACGAGAAACTGCACAGCGGGCTTCACATAGGACCAAAGGAGACCAAGAACGGAGCCGCGGTAGCGGACTTTCAGTTCCTTGCGGACCAGCAGTTTCAGCAGAAAACTGGACTGGCGAAGATCCCGAAATCCACCACCGAGACCCGGGCGGGTCAATTCCCCGGAAATCGTGGTTGTCACGCTATTTCACTTCGCTCTGGCGCTTTTTGTGGAGATCTTCTTCAAGGAATCCAGGGATGTGAGCTCTGGCATCGCCGCTTTGGCTGTTGGCGTCAAAAGTCTTCTTCCACGCTTCCATGGAGGTTATCTCGGCGAGGGCACCTCGATACTCCCGTTTGAGGGCCGGCCATCTGCGGAGCACTTCCGCATACACCTTCATACTTTCTGCGAGCAAGCTTCGGACCCGGCGGGGATCGCGCTTATACCAGGACACTGCGCTGCCCTCGGCGTTGGATACGAGCGCGCTGTCGTACTGCGAGACCCTCCACCATTTGTTGTCCTGATGGGCCACGATGGTCTCAGGATGGGCCTTGCTGGAGTCCGAAACAGGGAAGCCGACGTGCTTTACCACCGTCTTTGCTACCCACGGCACCAGTTGCAGATAAGACGGCACTGATACGCCCTTGCCGCGTCGGGGCACCTTCGTGGACATCACCGACGGATAGTCGTCAAAGCTGGGCTTGAACTGTGCTTCCGAGAACTGCTGTGCCATTGACCGGATTTCGGGGAGCTTGGTGGGGAGAATTTCGTGCAGGCCACGGGGGCCCCGCAACAGGTCCTTCATGGCCTCGATGCGGCCCTGCAGCGTGTAGTACTGCATCGAAATGTTGTGCTTCAGATCCAGCTTGATCGAGTTCTCCACGAGGCCGCCGCCAAAGTCATAAGGGCTGTGCAGTAGTGCGTAGATGAATCGGTTCCGGGTGTGGAAGTAGGCCTGCCAGCCGACCAGGTCGTCTTTGTCAATCCAGGAGACGTGCCACACTGCCGAACCCGGCAAGGAAACCGTGTTGTAGCCCGCGGCTTTGGCACGTACGCCGTACTCCGTGTCGTCCCACTTGATGAAAACAGGCAACGACAGACCGATTTCTCGGATAACAGCGGTGGGGATCAAGCACATCCACCAGCCGTTGTAGTCGACGTCTACACGCCGGTGCATCCAAGGCGTGTCCCGCAGGTTCCGCTGCGCGAAGTTGTGGCGCATCTGTTGGTCGGGATTGGCTTCAGCCGGGCCGATGAAGTAAGGATTGACGACCTCACCAAGAGTGTGGAGGACGTTCCGGTCGTGAAGGTCAAACATGTGGCCGCCGACCAACGTGGGCTTCTTACAGAAGTCAGCGAAGGTGCCCAGCCGGATAAGGCTTTCAGCCTCGATAACGACGTCGTCGTCAAGAAGGAGGACGTAGTCGCTGCCATTCTCCACAGCCTCGTACATGCCACGGGCAAAGCCGCCGGATCCGCCTAGGTTGTTTTGGTCAATGATGCGGAGCTTGCCGCCGAGAGCACTCTCAACTTCGGCGAAGCCCTCGGCTTCCGCCACTTTTTCGGTGCCCTGGTCGACGACGATTACTTCTTTTACCTGCTCCAACGCCTCGGGATGTTGCCCGAGAATGCGGAGGTTATTGATGCAGAAACCCGTCTTGTTCAGAGTCGTGATTTCAAGCGTGATCGAACCTGTCTGCCGCCGCTCGGCCTGGGTCTGCCATTCGGCTCCGACAAAATCCATCCCCTCGGTTCCGGCAGTAACGTCGAACCAATACCAGCCGCCGTCGCCGAAGGGAGCCAAGGAGAGAGTGAACTCAGTTTGTGCGTCTCCGGAGACCCTTGTGGTCTCGACATGCTGAAGCGAACCCCGGGCGTTGGAGCGGTAGATGCTGACGGTGCCGCGCCCGGAAGTACGCACCCTCAGGCGGACCTCCTCCACGGTGGTCCAGCGACGCCAGTAGCTTGCCGCGAATGCATTGAAGTAGGTTGCGAAGGAGATGCGCTCACCAGCACGCACTGACGCGCTGGTCCGCGACGTGATGTCATCTGCGTGCACCATGCGTGCCGGGTTAAAAACGTTGACCGGCGCCTTGGTACTGCCGAATCCCCCATCGAGATCCGTAGAACTGCTAACCACACCGGAATCCATGTACAGCGGGAGGGTTTCAAGACCCCGCTCGCCCGGGAGGATGACGCGCTGGATAGTATGCCAAGCGGCTTCGTTGCCCGTGTCCGCTGTCAAGGTTTTATTGTCCTGCTGACCTACACTCATGCGTCCACTCCTCCGCTTTCAATCTTTGCGCCGCCTTCGAAGTGCGGGCGGATCTTGTTGTCGAACATGGTCAGGGCCGAGCCGATCGCCATGTGCATGTCCAGGTACTTATAGGTACCGAGGCGGCCCCCGAAGAGGACATCCTGCTCGGCCGCGGCCAGGTCGCGGTACTTCAGGAGCCGGTCGCGGTCCGTGGGCGTGTTGATCGGGTAGTAGGGCTCGTCGCCCTTCTCCGCGGCACGGGAGAACTCGCGCATAACGACCGTCTTCTCCGTCTGGTAGTCGCGCTCCGGGTGGAAGTGGCGCGGCTCGATAATGCGGGTGTACGCAACGTCTTCGTCGTTGTAGTTCACTACCGACGTGCCCTGGAAGTCCCCGACGTCGAGCACTTCTTCTTCGAAGTCGATGGTGCGCCAGGACAGATCGCCTTCGGCGTAGTCGAAGTAGCGGTCAACAGGTCCGGTGTAGACGACCGGGATGTTGCCGACCACCTTGCCCTTGCTGTACTCGTGGGACTCATCGAAGAAGTCCGTGTTGAGCCGCACCTCGATGTTGGGGTGTTCGGCCATCTTCTCGATCCACGCCGTGTAGCCGTTGGTCGGAAGGCCCTCGTACTTGTCGTTGAAGTACCGGTTGTCGTAGTTGTAGCGCACCGGAAGGCGGGAGATGATGCCCGCGGGCAGGTCCTTCGGATCCGTCTGCCACTGCTTGCCGGTGTAGTGCTTGATGAACGCCTCGTAGAGCGGGCGGCCGATCAGCTGGATGCCCTTGTCGTTCAGGTTCTGCGGGTCGGTGCCGGCCAGTTCGCCGGCCTGCTCCTTGATCAGTTCCTGGGCCTGCCCGGGGGTGAGGTTGGCCCGGAAGAACTGGTTGATCGTGGCCAGGTTGATGGGCAGGGAGTAGACCTCGCCCTTGTGCACGCCGTAGACCTTGTGGACGTAGTTCGTGAACGTCGTGAAGCGGTTCACGTACTCCCACACGCGGTCGTTGGACGTGTGGAAGAGGTGGGCACCGTAGCGGTGCACCTCAATGCCGGTCTGCTCTTCCTTTTCGCTGTAGGCGTTGCCGCCAATGTGGTGCCGGCGGTCGATGACGACTACCTTCAAGCCCAGCTCAGTGGCGGCCTGTTCTGCGATTGTCAGGCCGAAAAAGCCCGACCCTACGATGACGAGGTCAGCGGTCACAAACTCTCCTGGTTCGAATGCGGGCAGCGCAATGTTGTGCATTGTCTGCTGGTCTAGCCTACCTGAGTCCCTGTGGGTACCGGCGAATCGCGGCTGGCCCCGCGATCAGATGGCACCCCCGTCACGGGTCCGGGAGCTCCGCATGGCGGGGGCAGCGGCGCCGCTCCGAAGCGTTTTCCACATGGATCATTTTCCCCGGCGCTGCCGGGCCGGAGCCTCCCTACTCTGGAACCGGACCCGTGGAACAGGACGGCCGCTCGGAAAGGATGCCGCGGATGATTTACCACTGCACTCTCGCGCCCAGCAGCCTGATGCAGAGCGCCCCCGCAGCAGGTACGACGCCGGACGGGCAGCTCATTGAGCTGTCCGTCGAGGTCCCCGACCCGTGCCCGGGCGCGGGCCTGGAGGCTGCCGTCGCCCGGTGCTACGGGACCGGTGAGCTGTCTGTCCGGGGAGCGCCGGTCGCCGCCATGACCGTTGGCGTGCCTCCCCTGGTCCAGGGTGCTGTGCTGGTTGAGGGTGCTGGGCTCGTGCCGGGATCGGGAGCGGGATTCAGCTCCGGGCCGGGCCGACGGCACACTGCCACGTTGCTGCTCGCCGTGGACAGCGGTCCCGGCGCGGGCACGCTGGTCGCCCTGCGGCGGGGAAGCTTCCGGATCGGACGCGGGGGCACCGAGGTCGTGATCCCTGATGCCGCGCTCTCCCGGGAGCACGCGCGCCTGGACGTCGGGGACTCGGACGTCACGATCATGGACCTCGGCAGTGCGAACGGCACCAGCGTCGATGGCCGGAGCGTGCGAACGGCCCCGGTGACCACGGCGTCCTCGATCCGCTGCGGCGATTCCACTATCTCGCTCCGGCTCGGGCCATCGGGCGTGCCCCGTGCTGCCCCGGACGCCGTGACGGTGCTGGCAGGCTCCAGCGTTGCCGCGCCGCTGGTTGTCCGCGGCACCGCCGCCCAAGGCCACCGGGCCGCCATGGCGCTGGCCGCGGTGCTGCCGCTCCTGGTCGGCGTCGGCATGGCATTTCTCACCGGCATGTGGATGTTCCTGGCCTTCACCGCAGTCTCTGGCGTGTCCGTCCTGGTCCCGTTCCTCTCGGGCCGCCGCCAGCGTCGCGAGTTCCAGGCCGCTGTGGCGGAGGCCGCCCTGCAGGACAGGGAACGACGCCGGCACGCCGCACCTTCCGCGGCTGACCTGACCATTGGTTGCGCGGCTGCGGTGCCCCCGGCAGCCCGTGCGCCTGGCGGAGAGCCGCCGGACATCTGCCTGCGGCTCGGGCTGGCGGAACAGAGCGCGAATATCCGGCCCGAACCACCCGACGCCGGCTTTCGGCCACCGTCGCTCGGCCAGGTGCCCCTGACCTTGGACCCGGTCCCGGCGGTGGTGACCGTCCACGGCCCCGCGCCCGCGACGGCCGGACTGATGCGCTCGTTCATCCTGCAATTGGCCGCCTATCCCCTGGCGGACAGCACCCGACTGCTGCTGCATGGCCCTGCGGACACGGTGCCGTTGCCGGCGCGCTTCCTGCCCGGCGTCACACTGTCCGCGAATGACGCCACCACTGCGGCCGTGCTGGCCGCCGGTTCCGCCGCTCCCGACGGTCCAGGCGCTCCCGACGGTCCAGGCGGTCCAGGCGGTCCAGGCGGTCCCGGCCGCCCCGGCGGCCCCGGCGATCCCGGCGGTCCCGGCGGTCCTCCGGGTCATGGCGGGGGATTTGACCGCGGCGTCCTCATTCTTTGGGACACTCCGGCGCAGTCAGGCGCCGCGCCCGGTCCGGGCGCTGCTGGCGCCGGCCCGGCATTCAGGGCAATGGCGGCGGCGCATGGGTGGAGGGTGATCGAGTGCTCGCCGGAGCCCGGTCCCGGCGTACACCCCGGCATTGTCCTCGGCCGGCGCGGCGCCCTGATCAAGGTTGGGTCCCCGCCCGTGGACTTCGTGCCGGATCTGGTCCCGGCCGAGGTCTTTGACCGCTTTTGCCGTGGGTTCAGCGCCGCACGGCGTACGCCGCCGGCTCCCCCGCCGGCTATCCCCCAGCATTGCAGCCTGGCCGACGTCCTTCCCCTCGCGGCACAGGACATCTCCCGGCGCTGGTCCCGGAGCGGCGCGGAGGCCGGGCTGGGTACGCCCGTCGGCGTGGCGGCCCGGGGTGCCGTGCGGATCGACCTGAAGGCTGACGGTCCGCACTTCCTGGTCGCGGGGACCACGGGTTCCGGAAAGTCGGAGTTGTTGCGGACTCTTGCTGCCGGCCTCGCGGCCAGCCATCCGCCGGACCGGGTCAACTTGCTCTTCATAGATTTCAAGGGCGGCTCCGGCTTGGGTCCGCTCACCGGCCTCCCGCACTGCGTCGGCATGCTGACCGATCTGGGCGCTGCGCAGGTGGAGCGCACATTGGTTTCCCTGCGGGCCGAGGTCCGCCGGAGGGAGGAACTGCTCGCCCGGGCCAATGCCCCGGATCTCGCGGCCTACGAGGCGTCACCGGCCGCCGGACCGCCCGTCCCCTCTCTGGTCATCATCGTTGACGAGTTCAGGATCCTGGTGGACGAAGCGCCCGGCGCCCTCACCGAACTTATGAGGATTGCCGCCATCGGCCGGTCACTGGGGATCCACCTCATCATGGCCACCCAGCGCCCGCAGGGAGCCCTGAACGCCGACATCAGGGCCAATGTCACCACCTGCATCGCGCTCCGGGTCCAGTCCGGCCCCGAATCCTTCGACGTTATGGGCTCTGGGCTCGCGGCCGCGATTCCCATCGCACGCCCCGGGCGGGCGTTCCTGGTCCGCGGTGCACAAGCTCCGGAGGAATTCCAGACAGCCACCCTGACGCCCCGGGCCGACCCGCGGTCAGACGGGACGGTCACGGTTCGCACGGCCACGGACGAGCTGACCCGGTCACCGTCAGCCGCCGGTTTCCGGGCCGACGGCTCCGCCGGACGCGAAGCAGACGACGGCGCGGCCCTGGCACCGGTTCCGGCTCCGGCGCTGGCTGCGGCCCTAACTCCGGCGCAGGGGGCGGCGGCGTTGATCGACGCCGCTGCGGCCGTGTGGCAGGGTCTCGGCACACGAAGGCCCCGCCGGCCGGTGGCAGATCCGCTGCCGGCCCTGCTGCCGCACCCAGGTTCCGGGCACGCCGGGCGGGACATGGTCCGGCTGGGGCGGGTGGACCTGCCGGAGCTCCAACGCGTCACAGAGCTGGGCTGGAGTCCCGCCGGGCATGGGCATCTGGGCCTTGTCGGCGCTGAAACCGGTGCCGGGGACCGAGTAATGGCCCTCGCGGTTGATCAGCTTCTGGCCGGCAGGGTGGAGTCGCACCTGTACATACTTGACGCCGCCGGCGCTTTCAGCGGCGCCGCAGCGGAATCCCGGGTCGGCGCCGTAGCCGGCCTGCACGAAGTGCGCCGGGCTGCCAGGGTGCTGCGGCGGGTCGCCGAAGAGGCCACGTCACGGCTCGGTGCGCCTGCTGGCCGGCCGCGGCCCGGGCTGGTCCTGGTGGTCAGCGGCTGGGGCGCCTGGGTTTCGGCATTCCGCTCCGGGCCGCTGGCCTGGGCAGAAGACCTCGTTCATGACATCGTGCGGGACGGTTCCCGGGCAGGGATCACTGTCCTCGTCTCCGGCGGGCGTGAGCTCGTGACCGCGAGGTTCTTCGCTGGCCTGCCCAACCGGATTTTCTTCCCTTTAGGCTCGACCGACGAAGGCCGCCTTGCATGGCCGCGGCTTCCCGCGCTGGAGCCTCTCCCCGGCCGCGTGGCCGTGTTCGGCGCCTTTGTTCCCGCGCCTCTGGCGACCGGGCATGCGGCCCAGCTGTTCGAACCAGCGGCCGCGGGCGGGCGGCATCCCACGAGAGGGGCCGTCTCGACGAGGCCCTTCCGGGTGGACGCGCTGCCCGGGTCGGTGACCGTGGACGAGGTGCTGACCCGGTGCGGCTCCGGTCCAGGGCAGAGGATTCCGGCGCCTGCTGCCGCGCCCGGCGCCATGCCCGGCCCGGCTGATGTCCCGGTCCCGGCGGTTGCTTTGGTCCTCGGGGTCGGCGGCGACGAACTGCGGCCGCAGGGGATCCAGTTGCCCTCCGGCGGCGTTCTCGCGGTCCTCGGCGGCCCCGGCTCGGGGAAAAGCACGCTGCTGGCTGCGCTGCCGGGGATGAACCCTGCTTGCGCCTGGCTCGCGCCGCGGCCGGGAACCGCTTCCGGCCAGTACTGGTCCGGGCTCTACGCCAGCGCGCTCGCGGGCACCTTGGACCGGACAGCGATTGCGCTCGCAGATGACGCCGATCTGCTCTCACCCGAGGCCAACAGGGCCTTGGCGTCCCTGAACAGCCTGGGCTGGAGGGTGATCCTCACCGCGGGATTTGGCTCGGGCTTTGGGCAACGGGTGGATCTCGCTGCCATCGCGCGCGGCCAGGGGCGGGCGGTCCTGATACGTCCGCGCGGGCTCATGGACAGTGAGCCGTTCGGGGTCCGGTTCGAACCGGACCACAGTCCTCCGCCGGGACGCGCAGTCGTCATTTCCGACGGCCGCGCGACGCCGGTCCAGCTGGCTGCGCTCCGCCCGGCCGGCCGGGCAGCACTCCTCCGCGCCAACGGCGGCCCGGACCACATCTTCCCCGGGCGGCACGCCGCACAGGACGGACCTCTACAGGGCGGGAGGGGCTCCGGCAGCCCGTGAGGCGAACGCTATGACCCGCTTGTCGAACAGAAGCACGATCGCCATCACAGCGGGGATCAGCATGGCCAGTCCGGCCACCGGATAGCCGCCGGTCAAGGTGGGGAAGCCAATGGTCAGCACAAAGATTTGGGCCACCAGGGCACCGGCCCGCGGCCAGCGGAACCCCCGCAGCAGGAAGCGTGCGACGGCAAAGAGCCACACGGAGAAGGCCAGCAGCAGGCAGAGCGTAAAGACGGCACCCCAAAAAGAGAGTACCGGCGCCCCGGTCAGAAGCTGGGTCCCGTACCAGACGCCCGCCACGAGCAGCGCCGTGGCTTCCAGTGCCACGACCACAGCGATGACAACAATTCCCCGAGGCCGCACAAGGCCACTGCCAGGGGCTTCGCCCGGATTCGGCAGCGAATTTGCTTCGGGAGGCCCGCCGGCATTTTCAGGGAGACTCTCACCGGGGTTTTCGCGGGGATTCTCACCGGGGTTTTCGCCGGCATTTTCACGGGGATCTTCAGGGTTCACAGGGGGCCTTGACACACTGGCACACTACCGGACATAGTCGTCTAGATGTGAGGACGCCGCCACTGAATGTGATGCATCGCTCACGGTCTCGAGGCATCTTGGCCTCTATTACCCCTTGTTTACACAGCGTTAACATGACACGCTTAATCCAGATGACCGAGGGGGCCCCAATGGGCCCTTTTCTTATGAAGCCTCTAGTGAATAATTTCACAAAGGCATTTAACGAGTTCCCAGGAATGGAGTGACTGATCAGCATGGATTGGCGTAACCGCGCAGCCTGCCTTGACAAGGACCCGGAGCTGTTCTTCCCCGTAGGAAACACCGGCCCTGCCCTCCTGCAGATCGAGGAAGCGAAAAGTGTTTGCCGGCGCTGCCCGGTCGTGGACACCTGCCTGCAGTGGGCATTGGAGTCCGGCCAGGATGCCGGAGTGTGGGGCGGGATGAGCGAGGACGAGCGCCGCGCCCTCAAGCGCCGCGCAGCACGGGCACGGCGCGCCTCCTGATTCTGCTGCCCAAGCACCGATAGCTACGGTGCCGGCAACGATCGCACGACCCTGCAGCAATGGCCGCGGACCCACAGGTCCGCGGCCGTTGTCCGTTTAAGCCGGTGCGCCCGGAGCCGGCGGTGCGCCCGGCATCAGCGCGGCGTCAGGATGTCAGCGCGGCGTCAGGCTCAGGACAATCTGGACTGCGGTTCCCCCGCCGTCCCTTCCCTGCCAGTGGATGGTGCCACCGAGTTCACTCATGACCAGCGTGCGGACAATCTGCAGGCCCAGGCCCTCGACGTAAGGCGTGTCCGGCAGTCCGACGCCGTCGTCCTCCACCGTCACGGTGAGAAGTTCATCCCCGTCCTCGCTCTCCGACCGGTCGGCGATGAGCCAGACAGTACCGGTGCGCCCCTCCAGCCCGTGCTCGACCGCGTTCGTGACCAGCTCGTTGATGACCAGGGCCAACGGGGTGGCGAAGTCGCTCGGCAGGTCGCCAAAGAGGCCGGAACGCTGTGTCTTGACCTGCTGCGAGGGCGAGGCGACCTCGGCAGAGAGCCGGAACTGGCGGCCGATGAGCTCGTCAAAATCAACGCTCTGGGTCAGGCCCTGCGAGAGCGTCTCGTGAACGAGGGCAATGGTCGCCACCCGCCGCATGGCCTGCTCGAGCCCCTGTTTGGCCTCGTCACTGACCATGCGCCGCGACTGCATCCGCAAGAGGGCGGCGACAGTCTGCAGGTTGTTTTTCACCCGGTGGTGGATCTCGCGGATCGTGGCGTCCTTGGTGACCAGCTCCATCTCCCGGCGGCGCAGCTCCGAGACGTCCCGGCACAGGACCAGGGCGCCGAACCGCTGCTGCTCGTCGCGCAGCGGGATCGCGCGCAGCGAAAGACTCACGCCGCGTGACTCGATTTCGCTGCGCCACGGCATCCGGCCCGTGACGACGAGCGGCAGGGTTTCATCGACCATGCGCCGGTCCCGCAGAAGCCCGGCAGTGACCTCGGCGAGGGACCGGCCCTCGAGGGACTCGCCGTCGCCGAGGCGGCGGAACGCGGAGACCCCGTTGGGGCTGGCATACTGCACGATCCCCTCGGCGTCGAGCCTGATCAGACCGTCCCCCACACGCGGCGCGCCGCGGCGCGAGCCTGTGGGCGACGCGAAGTCCGGCCACAGGCCCAGGGTTCCCATGCGCAGCAAATCGTAGGCGCATTGCCGGTACGTTAGCTCGAGCCGCGAGGGCATCCGCGAACTCGACAGGTCCATATGGGAGGTCACGATCGCCAGGGTGCGGCCGTTGCGGACCATCGGAACCGCCTCGACCCGCAGGGCCATGTCGCTGCTCCAGTTGGTCTCGTTGGAGCGTTCGATCGCGCGGCTCTCCCACGCCTTGTCGACCAGCGGCTGCAGGTCCGACCGGATCCCCTCCCCCACGAAGTCGGCGTGGAACACCGTGTGCGTGGTGGAGGGGCGGACGTGGGCCAGTGCCACATAACCGAACTCCGGGTGCGGAAACCACAGGGCCAGGTCGGCGAATGCGAGGTCGGCGACCATCTGCCAGTCGCCGACCAGGAGATGCAGCCATTCGGCATCCCCCGGGCCAAAATCAGCATGTTCCCTGATTGGGTCCGTAAAGATTGCCACAGCACCTCCATTTGCGACGCCAGGGACGGCAGCCCCTTAGCGTCGGACGATTGACCTCAAGAGCCTCAATGCTACCGACAGTGAGGCCATGTCATCGGCCTCGAGCGCATTGACCTCATCAAACATTGACTTCGCCCGGCCCAGCTGCTCCGCGTTCTGGCCCTCCCAGACCGCAAGACGCTCCTCGGCGGGAGTCCCGGCCGGCGTGCACTCGAGCACCGCCGTCGTCATGTCCGAGACGGTGGAGTAGAGGTCATCACGCAGGGCTGCGCGGGCCAGGGCCTGCCAGCGGTCCTCCCTCGGCAGCTTGGTGATGCGTTCGAGCAGGGAATCTGCATGGAAGCGGTTGAAGACCGTGTAGTACACGTGGGCAATATCGGCCACGGATTCCTTGCTGCCGTGGACGATCTTGGCGATGTCCAGGAGCACGAAGCTCTCGAACAGTTCCGCCCAGCGGTGTGCCAGGTCTTCCGGAAGGTCCCAGCTGCGCGCCTTCTCCAGCCATTCGGCCACGCGGGCGCGGTCGTCGCCCCGGAGGTAGTCGAGCAGCCGGGCCCGCATGGGATCCATCAGCGGCTTGAATTCGGCCACGATCTCGGCGATCGGACGGGACGCCGAGCCTTGGCCGAGGAGCCACCGGACGGCGCGGTCCAGCAGCCGCCGGATGTCCAGGTGGACGGTGCTCCAGTGTTCGGTCGGGAACGACGCCGGCAGTTCGTTGAGTTCCTTGACCATGATGTCGAGCTCGTAGACCTCGCGGAGGGCCACGAACGCCTTGGCGACGGCGGCCTCCGTGGCCGAGGTTTCCTCGATGGCACGGAACGCGAAGGTGATGCCGCCGAGGTTGATCATGTCGTTGGCAACCACGGTCGCGATGATCTCCCGGCGCAGCGGGTGGGTGTCCAGTTCGGCGTCGAACCTCTCCCGCAGCTGCTCCGGGAAGTAGGCCCGCAGCGTCATGCGGAACCACGGGTCATCGGCGAGGTCGCTGTCGCGCAAAGCGGTGGCAAGTTCGATCTTGGCGTAGGCGGCCAGGACCGACAGCTCCGGGGAGGTCAGCCCCTGGCCCTGTTCCAGGCGCTCGCGCAGCGTGTCCGTGGTGGGCAGGGCCTCGAGGTCCCGCTTGAGGTCCGCCGACTTTTCCAGCCAGTCCATGAGCCGTTCGTAGCTCGGGCTCCATTCGGAGACCCGCATCCGGTCGTTGAGGAGCAGGATGTTCTGGTCGATGTTGTCCTCGAGCACCAGCCGGCCGACCTCGTCGGTCATCGAGGCCAGGAAGTCCGCACGCTCGGCGGGCTCAAGCTTGCCTGCCGCCACCATCCGGTCCACGAAGATCTTGATGTTGACCTCGTGGTCCGAGCAGTCGACGCCGGCCGAGTTGTCGATCGCGTCCGTGTTGAGGATGACGCCCTGCAGCGCGGCCTCGATGCGTCCGCGCTGGGTCATCCCCAGGTTTCCGCCTTCCCCAACCACCTTGACCCGCAGTTCGCGGCCGTCAACGCGGATGGCGTCATTGGCCTTGTCGCCGACCTCGGCATTCGTTTCGGTGCTGGCCTTGACGTAGGTGCCGATGCCGCCGTTGTAGAGCAGGTCGGCCGGGGCGAGGAGGATGGCGCGCAGTAGCTCCGGCGGGCTGAGTTCTGTGGTGCCCTCCGGGAGGCCGAGGGCGGTCCGGATCTGCGCGGACACGGGGATCGACTTGGCCTGCCGGGCAAAGACGCCGCCGCCTTCGCTGATGAGCGATTTGTCGTAGTCATCCCAGGAGGACCGGGGCAGTTCGAAGAGCCGCTGGCGTTCCGCGTAGGACGTTGCCTCGTTAGGGGTGGGGTCGAGGAAAATGTGCCGGTGGTCGAAGGCAGCCAGCAGGCGGATGTGCTTGGAGAGCAGCATGCCGTTGCCGAACACGTCGCCGGACATGTCGCCGACGCCCACCACGGTGAAGGGCTCGGCCTGGGTGTCGAGGTCCAGTTCGCTGAAGTGGCGCTTGACCGACTCCCACGCGCCGCGGGCGGTGATGCCCATGGCCTTGTGGTCGTAGCCGACGGAGCCGCCGGAGGCGAAGGCGTCGCCGAGCCAGAACCCGTATTCGCCGGCCAGTCCGTTGGCGATGTCGGAGAATGACGCCGTACCCTTGTCGGCCGCGACCACAAGGTAGGAATCGTCGTCGTCATGGCGCACGACGTCGGCCGGGGGCCGGACGGTTTCGCCCTCGGGCGTCACGATCAGGTTGTCCGTGATGTCCAGGAGTCCGCGGATGAACGTTTTGTAGCTCTCAACACCTTCGGCCATCCAGGCGCTGCGGTCTGCCGCGGGGTCCGGGAGCTGCTTGGCGTAGAAGCCGCCCTTGGCGCCCGTCGGAACAATGACGGCGTTCTTGACGGTCTGCGCCTTCACCAGGCCCAGGATTTCAGTGCGGAAGTCCTCGCGCCGGTCCGACCAGCGCAGGCCGCCGCGGGCCACCTTGCCGAAGCGCAGGTGCACGCCCTCGACCCGGGGCGAGTAGACCCAGATCTCGAACATCGGCCGCGGGAAGGGCAGGCCCTCGATCAGGGACGGATCCAGTTTGAAGCTCAGGTGGGGCTTGTTCTGGAAGTAGTTCGTGCGGAGCGTGGCCTGGATCAGGTTCTTGAACGTGCGCAGCAGGCGGTCGGCATCGAGGGTCGCGACCTGCTCGATCGCTGCATCCAGTCCGGCGAGGACCTCTACCTCCCTGAGCACGCGGTCGGAGTCGCTGAGCGCCGGGTCGAACCGCGCTGTGAACAGGGCGCTGAGTCCCCGGGTGACGTCCGGGTTCGCCAGCAGGGTGTCAGCCAGGAATCCGAAGGAGTTGGTGTTGCCCATTTGCCGCATGTACTTGGCGTAAGCGCGCAGTACGACAACCTGGCGCCAGTGCATGCCCTCCCGCAGTACCAGCCGGTCGAAGCTGTCGGATTCCACGGCGCCGGTCACGGCGGCGCCGAAGAACTCGCCCAGCAGCTGGCCGGTGGCTTGGGGATCCACGCCGGCGGGGTACTTGAGGCCGAGGTCGTAGAGGAAGAAGTCCCGGTGATCCGCGGTCTCGATCTCGAACGGGCGTTCGTCCAGGACCTCGAGGCCGAGGTTGTGGAAGTACGGCAGGATCTGGCTCAGGCTCTTCGGCTCCAGCATGTAGAGCTTGACGCGGGCGTCCTCTTCCAGTGTGGCTCCGGCGCCGTCGGGGAGGTACACGTGGACGCCCGGGTGCTCCTTGACGGCTTCGCCGGCCCGTTCGGCCGCGGCACCGTACTTTTCGAAGCGGTCGATGTCCTGCAGCGCGTCTTCGATCTCGTAGTCCACCCGGTATCCGGCCGGGAACGCCTCGGCCCAGACCGCTGCCAGTTCCTTGGCGCCGTCCTCCTTGGTGCCGCCGTCGCCGCGGGCGCGCAGAACTTCGGAAATGCCTTCGCCCCAGGAACGGGCGGCCCGGACCAGCCGCTTCTCCAGTTCGTCGCTGTTGACATTGCTGACGTCGGCGTCCTTGGGCAGCCGGATCCGGAAGAAGAGGCGGGCCAGAGCGGACTCTGTCATGCGCGCCTCATAGTCGATGGAGACGGCGTTGAAGGTCTCCCGCAGTTCCTGCTCAATGCGCAGGCGGACGTTGGTGGTGTAGCGGTCGCGGGGCAGGTAGACGACGGCGGACATGAAGCGGCCGTAGATGTCGGGGCGGAGGAAGAGCCGCGTCCGGCGGCGTTCCTGCAGCCGCTGGATGCCGGTGGCGATGGCGGCGAGGTCCGGGATTTCGATCTGGAAGAGCTCATCGCGCGGATAGGTTTCAAGGATGCCGAGGAGGTCCTTGCCCGAGTGCGAGTCCGGCGGGAAGCCGGCGTCGCTGAGAACAGCGGCGACTTTCTCCCGGACTACGGGGATATCGCGGACGGAACCGGCGTAGGCGGTTGTGGCGAACAGGCCGATGAAGCGGCGTTCGCCGTTGACGTTGCCGGCCGCGTCGAAGCTTTTAACGCCGATGTAGTCCAGGTACGCCGGGCGGTGCACGGTGGAGCGGGAGTTCGCCTTCGTGATCACGAGTGCGCGCTTCTCGCGGGCCTTCTTCCGGCCGGCCTCGGTGAGGTGCTGGACCTGGCGGGTGTCCGCGCCGGCGCGGAGCAGGCCGAGGCCGCTTTCCTCGCGCAGTTCCAGGACATCCTCGCCGGATTCGTTCACGAGGTCGTATTCGCGGTAGCCGAGGAAGGTGAAGTTCCCGTCATCGAGCCAGCGGAGCAGGTCCTGGGCCTGGCGCAGCTCGGCAATCTGCGCCCGGTTGGCCACCCGGTCCAGATCCGCGGAAATTTCAAGGGCTTTCGTGCGCATCTTCGGCCAGTCTTCGACGGCGGCGCGGACGTCGCCAAGCACGCGGGAGATTCCCTTGACCAGCTCCGCGCGCTTCTCCTCGCCGACGAGGTCGATCTCGACGGCGATCCAGGATTCCATGTGCGAGGCGTTGTCGCCCTCGGCGATCAGGTGGGAGAGGTTCGGCATGGCCGCCGTGTCACCGCTGGAGATGCCCAGGTGGGAGGGGACGCGGGCCACCTTGACGAGGTTGCCCGTCTCCCGGTTGCGGGTCACCACGAAAAGCGGGTGCAGCACGAGGTGGATGGGCGCGTTCTGGCGGACCAGCTCGGCGTTGACGGAGTCCACGAGGAAGGGCATATCGTCGGTGACGATGTACAGGACGCTGCAGTCTGCCTCGTCACGAAGGTCGATGTTCGCGATGCCCGGCTTCCGCGTCGCCGCGATCTGGCGGTGGGTTTCGGTCCTTGCCGTCAGGACTTCCTGGGGATAGGCCCGGAAATCCTCCTCCGCGAGGTGCTCGTAGTAATCCCCGAGGTAGCTTTCGCTGCTACCGATCGAAACGGGCTGATCCTCCACGCTGGACCCAGACGACATCGAAACGCCTCCATAAAAGAAGTTCACAGCCGCCTCTTTGCGGCCCTTACGTTGACCCTAACCCTTTGCCCGGCGTCGTGCTGTGGAAGAAAAGACAAAGGATTTCTTATTTCGCTGGGCAGGTGCACAAACCAAAATGGCGATCGCGTGCCTCAACTCGGATTCAGGGGCGGATTCGAGCAAAAGTGCCCCGGACAGGAGGGCGGCGTCGCTCGCCGCGGGGTCGGACGGCAGGAACGCCGACAACGGCGCCGAGGGGCCGTACCGCTCCCAGGCGGCCCGCAGCTGGCGTTCGGGCGAGCGCCCAACGGCGGAGGTCCTGACTTTGTTCAGGACCACTTGCGGCGCCGCCTGCGGGACGGCCGCCCGAAGCTCGGCGAGGCCGCGGACGAGCCTCGGCACCCCGATGGAGTCCGCCGCCCCGACGGCAAAGACCGTGTCGGCCAGCTCCAGGCTTCGCAGGGTCGCGGCGTTGCGGCGCGGCGCGCCACTGTCAAAGCCAATCTCGTCATCGGCTTCGAGGCAGAAGCCGGTGTCCACCACAGTGACATCCGCAATCTCCCGGGCCCGCTCCAGCACCAGTGTGAGGGCCGCGGCGCGCAGTTCCGTCCAGCGGTCCGCCCGCGTAATCCCGGTGAGCACCCGCAGCGCGCCGGCCTTGGTCGGCACGGTCGTGGCGATCCTGAGCAGGGCATCGGCGTCAAGCAGGCCCTGGTCTGCCAGCCGGCAGGCCTGGGCCAGCCCGGCGGCCTCGTCAAGCAGACCCAGGAGGGCGGCCACGCTGGCACCGTAGCTGTCGGCGTCGACCAGCAGCACGGAATGGCCTTCCGCGGCCAGCTCCCCCGCGATGTTGGCGGCCACCAGGGTCCGGCCCGGCGCGCCGGCCGGACCCCAGACCGCAATGATCCGACCCTTCGCGCCTGGGCTTGCGGTGACGGTGTGCGCCCCGGAAGACCGCGGCACCTGCCCTGCGGCGGCGACGGGCGCGGCGCCGTCCCCCGCGGCCGGTCCCGGGCCCTCTCCGGTGCCACTGAGCTGCGCCACCGCTGCGGAAATCCGGGCCGCCAGGGCCGCGGCGTCAACGGCCCGGGCTTCCGCTGCCACGCCAATGGTCCGCAGGCGGACAGTTTCCTCCGGATTGTCGGTCAAGGCGATGACGACGACGCCGACGGCGGACAGCCGGTCCACCAGCGAGGCCGTCAGCTCTTCGCTGCCGGCCGCTACGACGGCGGCGCGGGCCAACCCGCTCTGGCAGGCGGCCAGCAGTTCCGCCAGCTCGCTGCACCGCCGGACAACGGACACGGGCCCGTGCAGCCGCTCCAGTCCGCCGACCAGGTCATCGCGGGAGTCCCCCACAGTCACCACGGGAATGCTCATCGCGAGGTACCGCCCGGGTTCCACACGACCGCGATCTTTGCTTTGTTGGCCTGGGCCCCCAGCAACTTGGGCATCTGGGCGTCGGGAACGAGCACCATGACCACCGTGGAACGTGAGGAGCCCAGGGCCGTGCTGCCCGGGGTGATCTGGGCAATTTCGGCGCCGGAGAGGAGCAGGGAGGGCTCGCTGAAGCCGTTGCGGGTATCCGGCAACGCCACCCAGACATCCACGCGCGAGCCCGCCACGGCTTGGGCGGGAAGGGTCTCCTCGACGGTGACGGCCACGGGCTTGCGGTCCAGCCCGTCGAGCTGCCCGACACTCTCACGCGGCAGCAGTTGGTCCTTGCCGATCCGCTGCACGGCCACAAGTCCGGCATCCAGGCCGGCCTCCGGGGTCAGGTAGTGCTGTTCCACTTCGCCGAGCCGCACCTTGACCCGGTGCAGCTTGTCGGTTGTCAGCGTCTCGCCGACGGCGATCGGCTCCCGCGCCGCGTACGCTTCCGTGGTCTGGTCCGCGGCGCCGACCAGCGAGACCACGCCAACGACGGATGCCAGGACCAGCAGGATTCCGACGAGGAGCCGGGGGTCTTTCCAGGACGGCCTTTTCAAACGAGCCCCTTCGGCTGCCGCGCTTCCACTCATGCGTCCGCTCCCCCTGTCGTCGCCGTCCATTCCCGGATGCCGGGCACCCCTATTGTTGCGCCCGGGCCGCCCGGGTGGAAGATCCGGGGCCAAACAGGCGCAAACTGTGGATAACGGCACCAGTAGGCCTCAACGGTGGCAAAATGGGTTCATGCCCCGATTCCTGACTCTCGCTGACGTTGCCGAGCAGCTCCAGATCAACTCTCCGGCCGCCTACGCGCTCGTTCGCAGCGGCGAGCTGAAGGCAATCCAGGTGGGCGGACGCGGCCAGTGGCGCGTCGAGGAGAAGATGCTCGAGCAGTACATCCAGGAGCGCTATGCCGAGGCCAGCCGCATGATCGAAGAGGCCAAGGCGAAGTCCGCCGGAAGTTGAACCCGGCGGGCTGACTAGCCGCCCGCGGTACCTACGGACCTGATGCCCGCGAGGGCGCCGAAGGGGATGGCAATCACCTTCCGGGCGTTCGCCGGAGGCCGTTCCCCGCCGTCCCGTGTCACGGCCAGGTCCAGGAAGTCCCTGCCGACCGTGTCGATGATGCCGTGGAGCCCCGCATCTGCCCTCCCGTGACCGGCAAAGATCGTCACCCGTGCACGGTTCCTGGCGAGTCCCCGGAGGGCGCTGCCCAAACCGAGCCGCCGGCGGACGATTGACGGTTCGGAGACCGCCACCCGCGACAGGCCCCCATAGTGCGCGGCCGCGGCGTAGGGAATGAGCACTTGGTGTTGGGGCTCATCAAGGACCAGGGCCTCGCTGCCCGCGTGGCTCAGCACTCCCTCGAACACCCGCCCCAAGGACAAATGCACGCGGATACTGAGCCCGAGGGACCCGCGGAGCCGGTCCGCGAGCTGCACTCCCGCAGAGTCCACGAGTGCACGCTCGGCTATTTCAGCCTCTAATTCCAGCCGCTGGCGCGCGGCCAGCTGTGCCTCCATGTCCTCAAACAAGGCGTCCCACCGCATGGCGCCAGCGTAGGCGGCCCTCCCGCACTGGTCAATCCGAGGCCTCCACTATCCACAGACTCGGACTGCGTCTAGACAAACGGAGCACAACAGGATCAGACTCAATTAAACAGGCTTAAAAGTTATCAAATGGCATTAAACACCATCAAACGGTACACATTTCGACTGGAGGAACAGCCCATGGACCGGACAGTGACGCCGCAACCCGCGGACCGGCCCCTGCCCGTCCCCATGCCCAGACAAACAGTCCGGGCCGACGCCGCCATGGCCGCCGCCATCCTGTTGCTCGGGATCTTCCTCGCAGCTACGGGAAGTTTCCTGATTCAGCGCTGGCAGTCCGGCTCGGCACGCCGGCAGTCGCTGTCCTTCGAGGACCAGCTCGGGATCGTGGCAAATACGGCCGGGCTGATTGTCATCACCTGGTGGGTGATGTCGCTCGCTTTCGCCGTCGCGGCGGCACTGCTGGACCGCCTCGGCCGGACCCACGCGGCGGCCGCCACGGGCCGGTTCAGCCCGGCGTTCATGCGGCGGCTGGTGCTCGCCGCCGTCGGACTGCAGCTGCTGACGGCGCCGCTGGCCAGCGCGGCCACTGCGCCTGGCGGGCCCGGACCGGAAAGACCCGGTCCGGCAGCGGTATCGGCATCCTGGACTCCGTCACCCGGGGAGGCCTTGGCACCGGAGCCACAAGGGCCGGGAGCCGGTTCCGCGCTGGATCCGCGGTGGAAGCCGCTGAGCCCGATCGTGGATGCCGGACCGCTGGCTGCACGCCATGTGCGCACACAGGACTTCCCCGGCGCCCGCAGGGAGGTCACGGTCCGGTCCGGCGATTCGCTGTGGAGCATCGCCGCGGCCGCTCTGGGGCCGTTGGCTTCCGACGCCGACATCGCCAGAGAGTGGCCCCGGCTCTATGCGGGCAACCGCGACGCTATCGGAGCCGACCCGCACTTCCTGCGGCCCGGACAGGTCCTGGTCCTCCCGCCGCCGCGCTAGGGGCCGCCGCACCATAGGCCGGGCCCCAGCGCCGGCCCCGGCCTATGGTCCCGGCCCACCGAAGACCACAGGGACAAGCCGGTCGGAAGATTCGCCCGGTTCCAGCCACCCGCACCAGCCGCAAGCCACCCGCACCAGCCATCAGCAAAGGAACCGTCATGAACGCAGTCACCGGGATCCGCTCAGCCGCGGCGACCCCCGTCCCGCATGCCCCCGCCCTTCGGGTTGTGTCCGGCACGGCTACACCACCGGCCAACCACGCCACTGCGGCCCCGCCGCCGCTGCGCGTTGTTGACGAGGCCCGCGAGATTTGTGCGATTTCCCGGAGCACCGTGCAGGCGGCGATCGAGGTGCTGGCCGGGACGCGGCCCGCACAGCAGCTCTCCCGGCGCCTGGACCCGCGCTGTCTGGCGGCCCTGCAGCACCGAGCCGCATTGACCCGCCGGGTTGCCTCCGGCAGCTCGCCGACGGCGGGCAGGCTGCACCGCAACCCGTCCGTCAGGTCCGTCCGGGCCTGCCGCGTGTCGGATGACGTCTACGAGGCCAGCGCCGTGGTGGTCGAGGAATCACGGGTTCGCGCGGTCGCGCTGCGGCTGGAGCGCGGCACGGCGGCCTGGCGCGTCACAGTGCTGGAGATCGGCTGAACGGCAGGGCCGGAGGCACAAAACAGGCAGAGAGTCCGCAGAAAACAGGCAGAAAGCCGGCAACAGACAGGCAGAGAACCGGCAGAAGCCAGTCGCCGCCGAGGGCAGCGACGGGCACGAACCTGCGGAACCGGGCCCGGTCTGCAAGGGAATGCCCGGCATGTGAGGGAAAGGAGGCGCAAACACGGAAGGACCGGAGCAAATGCTCCGGTCCTCCCGTGTTTGCGTCGTGCCTAGCGCCGCTTCTTCTTCGCAGCGCGGCGGCCGATGTCCTGCGCCGCGGCCTTGGCCGGGTTTCCCGAACGTCCGGAGACCTTCGCCTCGATCCGGGTCTGGGCGGCACCGTCCTCGCCAGGTGCGGTGTACTGCAGCTGCGCGGGTTTCTCCGGGGCTTCGAGCCCGGCGGCATGGATCTGCGGCTCGTGGTGTTCGGTGTGCTGGCCCTCGGCGTCCGCCACCACAACGTCTTCGGCCGGCGTCACTTCGACGTCGAGGTTGAACAGGAAGCCGACGCTCTCTTCGCGGATGGCCTCCATCATGGCCTGGAACATGATGAAGCCCTCGCGCTGGTACTCCACCAGGGGGTCACGCTGGGCCATGGCGCGCAGCCCGATGCCCTCCTTGAGATAGTCCATCTCGTAGAGGTGTTCCTGCCACTTGCGCCCGATAACGGAAAGGACCACCCGGCGCTCCAGTTCGCGCATGCTCTCGGAGCCAATCGCCTGCTCCCTGGCCTGGTAGACCAGACGGGCATCGGAAAGGATCTCTTCCCGGAGGAACTCGGTCGTGATCCGGGACTTGCCGCCGGCCTCGTCAATGACGTCGCGCGGGGTGAAGCTCACGGGGTACAGGGTCTTGAGGTTGGACCACAGGAGGTTGAAGTCCCAGTCGTCGCCGGTGCCCTCGGCTGTGGCTTCGTCGATGAAAGCGTTGATGGTGTCTTCCAGGAAGTACTGGACCTTCTCGTGGAGGTCATCGCCTTCGAGGATGCGGCGCCGGTCGCCGTAGATTGCCTCGCGCTGGCGGTTCAGGACGTCGTCGTACTTCAGCACGTTCTTGCGCTGTTCGGCGTTGCGGCCTTCCACCTGGCCCTGGGCCGAGGCGATGGCGCGCGAGACGAGCTTGGATTCGAGTGCGACGTCGTCGGGCACCGAGCTGTTCATGAGCCGTTCGGCTGCGCCGGAGTTGAACAGGCGCATCAGATCATCGGTCAGCGAGAGGTAGAACCGGGACTCGCCGGGGTCGCCCTGGCGTCCGGAACGGCCGCGGAGCTGGTTGTCGATGCGGCGGGACTCGTGCCGTTCGGTGCCGAGCACGTAGAGTCCGCCCAGGTTCAGGACTTCCTCGTGTTCGTCCTTGACGGACTGCTTGGCGGATTCGAACACCTCGGGCCACGCGGCCTCGTATTCCTCGGAGTTCTCCTCCGGGTCCAGGCCGCGCTTGGCCATTTCGGCGACGGCGGTGAATTCCGCGTTGCCGCCGAGCATGATGTCGGTACCGCGGCCGGCCATGTTGGTCGCGACTGTGACGGCGGCCTTGCGGCCGGCCTGGGCCACGATGGACGCTTCACGGGCATGGTTCTTGGCGTTCAGGACCTCGTGCCGGACGCCTTCCTTGGCCAGCAGCCGGGAGAGGTATTCGCTCTTCTCGACGCTGGTGGTGCCGACGAGGACAGGCTGGCCGTTTTCGTGGCGTTCGGCGATGTCCTTGACGACTGCGTCGAATTTGACGGTCTCGTTCTTGTAGACAAGGTCGGCCTGATCGATCCGCGTCATGTCGCGGTTTGTCGGGATGGCAACGACGCCGAGCTTGTAGGTGCTCATGAACTCGGCGGCCTCGGTCTCGGCCGTGCCGGTCATGCCCGCGAGCTTGTCGTACATGCGGAAGTAGTTCTGCAGCGTCACGGTGGCGAGCGTCTGGTTCTCGGCCTTGATCTCGACGCCTTCCTTGGCTTCGATGGCCTGGTGCATGCCTTCGTTGTAGCGGCGGCCGGCGAGAATGCGGCCGGTGTGCTCATCGACGATCAGCACCTCGCCGTCGAGGATGACGTAGTCCTTGTCGCGCTTGAACAGCTCCTTGGCCTTGATGGCGTTGTTCAGGAAGCCGATCAGGGGCGTGTTGGCGGACTCGTAGAGGTTGTGGATGCCGAGGTAGTCCTCGACCTTTTCAATGCCGGCCTCGAGGACACCGACGGTGCGCTTCTTCTCATCGACCTCGTAGTCGGTCTCGGCCTGCAGGCGTGTGACCACCTTGGCGAATTCGCTGTACCAGCGGTTGGTGTCCCCCTGGGCCGGACCGGAGATGATGAGCGGGGTGCGGGCCTCGTCGATGAGGATCGAGTCCACTTCGTCGACGATGGCGAAATGGTGGCCGCGCTGGACGAGTTCCGAGCTGTCCCACGCCATGTTGTCGCGCAGGTAGTCGAAGCCGAATTCGTTGTTCGTTCCGTACGTGATGTCCGCGGCGTACTGTTCGCGGCGCAGCGCAGGGTCCTGGTTGGAGAGGATGCAGCCGCTGGTGAGGCCGAGGAAGCGGTAGACGCGGCCCATGAGGTCTGACTGGTATTCGGCGAGGTAGTCGTTCACGGTGACGACGTGGACGCCCTTGCCGGTGAGGGCGTTGAGGTAGGCCGGAGCGGTGGCCACCAGGGTCTTGCCTTCACCGGTCTTCATTTCCGCGATGTTGCCCAGGTGCAGGGCGGCGCCGCCCATGAGCTGGACATCGAAGTGGCGCATGCCGAGGGTACGGGACGAGGCCTCGCGTACGGCCGCGAACGCTTCGGGCAGCAGATCGTCGAGCTTCTCGCCGGCCTGGTGGCGTTCGCGCAGCCGGTCAGTTTCTTCACGGAGCTCGGCGTCCGTGAAGGTCTGGAAGGAGCTCTCCAGGGCATTGATGGAATCGGCATAGTTCCGCAGTTGCCGCAGGGTTTTTTTGTCACCCGTGCGGAGAAGTTTTTCGATAAGTGATGCCACGTGAAGTTGCTCCCAGTCTCAAGCTGCCGAATTCTGGCGTGTTTAGTCTACGGGAGAGACGCAAGGCCGGTGGCGCCTGTTCCCTCACAGCGGATAGTGCGGTTTACCGGGCAGCCACGGCTTCGGCGAGCGCCGGCGCAAGGTTCCCCATTGGCGAGACAACTACGTCGTCCATTCCCAGCCACTCTGCCATGAGCTGCAGTTCCGCGGCGAGTTCGACGGCGGTGTCCTCCGGCGCGCCGGGTTCGGCGTGGGCGGCCCTGGCCAGGAGCCGCCCGCCGGCCCGGTCCGCTTTGAGGTCGACCCGTGCGACGATCGCGTCGCGGAGCAGGAACGGCAGGACGTAGTAGCCGTACTTCCGCTTCGGCTCGGGCGTGTAGATCTCGATCCGGTAGTGGAATCCGAAGAGCTCCTCGAGCCGCCGGCGTTCGAACACGAGGGAGTCGAAGGGGCTCAGGAGCGCCCGGCCCGTGGCCGAGCGCGGCAGTTTCGCCTCCACGTGGCGGTACAGGGGCCGGTCCCAGCCGGATACCGTGACCGGCTGCAGCCGGCCGCTGTCCACGAGGTTCCGGACGGCGACGGCGGCGTCCTTCTGCGGTGTCCGGAAGTAGTCGGCGAAGCATCGCACAGTCCCGATACCGTGGGCCTGGGCCGCGGCGTCGATCAGCCGGTCCATGGCCGCGGCCGCATCCGGTTCGGGTGCCACCGCTTCCTTGCCCGGTCCGGGGAGCACCCGGGCGGTGAGGGTGTAGCGCCGTTCGAAGGAGTCGGTCCGCGAGGATGCGGAGACCAGGCCCTCTTCGAAGAGATGTTCCAGCACCCTTTTAACGGCGTTCCAGTTCCAGCCCCAGTTGTCCCGCTGCTGGTCTTCCACGTGGCCGAGCCGGGCTGTCAGTTCGGCGGCGGTCAGCGGCTTCCCGACGGCCAGGGTTTCCAGGACCTTGGCCGCCACCCCGTTGCGCAGTTCGGGGTCCATCGCGTGCGCGCCCACCCATTTGCGGCTCTGCCACTGCACGAGATCGTGGAAATGGTCCGGGCGGATGAAGCAGGCTTCGTGGGCCCAGTACTCCATCATCCGGCGCGGGTGGGTCCCCGCCATGCGCGCCAGGATGGTGCGGTCGTAGTTGCCGAGCCGCGAGAAGAAGGGCAGGAAGTGGCTGCGGGACACCACATTGACGGAGTCGATCTGAACCAGGTGCAGCCGGGCAAAGGTACGGCCCACCGCCCGTGCACTCACGGGTCCGGTGGGCCGTTCCTTCTCCAGTCCCTGGGCTGCCAACGCGATCCGCCGTGCCTGTGCCAGGCTCAGCGATGCTTGCACGTTAGTCCCTTCGTCGGAAAAGTCTGCACCAGCTTATGCGCTGGCGGGCTCATCCTCTGAACGGTAGGCCAGGATTTTGTCTTCCAGACTCGAATGTCCGGGCTCGCACGTCTGGTCCAGGGAGATGACCCCGTAGGTCCAGCCGTCACGGCGGTAGACGACCGACGGCGCCTTGGTCTCCTTGTCCACGAAAAGATAGAAGTCGTGACCCACAAGTTCCATGTTGTCGACGGCGTCATCGAGGGTGAGCTGGGACGCGGCGAACACCTTCCGGCGGATCAGTACAGGCGAGTCGCCGGCCGGAATATCGTTCTCGACCTCATACGGCGACTTCTCTGCCGCCGTCGCCTGGGTCTCCTGCTGCTGCGCCGCCTCCACATAGAGGGGTTCGCTGGGGCTGGCCGGCTCCAGGGCTGCCGTCGCCTCGGTGACGGACTTCGGGGTATGCCGGCCGTGGTGGACCTTTCTGCGGTCCCTGGCCCTGCGGAGGCGTTCAAGAAGCTTGTTGTAAGCGAGATCGAACGCAGCGAACTTGTCGGCGGCACTCGCTTCTGCGCGGATTACTGGGCCGCGTCCCAGGACTGTCAGCTCAACCGTGAGCGATTCGGCGGTCTGGCGGGCTTTGGTCTCTTTGGTGACCTTCGCGTCTACCCTCTGGACCTTGTCTCCCAACGACGCGATCTTTGAGATCTTGTCGTCGGCATATTCGCGGAACCGGTCTGAGACCGTCAAGTTGCGTCCGCTGATCATGAACTCCATGGTGCCCTCCAAATGACTTCGGTGACACGACGGCGGTACTTCCCGGGGGCCGATCTGACTGACAGTCGAGCCCCTTTCCGAGCCGCTATCGACAGGTACATCTGTTCTTGGTACCCATCTTCGACGTTAGTTCATAGACACCTGTTATTCATCCTTTTACGGTTTATTTTTTTAGCTCCCACCGATCATCCGCGCCGCCGCGGGGATGGCGGCGCCGACATCGGCGGCGGCCGGCGGGCGTGTCGCGGCCAGCACGACGGCGCCGCTGACAATTGCCCCCGCGGCCCGGAGCGCACGGGCCGCCTCCGCCAGGGTGGCGCCGGTGGTCAGCACGTCATCGACGATGATGCAGACACGTCCTTCGACTCGCGCAGGCCACGGACCGGACCTGGCCCGCATGGATCCGCGCACGCGCCGGGCGCGCTCACCCCGGCCCAATCCCTTCTGTCCGCCGGACAGGGAGCCGGCCCCTGTGGGGCCGTCCCGCAACCGGCCCCACAGGGGCAAAGCCGGCGGTTTCGTGTTCCGCGCGGGCGGCACGGATTTCCGCAGCGCGTCCGCGACGGTGAACCCTGGGATTTCGTCCCCGCGGACGAGCCGGCGGAGCAGGATATGGACGGGGCTGAAGCCCCGCCTGCGGTAAGCGGCGGCGCTCGTGGGCACGGGGACGAGGACGAGTCCCTGCCCGGGCCCGGACGCGGCGTGGAGGGCGCGCGCCAGTCCCCGGGCCAGCTCGGCGCCCAGCCGGGCCTGCCCGTGGCTTTTGAAGGACAGCAGGCACTGCGCCAGCTCGGCCCGGTATGGCCCGGCCGCCACCACGGGCAGCAGCACGGAGCCGTCCATGTCCATCAGGGCCGGAGCCTGGGCCTCTGCCCGGAACGGCCGGAGCGTCAGCAGGCGCAGCTTACGGGAGCACGCGCCGCAGAGTGCCGAGTCCTCCGCCCCGCAGCAGACGCAGTCCACTGGAATGGCCAGGGCGAGCACCTCAGCCGCCGCTTCGGCTGTCCGGTCGCCCAGCCTCGCCAGCGGCCACGCGTAGCTCCCGCGGTGTCGCGCCGCCCTGGCCGCGGCCGGGGCAAGGTCAGGGTCCGCTGCCGGGACCCGGGTGGTGTGGCTGCCCATCCTCCGATCCTGGACCGGGTGCGCCCCCCCGTAGTAGCCCGGCGGGCCGCTATGTGGACAACACCCCGGCCGGAACCTTCGCGGAACCTTCACCGGATCCGGGTGACGGCCGCACCGCCGTCGTCGTCGCCGTCGTCCGAGGGCGCCGGTCAGCCGGGGAAAGAGGGGACGCCGGTCAGCCGGGGAACGAGGGGTCGATGGGGCCCTTGAGCTGCGGTGACCAGCCGTTGCCCAGCCGCTGGAAGATCCCTTCCGCGGACTGGCCGTAGATCTCGGCCGGTCCGTTGCCCGCGCTGAGGGCGGTCAGCCCGGGCCACGGCGCCAGCTGCTGCGGCTGTGCCGAGGTCAGCGACAACAGCTCGGGGGTGACGGCATCGCTGGCGGAGGCCTTCATGACCGCGACGGTGGTGTCATCCACCCAGACCCCTTGGTCCGGGTCCCGGGGGGTCAGGAGCGTCAGGGGCACGGTCAGGTCCCTCGGGGTGCCATCCGCGTTCCGGATGATCCCGGTGATCTGGACCTTGCTCTTGCCGTTCTGCTGCGAAATGACGAGGGCCCGCGTGCCGTCCCGGGAAATCCGGAACTCCTTCACCGTCCGGCCCGCGAGCCATCCCGGCGACAGGGTCACGGTGGGTACGCTGGCGTTCTCCGCCACACCGACCGGCCGGTAGGCCACCACCTCGGTGGCGCCGCCGGCACCCGGCCCGGCAGTCCAGACCCAGTCATAGCGGCCGAACGAAGGCCGGGACAGCGCGGCCCGCGTAGTCAGCGCCCTGGCGGGCTGGCCCGGAACGATCGAGTACAGCGTGGTGCGGGCGGCGTTGAGGAACGCGGCCGCCTGCGACTCGGTGGACTCCGCAGGCGCCCGGGGTGAGAGGGCTGAGACGGACCGGACGTCCGGGAGCGGTGAAATCCTGTTGTTTTCGTACCGGACCAGGTCATTGTTGCTGACGGCGATCTGGTAAGCGGGGACGCTTTCGTCCTGGACCGGAGGCAGGACCGTGCCGTTGTCCTCGACGCGCACCAGGTCCTGGTTGGCCCGGAGCTCAACGTTGATCACATCCGGCTGGCTGCGGAACGTCAGGGCAAGCTGCGTCTGCATCCGCAGCCGGTCCTCGTTGGAGGCCTCGACCAGGTCCTTGGCGGTGAGATCCACCTGCGCGGCGCCGGATACGACGGGCACTGATTCGCGGGCCAGCTTGATGCCTGAAGGGAACGCGCTGACGACGGCGCCCTTGAGGTAGGGGGCGGGTCCGCCCAGGAGCGCGCTCGTCATGGCTTTGACGGTCTTCTTGCGGATGAACCACCGGACGTCGGGCACTGCGTAGGTGAACGTGGGGTCGTAGAAGTAGATCGGGAACGCGCCGTAAATGACCTTGAAGGTTTCTTCCGGAATGGCCGTGCCGTCAGGAAGATCGGAGATTCGCCATTCGCCGTCCACCTGGGTCACGGTGACGGGTATGTTTTCGGTGGTGCCCTCGGGAAGCTGCGTGGCCACGCCGTCGGCGTCCACCGAATAGGCGAGGTCGAGCTGGTAGTTGAAGACATTTTCGACGCCGGTGGCCACCACCGTGGCCTTGCGGAACACGAGCGCCCGCTGGTCCGGCTTCCACGTCACCGACGAACCCTGGGTGAGGTACTGCCGGGCCACGGCGTAGTCGTCCTCGTAGCCGCTGCCGGCGAGGTAGAAGTCTTCGATCACCGCTTCGGGTCCGGCGCCGGGACGCGGCGCGGCCGGAAAGAAGACCGGGGCGTTAGGGTTTCCCGCACTCTCGTCCGTGCTCTTGCCCACCGGCCCCGAGCGCGGAATCTGGGCGCACGAGGTCAACAGAAGCAGGATGAGCGCCAGCAGCGCAGCCCCCACGCGGGTAAACCTGCCCGAAACCCCACTCATGCCCTGCCCTCCGTCCCGGTCCCCCGGGGGCCGGCCGGGCCGCCGTCCGGGATAGCCCCGCCGGCGGCACCGCTGCCGCCGTCGTCAGAAAAGTCGTCATCGAAGCCGTCTGCGAATCCGTCCGAGGAACCCTCAACACCGGTCCCGCGGCCCGCGGTCCGGAGCGGGTCCAGCAACACCACGGTGCGCTGGCGGCCTGCCTCGGGGAGCCCGACGTTGACCGGTTCGAGCTGGAGCGGGGACCTGGTGATCGGCTCGTCGCGGCGCAGGGGAAGGGTCAGGCGGAAGTTCGACCCTTCTCCCTTGCTCCCCCAGGCCTGCAGCCAGCCGTCGTGGAGCTTGGTGTCCTCGGCGGCAATGGACAGTCCCAGCCCGCTGCCGCCCGTGGTGCGGGCCCGGGCCGGATCGGCGCGCCAGAAGCGGTCGAAGACGCGCGCCGCCTCAGCCGGGGTCATGCCGATTCCGTGATCCCGTACGGCCACGGCCACGGCGGTGCCGCTGGCGGCCACGGAAACGTTGACCGGCCGGCCCTCGCCGTGTTCGAGGGCGTTCAGGATCAGGTTGCGCAGGATCCGGTCGATCCTGCGGTCGTCCATGTCGACAATGACGCTGCCGGCCGGGGCGTTGAGGGTGACGGCGGACCCGTATTCGGCCGCGACGGGCGCCACCCCCTCGATGACATGCGCGACAAGCTGGACGATGTCGGTGGGCTCGGCGTCCAGGGTGGCGGCGCCGGCGTCAAAGCGGGAGATTTCCAGCAGGTCCGCCAGGAGCGACTGGAAGCGTTCCACCTGGTTGTAGAGCAGCTCCGCGGAGCGCTTGTTGATGGGGTCGAATTCCTCGCGGGCGTCATAAAGGACTTCGGCGGCCATGCGCACCGTGGTGAGCGGGGTGCGGAGCTCGTGGGAGACATCGGAGACGAACCGCTGCTGCATCTGGGACAGCGTGGCCAGCTGGGTGATTTGCTCCTGGAGGCTTGCGGCCATGTGGTTGAACGAGGCGCCCAGGCGGGCAACCTCGTCCTCGCCTTTGACCACCATGCGCTCCTGCAGCTGGCCGGCGGCGAGCTTCTCGGAGACGACGGCGGCATGGCTGACCGGGCTGACCACGTTGCGGGTCACATACCAGGCGACGCCGCCGATCATGAGCACCAGCAGCGCGCCGCCGGCCAGCAGGACATTCTGGATCTCGTCGAGGGTCTTCTGCGCCGTGTTGAGGTCATAGATGAGGTAGAGCTCGTAGACGGTGCCGTTGAAGGTCACCTTGTTGCCGACGGCGATGCCGGGCCGGTCTTCGGTCCCTACAGGGAACTGGGTGGACGCCCAGTACTGGTCCTTGCCCGAGTCCTGCACAGCCTTGCGCAGGTCCGGGGGGATGACGCCGATGGTGAGTTGGTCCGAGGCCCGGGATTCAACCCAACGGTTGCGCGGCTTGGTCTGCTCCGGCATGGCCTCGAAGACGTAGCGCCGCTGGATCACGGATCCGCGGCCTTCGACCGCGTTCAGGGTGTCATAGACCAGCGTGATGACGCTGGACTGGTCGGTGACCTGGGCGCCGTCGAACGTGTCCTGGACCTGCTTGACGTTGTAGCGCGTCTCCGATTCGGCCTGGGCGAGCCGTTCCTGGAACAGGTTGTTGGCGATCTGGTTGGACAGGTAGGCGCCCACCACCGCGAACGAGCCCATGGCCAGCATCAGCGTGGTCAGGACCGTCCGGAACTGCAGCGAACGCCGCCACTTCCGCTGTACCGCCCGGAGCAGGTACAGGATGCCGGGCCACAGGCGCTGCATCCCGGTGCGGACCAGCCGCGCGACCCGGACGCCAACGATCCTCGCGCGTTTCGCCCACAAGCGGGTCCGGAAGGCCAGACGCCGCCACGGGCCCGGGCCGCCGCGGGGCGTTTCGGGCGCGCGGGGCATGGACGTCTCTGGCGATGACGCCGCGGACGACTCGGCCGGCGGCGCCGTATCCGTTGCTATGGACTGCCGGACACTGCGGTCCGCAGGCTCAGGAACCTGCTTTATAGCCGACACCACGGACCGTCAATACAACTTCGGGGGCTTCCGGGTCGCGTTCGATCTTGGACCTCAACCGCTGGACATGGACATTGACCAGCCGGGTGTCGGCGGCGTGCCGGTAGCCCCAGACCTGCTCCAGGAGCAGTTCGCGCGTGAACACCTGCCACGGCTTGCGGGCCAGGGCGACGAGGAGGTCGAATTCCAGCGGCGTCAAGGAGATCCGGTCGTTGCCGCGGCTGACCAGGTGGCCGGCCACGTCGATCGTGACATCGGCGATCCGCAGGGTTTCCGGTGCCTTCTGGTCACCCGGGCGGAGCCTGGCCCGGACCCGGGCGACGAGCTCGGCGGGTTTGAACGGCTTGGGCACATAGTCATCGGCACCGGACTCGAGGCCGCGGACCACATCCGAGGTATCCGCCTTGGCCGTGAGCATCACGATCGGGACGTCGGACTCGGCACGGACCTGGCGGCAGACTTCAATGCCGTCCATCCCCGGCAGCATGAGGTCGAGCAGGACGAGGTCCGGCTTGGAGGAGCGGAACACGTCCAGCGCCTGCGCGCCGTCCGCGCAGAAGACGGGTTCGAAGCCGTCATTGCGCAGCACAATACCGATCATCTCGGCCAGAGCCTCGTCATCATCCACTACCAGAATGCGTGCCTTCATAGTTATATATTCCCCCATTGAATTGGCTTTGTCGTATCGGGCGGCCCGCCGGCATGGTGCAACCGGGCCTGCCACGGCCGCCGGAACCCCGCCGGAACCGGCCCAGAACCGCGCCGATGCACGGGACGCTGTGACAATTGCCGCGTTGTCCTGCATGCTGTGGAAAGGCCCAGTGAACCGGCCCGGACCGCAGGAGGAACCCGTGAACACCCCGATCTACCAGCGAGCCCTGGGCAGCGACTTTGCCCGACTGCAGCCGGAGCTTCAAGAATACTTTGCTTTGGCACCGGGATCCGGCCACTACGGCGTCGGCGAGGGGGTGTTCGACGTCGTCGGCTGCCGGCAGGCCTGGCTGCGTCCCCTGCTGCGGCTCACCACCGGCGAGCAGGCCTTCTTCCCCGAGTACGGCGAGGGCGTCCGCTTCCGGATCGAGAACCACGCCCACCTGGACCCGTTCGGCAGGTCCAGCCTGACGGCCCGCCGGGAAATCTTCTTCCCGGGCACCACCCGGCTGTTCCAGGACACGACCAGCTTTGATGACGGCGGGCGCGATAACGGCGGGCTCGGGCCCGGGCTCGTGGACTACGTGGGCCGGTACCGGCGGCTCGTCACCGACCTCAATCTCAGCGTCACGCCGGAGGGCCGGCTGCGCGGCGTGTCCGAGGCGTCGCGGCTGTTCGTGGGACCGCTCCGGATTCCGCTGCCGGCGGCCCTCGACGCCAAGGCCTACGCCGAGCAGTGGTGGGAGCCGCAGGACGGCGGCAGGCACCGGATCCAGGTCAAGGTGATCCAGCCCCAGCTCGGGCTGGTGCTGGTCTACGCCGGCCATTTCGACTACCGGCTCGAGCCCTACCCCGGCGGTATTGCGGCGCCGGGCTACCTGCCAGGGCACGCCCGACCGGACGCCTGGGAAAGCAGGGTCTGACCAGGGCCAGCAGGGCACAGCGGAGGCACCGCGGGCACGGTTGCGCCCCGGGCCGCCGGCGGCCGAAGGTGCCGCGCTAGCCGAGGGCGAGCTGGTTGAGCCCGTCCGCCACCTGGGTCAGCCGGGTCAGGACCGCCGCCGCAGTGGCGGGTGAGTGCCGCGCCAGGCCCTCTGACGGCGTGACCCGGAGCGCACCCAGCGTGGACGCGGGCAGACCCAGCTGCCGCCATGGGCGCCAAACGTTTTCCACGACGTCGCGGACCCGTGGCAGTGACGCGGCAGGATCAGCCACGTCCAGCGCGCCGGCCCAGAGCCGCTTGCCGGCCTCCACCGCGCCCGCGAGTTGTTCCCACTGGCGCGAGGTCAGGGCCCGAAGCGGCACAGCGATTCCATCCGCGCCTGCCGCCAGGATCCGCTCGAACGGCGCCTCTACCTCGGAGACGGCCACAACGGTTTCGACGGCGCCCGCGGCCCGGAGCGCGTCGATCACCAATTGCCAGGACTCGGTCACTTCCCGGCCCGGCACCGAACGCAGGGTCCGGTAACCGCTGGCGGTGGGAATGGTGCCGGCCAGCACCGACGCAATTTCAGGTTCGTCGATCTGGACGACGATCCGGGCACCGGGGGCAGCCGCCGCCACCCGCTTGAGGTAGCCTTCCACGCCCGCTGCGAGCGAATCCGCGATGTCCCGGCGGGCACCGTAGTCGATCAGGGCCCGCTCGCCGTTGTGCAGGTGCAGCCCGGCGGCAAGGCTGAGCGGCCCGCGCAGCTGGATCTTGATATCGTCCGACGGCACTTCCTCGACGCCGATCACGTCCGCCAGGATGTTGATGTCGGTGGACAGGGCCGACTTGGCCCGCTGCAGGTCCTTGCCGGGCCGGTCCACGAACCGCCATCCATGCGGCTGGACGTCGACGGCTAGTTCGACGAGCAAAGAGGCGGTCCGGCCCAGGGCATCGGAGCCGACGCCGCGATCGGGAAGCTCGGCGAGGAACGGCAGGTGCGGGCTGCCCAGTTCACCGCGGATGATGCGGGCGGCCTCGGCCGGGTCCTCGCCCGGCCAGGGGCCAAGGGCGGTCGCGGTCACCTGGCCCGGTGCGGGCGCGTCTGGTGCTGCCATGGCTAGGCGTCTGCGGCGCGGGCGGCGTCCGCGGAGCCGGAGGCCTGGGCGGCCTGGTGGTCCTCGGCGATGGCCTCGTGGTGGCGGATGACCTCGCCGATGATGAAGTTCAGGAATTTCTCCGCGAAGGCCGGGTCCAGGTGGGCTTCGGCGGCGAGGTGCCGCAGCCGGGCGATCTGCGCCGTTTCACGGCCCGGGTCCCCGGCGGGAAGTTGGTGCGCGGCCTTGAGGAAGCCGACCTTCTGGGTGGCTTTGAAGCGTTCGGCGAGGAGGAAGACGAGGGTGGCATCGATGTTGTCTATGCTGGAGCGGATCGACAGCAGCTCCGCCATGACCGCGGGATCCACGGAACCGGCCAGGGAGCTTGCCGCCGGGTCGTAGGAATCGGTTTCGGGAAGAGTGGGGTTCTGCTCGGTCATTGACCCAGTCTAGGGGTTCCGCGGCCAATGCCTCCCGCTGTTAAGCACCGTTGCAGGCGCCCGCGGAGACACCAAGGGGCATGCCCACCGTTCGTGGCGAACGGTGGGCATGCCCCTTGGCTGTGGCCCTGCCGGAGCCCTCGCCGGCGCAGGATCGGGCCGCGCCGGATCGGGCAGGTGCCCGGTTCCGGCAGTTAGCTGTGGAGCACGGCCTTGAACGCCTCGCGGCGCCTGGCCTGTTCGTCGGGGTCCGGAACAGGCAGGGAGGCGATGAGTTTCTTCGTGTAGTCGTGCTGCGGGTTGCCCATCACCTGGTTGCCGAGGCCCTGCTCCACCATCTTGCCCTTGTAGAGCACGCCGACCCAGTGGGCGAGCATGTCCACCACGGCGAGGTCGTGGCTGATGAACAGGCACGCGAAGCCGAACTCCTGCTGGATCTCCTTGAACAGCTCCAGCACAACGGCCTGCACGGACACGTCCAGAGCCGACGTCGGCTCATCGGCGATGAGCAGCTTCGGGTTCAGGATGAGCGCCCGCGCCAGGGAGGCGCGCTGGCGCTGCCCGCCGGAGAGTTCGTGCGGGAACCGGTCAGCGTACGACGCCGGCAGCTGCACGGATTCGAGCAGCTCCCCGACCTTCTTGCGTGCCTCGGCCGCTGTCGGGTTGGAGTGGATGATCAGCGGTTCCGCCACGCAATCGCCGATGGTCAGCTGCGGGTTGAACGAGGCCGCCGGGTCCTGGAAAACGAAGCCGATCTCCTTGCGGAGCGGCTTGAAGGTGCGCTCCTTGAAGTTCAGCATCTCGTAGCCCAGCACATTCAGGCTGCCGCCCGTGGTCCGGTTCAGGCCGGCGATCGCCCGGCCGATGGTGGTTTTGCCCGAGCCGGACTCCCCCACGAGGCCGAAGACTTCGCCTTCGGACACGGTGAAGCTGACGCCGTCGACGGCCTTGAACGCCGGGCTGCCGAGCCGCCCCGGATACTCGATGGTCAGGTTCTTTGCCTCGACCAGCACCTTGCCGCCCTGGTGGGCGCGTTCGACCATGCCCTCCGAGGCGGAGTTGCGGCCCAGGTGCGGGACGGCGGCGAGGAGCTTCTTGGTGTAGTCCTCCCTGGGCTCGGCGAACAGCACCCGTGAGGATGCCTCCTCCACGACGTCGCCCTGGTACATGACCACGACGCGGTCGGCGAGGTCGGCGACGACGCCCATGTTGTGCGTAATCAGCACGATGGAGGTCCCGTAGTTGTCGCGCAGATCCCGCAGCAGTTCAAGGATCTCGGCCTGCACGGTGACATCCAGGGCGGTCGTGGGCTCGTCGGCCACAATGAGGCCAGGGTTCAGGGCCAGCGCGGCGGCAATCACGACGCGCTGTTTCTGGCCGCCCGAGAACTGGTGCGGATAGTAGTTGACCCGAGTTTCCGGGTCCGGGATGCCAACTTTGCGGAGGGCGTCAATTGCCCGCGCCTTGGCCTCCTTGGCCGAGACCTTGCTGCGGCCGCCGCTGCCGGCGTGCGCACGGATGCCCTCGGCAATCTGCCACCCCACGGTGAAGACCGGGTTGAGGGCGGTGGATGGCTCCTGGAACACCATGGCCACGTCGCGGCCCCGGATCTCCCGCAGCTTGGCTTCGCTGACGCTGATGACGTTGTTGCCGTTGATCAGGACGGCGCCTTGGCTGATGGCCGTCTCCGGCAGCAATCCCAGGATGGTCTTGGCCGTCACGGTCTTGCCGGATCCCGACTCGCCAACAATGGCGACCACTTCGCCGGGGTTGACCTGGAGGCTCACGTCCTTGACGGCATACACATCCCCGGCGTCGGTGGCGAAGGTGACTTTGAGCCGGTCGATGTCAAGGACCGGGCCTGCGCCTGCGCCGGGCTTGTCGATGTTGGTGGTCATAGAACTCTCGATTCTGCTTCGAGTGCAGCCTGGGTGCCGGCGGTGGAGTCGGGTCCGCCCTTGCCTGCCACAGCCTTCTTGCGGCCCCGCAGGCGGGGATCGTTGAGGTCGTTGATGCTCTCACCGACGAGGGTCAGCCCAAGCACGGTCAGGACGATCGCCGTACCGGGGTAGACACCGGTCCACCAGATGCCCGAGGAGGCATCTGCAATGGCCTTGTTCAGGTCATAGCCCCACTCGGCGGCGGAGGTCGGCTCGATGCCGAACCCCAGGAAGCCAAGGCCCGCCAGGGTCAGGATGGCCTCGGACGCGTTCAGCGTGAAAATCAGCGGCAGCGTGCGGGTTGCGTTCTTGAAGATGTGCCGGCCCATGATGCGGATACTGGAGGCACCCACCACCTTGGCCGATTCGACGTACGGCTCCGCCTTCAGCCGGATGGTCTCGGCACGGATGACCCGGAAGTACTGCGGGACGAACACCACCGAGATGGAGATGGAGCAGGCAACAATGCCTCCCCAGAAACTGGACTGCCCGTGGCTGATGACGATTGACATCACGATGGCCAGGAGCAGTGACGGGAAAGCGTAGATCGCATCGGCGATCACCACGAACACCCGGTCCAGCCAGCCGCCGAAGTAGCCGCTGACGAGGCCGAGGGCTACGCCGAGGAAGATCGACATCGCGACGGCCACGATGATCACCACGGCGGCCGTCTGGGCACCCCAGAGCACCCGGGAATAGACGTCATAGCCACCAACCGTGGTGCCCCAGATGTGGGCCGGGCTGGGGGGCTGCTGTGTCGGGAAGGGACCGGCGGCGTCGCTGAGCTGGGCAAACCCGTAGGGCGCGATCCACGGCGCAAACACGGCGACGAGCAGGAAGACGGCGGCCAGCACCATGCCCGTGACGAGCATGCCGCGTTGCAGCCCGACGCTCGAGCGGAAATGCGAGATCACCGGCAGCCGGTAGATGAGGGGCTGCTTGCGCCCACTTACTTTGGTTGCATTCATGGCTAGTACCTCACTCGCGGGTCGATCAGGGCTGCGACGACGTCCACGATGAAGTTCGTGACGGCAACGATGACCGCCAGCATCACGACGATTCCCTGGACGGCGACGAAGTCGCGGGCGTTCAGGTATTGCACCAGCTGGTAGCCGAGGCCCTTCCACTCGAAGGTGGACTCCGTGAGGACGGCGCCGCCGAGCAGGAGGGCAATCTGGAGTCCCATGACAGTGATGATCGGGATGAGGGCAGGCTTGTAGGCATGCTTGGTCACGAGCCGGTAATTACTGACGCCACGGGACCTGCCGGCCTCCACGTAATCCTTGCCGAGCGTGCCGATGACGTTGGTGCGGACCAGCCGCAGGAAGACCCCTGCCGTCAAAAGCCCCAGGGTGAGTGCGGGGAGGACTGAATGGGCCGCGACATCGCCGAACGCGGCCATGTTGCCGCTGCGCAAGGCATCCAGCCAGTAGATCCCGGTCGGTGCGGCCAGGCTTCCCATGGCCAGCTCGGTCCTGGTGGAGGCCCGTCCTGCGACGGGCAGCCAGCCCAGCCAGACGGAGAAGGCCAGCTTCATCAGCAGGCCGGCGAAGAACACCGGGGTCGCGTAGCAGAGGATGGCGAAGAACCGCAGGAATGCGTCCGGGGCCTTGTCGCGCCGGTAGGCGGCGATCAGGCCGAGCGGGATGCCGACCACCAGCGCCACGATGAGGGCATTGATGGCCAGTTCCAGGGTTGCCGTGCCAAACGTGATGATCATTTCGACCACAGGGCGGCGGTCGGTGATGGTGGTGCCGAAGTTGCCGGTCGCCACCTGGCCAACGTATTCGAGGTACTGCACGAGGATCGGGCGGTCGTAGCCGGCGTCGTGGATGCGCTGCGCGAGCGCCTCCGGCGGAAGCCTGCCGCCCTGGGCTGCAGTGATGGGGTCGCCGATGACCCGCATCAGGAAGAAGACCAAAGTCACCAGAATGAAAATGGTCGGAATGATCAGGAAGAACCGGATCAGGATGTAGGTCCCCAAGCCCCCACCCGAGGATTTTTTCTTGGACGGAAGAAGTCCGTCGGCGTCGTTTAGCGGCGCCTCAGTCAATGTTGTCATTGGTACCTAAGATTGTGCTGTCGCGGCCTTGGGCGGGCCGGCGTGAACTGCAGGATGCGGCAATGACCAGCAAAGGCGGGGCGCCTCGAGGGCGCCCCGCCTCGCAGGCTGGTCAGGACAGCAGGGCTGCAGCCTTACTTGGAAAGAGTTCCCAAACGGAACTTGAAGGAGGCATCGAGGGTGGAATCGACACCCTTGACACCGCTGCCGGAAATGGCAACCTGCGCGCCCTGGAGCAACGGAAGCGTGGAGATGTCCTTGGCGAGGGCATTCTGCGCATCCTTGATCGTGGACTCGCGTTCAGTCTTATCGACGGTGGTGAGCTGCTTGCTGATCAGGTCGTTGACGGTGGGGTTGTTGTAGTGGTTCTTCAGGAAGCCGCCCTCCGGGAAGAACGGGGTCAGGTAGTTGTCGGCGTCACTGAAGTCGGGGAACCAGCCAAACTGGAACAGCGGGTATTCGTCGGCGCGGCTGGCCTTGCTGTAGGTGACCCATTCCGTGGACTGCAGGTTGACCTTGAACAAACCGGACTTCTCCAGCTGGTCCTTGATCATGGCGTACTCATCGCCGGAGGACTTGCCGTAGTGGTCCGGGTTGTACTGAAGGTTCATCGAGACGGGGGTCGTCACACCGGCGTCGGCGAGGACCTTCTTGGCCTTGTCCAGGCTCGGCTTGCCGGCGTCGCCGTAGGCGTCCTTGAACGATTCGTTGGCGCCCAGGAAGCCGTTGGGAACGTTGGAGTACAGCGGCAGGTAGGTGCCCTTGTAGACCTGGTCCGCGATGGACTGGCGGTCAACGAGGTTCGCGATGGCCTGGCGGACGGCGAGCGCCTTGGCCGGATCGGCGTCGGCAGCCTTGGCACCGAACGGCATCGTGTCGAAGTTGAACGTGATGTAGCGGATTTCGCCGCCGGGGCCAACGTTGACCTTGACCTTGGAGTCCTTCTTGAGGTCATCGACGTCGGTGGCGCTCAGGCTGCGGTTCGCGACGTCGATGTTCCCCTGCTGGATGTCCAGCTTCATGTTGGTGGGGTCGGCGTAGTACTTGATCGTGGCGGCGTCGTTGGCCGGCTTGCCGAGGACCCCCTGGTAGTCCGGGAATGCCTTGAAGCTGACCAGCTCGTTCTTCTTGTACGTGTCGATCACGTACTGGCCGTAGAACGCCTTGGCCTTGACGATCGAGTCGTCGTCAAGCAGTTTGTCGGCCGGGAAGACTTCATCGTCTACGATCGGCGCGGCGGGGCTGCTGAGGATCTGGGCGAAGGTCTGGTCGTTCGCCTGCTTCAGCTTGAAGACCACGGTGTTGGCATCTGGGGCGGTGATGCTTTCGATGTTGGTCAGCAGGCTTGCGGGACCGGCAGGATCGTTGATCTTGGTCTGCCGGTCGAAGGAGAACTTGACGTCCTTGGAGTCGAGCGTGTGGCCGTTGGCCCACTTGAGGCCCGGCTTGAGCTTGACCGTGTACTCGTTCGGCGAGGTGAAGGACGCGGACTCGGCCAGGTCCGGCACGGGATCTGCGCTGCCGGGCTTCGAGTTGAGGAGGAAGGAGTAGATCTGGTTCATCACCATGAACGAACCGTTGTCATACGCGCCCGCCGGATCCAAGGCAGTGACCTTGTCCGTGGTGCCGTAGGCGATCGGACCGCTAGCTGCGGCTGATGACCCGCCAGCGCCCCCGGTCGGCCCTGTGCAGGCCGTCAGTGCAAAGGCGGAAACCCCGGCCAGCGCGATGACGCTGTGCCAGGCCTTTTTGTTCATTGCCATCTGTGAACTTTCTGTTCGATGCGTTCTAGCGCAGCCCGAAGTGAAACGACTGACTCGTCGGGCGGCACGCTTTGCTGATTCCTAGATTCAACCAGACGATCATTCGGTGAAACGTTGCATTTTGTGAGTTGAGACACAAAATTTACACGATTCGAAGGTTTCTCTCATTTTCTGCAGGATTCCGCCCGGATCTTCGGCAGGGTCCTGCGCATCCGGGCGCCGTGGACGGCCGGGTAGTCTGACGACGACGGAGGGTACAGACGACGAAGGGCCCCGCCAACTGGCGGGACCCTTCGCTGGAGTCGGTGGGGCGGGCAGCTAGAGCGCGGCCCGCTGAAGCGAGCGCGCGGCATCGATCGTGGCCTGGCCGAGCACGCGGCTGCCCTGGTAGAGCACCACCGTCTGGCCGGGGGCCACGCCGCGCAGCGGCTCGGTGAGCGTGACCACAAGCTCGTCGTCCGCCATATGCGCGCGGGCAGGGACGGGGTCGCCGTGGGCGCGGACCTGGGCGTAGCAGTCAAACTCTTCTCCGGTCGCCACCTCGACGATGGGCAGCCCCGCCCAGGAGACCTTGATGCCTCGGATTTCGTCAATGGCGAGCAGGGCCTCCGGGCCCACCACCACCTTGTTCTCCTTGGGCCGGATCTCCAGCACGAACCTCGGCTTGCCGTCCGCAGCCGGGGTGCCGAGCTTCAGCCCGCGGCGCTGGCCCACGGTGAACGCGTTGGCGCCCGGGTGCTCGCCGACCTTCGCGCCGGATTCGTCCACGATGTCCCCCGTGGTCATTTCAATCTTCTCTGCGAGCCAGCCGGCGGTGTCGCCGTCGGGAATGAAACAGATGTCGTGGCTGTCCGGCTTGTTCGCCACGGAGAGGCCGCGGCGCTCCGCCTCCGCGCGGACCTCGGCCTTGGACGGCGTCTCGGCCAGCGGGAACATCGAGTGTTTGAGCTGTTCGTGGGTCAGCACCCCCAGCACATAGCTCTGGTCCTTGGCCCAGTCCGCAGCGCGGTGCAGTTCGGGGTTGCCGTCGGCGTCCGTGATGACCTTCGCGTAGTGGCCGGTGCATACGGCATCGAAGCCCAGGGCGATGGCCTTCTCCAGCAGGGCGGCGAATTTGATCCGCTCGTTGCAGCGCATGCAGGGATTGGGGGTGCGGCCTGCGGCGTACTCATCGATGAAGTCCTGGACGACATCTTCCTTGAACCGTTCGGAAAAGTCCCAGACGTAGTACGGGATCCCGAGGATGTCGCACGCACGCCAGGCGTCGCGGGAGTCCTCGATGGTGCAGCAGCCGCGGCTGCCGGTTCGCAGGGTGCCCGGCATCCGGGACAGCGCGAGGTGGACGCCGACGACGTCGTGCCCCGCCTCGACGGCGCGGGCGGCGGCAACGGCGGAATCGACGCCGCCACTCATGGCTGCAAGAACTCGCATACTGGCTTTCTCTAGGGTTCGGGGGGTCACAGGCCCCGGGGCTGCTGTTCGCAGCTGCGGTGCTGCTGGGCTTTTAGTGCTGGGCTACTGCCGGGCTTTCACTGCTGGGTTGAACCGCAGTGCTACTGCTGGCCCCCGGAAATAGCACAATGCCTGCCCCGCCATTCTATCGCCACGCCGAATCCTCCCCAAAAGGCCTTGACGGGACCGCCTCCCCCTTCTAGCGTCAGGACAAGCGGTTTTAGAAAACGGAAGCGCACCGACGCGGGAATCGAGCGGACATGGCTGTCGGGAACATCGTGATCGTGGGCGGCGGGCTGGCCGGCGCCACCGCCGCCAGAACATTGCGGACGGAGGGCTTCAGCGGTCCGGTGGTGCTGGTGGCCGCCGAGTCCCACCAGCCGTACCTGCGCCCGCCGCTGTCCAAGGAGTACCTGCTGGGCAAGGCCGGCGACGACGCCCTGCCTGTGGTGCCCGAGGACTGGTACGACGCGAACGACGTCGACGTCCGGCTCGGCGTCCAGGTCACGGCGGTGGACCCGGCCGCCCGGGCTGTGGTTCTGGATGACGGGCGGCGGCTGGAGTACGGCTCGCTCCTGCTTGCCACGGGAGCGCGGCCCAGGACCATCCCGCTGCCCGGCAGCGGTCTCGAGGGCGTCAGCACGTTCCGGACGGTCGAGGACAGCCGGCGCCTGCACGCCCGCCTTGCCGGCGGCGGCTTGCACGTGGTCATGGTCGGGTCCGGCTGGATCGGGATGGAACTGGCCGCTGCCGCCAGCACTTTTGGAAACACCGTCACCCTGATGGGGCTGGAGGACGTGCCGCTGGGCGCGGCGATTGGCCCGGACCTGGGCGGTTTCTTCCGCGGGCTGCACGAGGCCCACGGGGTACGGTTCAGGCTTCCGGCGTCCGCTGCCGAGATTCAGGGGTGGTTTGGTCGGGCGACGGCAGTGGTCACCGACTCGGGCGAAGTCCTGCCCGCCGACCTCGTGGTCATCGCCGTCGGCGTTGTGCCGGAGGTCGGGTTGGCCGAGGCGGCCGGGCTCGGGATCCGCAACGGCATCCTCACCGACGCGTCGCTGCGGACCTCGGCGCCCGGGATCTTCGCCGCAGGCGACGTCGCCAACGCCCTGCACCCGTTCACCGGGGAACACCACCGCAGCGAGCACTGGTCCAATGCCCTGAATGGGGGCAAGGTGGCAGCCAAAGCGATGCTCGGCCTCGACGCCACGCTGGAGACCATCCCGTACTTCTACACGGACCAGTACGACGTCAGCATGGAGTACTCGGGCTTCCCGACGCTCGTTGCCGGCCCGCCGGTCATCCGCGGCTCGCTTGCGGACAAGGAGTTCATTGCCTTCTGGCAGCGCGAAGGCCAGGTGATCGCCGGAATGAATGTCAACTGGCCCCGCGCCGCCAAGCCGCAGAAGGCGATCAAGGCGCTCATCAACGCCCGCACCGCCGTGAGCCCGGACCTGCTTGCCGACTCCTCGGTACCCCTGGATCAGCTCCTGGATTAGCTTCTGGATCAGCTCCTGCCGGAAGCCTGACGGGCGGCCTCGCGCGCGACCGTTCCGGCGGTCTGGATGCTGGACTCATGCCCGGCCATGCCGGCCTGGCGGCCCCGCGCGTAGGCGCCCGGCAACGCCGCGAGCAGGGCATCGACGTCGGCGTCGGTTGAGGAATGCCCGAGCGTAAATCGCTGCGCCCCCCTCGCCGTGTCCTCGTTCAGGCCCATCGCCAGCAGCACATGGGAGGGCCTCGGAACACCAGCGGTGCAGGCGGAGCCCGTGGAGGATTCGACGCCGGCGAGGTCCAGCAGGAACAGCAGCGAGTCCCCTTCGCAGCCGGGGAACGTGAAATGCGCATTGCCCGGCAACCGCCCGGGGCCCGGGGCGCCCCGCAGGACGGCTTCGGGGACGGCCGCACGGACCCCCTCAATCAGCCGGTCCCGAAGGGCCGCGATCCTGGCGGCTTCCTCGGGGAGTTTCGCGGCAACGGCCTCGGCGGCCGCGGCAAACGCGGCGATCGAGGCGGTGTCCAGCGTCCCGGAGCGGACGTCGCGTTCCTGCCCGCCGCCGTGCTGGACCGGGGTCAGCTTCACCGCCCGGCCCAGGATCAGCGCGCCCACGCCGACCGGTCCGCCGATCTTGTGCCCGGAGACGGACATGGCGTCCAGGCCCGTCCCGCGGAAGTCAACGGGCAGGGAGCCGAAGGCCTGGACGGCGTCGGAGTGGACGGGTACGCCGGCGGCGTGTGCCAGTTCCACAACCCGGGCGACGGGCTGGATGGTGCCGACCTCGTTGTTGGCCCACATGACGCTCACCAGTGCGATCGAGCCCGGATCCCGGGACAGCTCGGCTTCGAGCACGGCCAGGTCCACGACGCCCGCGTCATCCACGGGGAGCCAGCACACGTCAGCGCCTTCATGCCGTTCGAGCCATTCAACGGTGTCCAGCACCGCGTGGTGTTCGACGGCGGAACAGAGGATGCGGGTCCGCGCCGGGTCCTCGGCACGGCGGGCCCAGTACAGGCCCTTGACCGCCAGGTTGTCCGCCTCGGTCCCGCCGGAGGTGAAGATGACCTCCGAGGGATGGGCGCCGGCGGCCGCCGCGAGTACTTCCCGCGCGTCCTCCACGGAGCGCCGGGCACGGCGGCCCGATCCATGCAGCGAGGACGGGTTGCCGGTCCGGGCCAGTTCGCGCGTCAGCGCGGCCAGCGCTTCCGGGGCGAGGGTGGTGGTGGCGGCGTGATCGAGGTAGACAGGCACAGCCCAATTCTACCTGCGCGCGCCCGGGCCGCCGCGGTGCCAGGGCGAAGGCACAGTGTCAGGGCGAAGGCACCGGCCGGAGGCACAGTGAAGGGCACAGTGAAGCACCCGGGGCTGGTGTACATTCAAGCGGTGAAAGCGCCACTCTGCCTTGTGCTGGCCACCTTGTTCTGGTCCGGCAATTTCGTCGTCGGACAGGCCGCCAGAGCCTCAATGACACCGCTGGACCTGACCTTCTGGCGCTGGAGCCTGGCCGCCGTGCCGCTGCTGATCCTGGCCCACCTCATCGAACGGCCCGACTGGGGCGCGGTGCTGCGCCGCTGGCCCGTGCTTCTGCTGCTGAGTGTCCTGGGCATGAGCGGCTACACACTGCTGCTCTACGGCGCGCTCGGATTCACGTCCGCGATGAACGCCTCGCTGGTGACGGCCGCAAACCCGGCCCTCATTGTGGTCATGGCGATCGTCCTGCTCGGTGAGAAGACCACACGGCTGGGCTGGCTCGGCATCTGCCTTGGCCTGCTGGGTGTGCTGCTGGTCCTGACCCAGGGCGAGCTGGCCCGCGTGGTCGGCCTCGCCATCAACACCGGTGAGCTCATGATGATTGGCGCGATCATCGTCTGGGGCTTCTACACCATCGTTGCCCGCCGGCTGGATGTGCCGCCCATCGCGGCCACAGCGGTGCAGGTGGTGATCGCAACCGTGACGCTGGCGCCGTTTGCTCTCGCCATGAACGTGCGGTTTCCCGATACCGCGGCCGAAGGCTGGTCGATGGCGTATATCGCCCTGTTCCCGTCCCTTGGTTCCTATCTCCTCTGGAACTTGGCGCTGAAAACCACCCCGTCCGGGACCGCCGGAAACTACCTCAACCTGATGGTGGTCTTCACCGCGATCATCACCGTGCTGTTCGGGACCCCGCTCACCCTCGTGCAGATCGCAGGCGGCCTCCTGGTGATCGCCGGCGTGCTGCTGACCGGAATCAAGGGCCAGGCCCGCAACGCCGGCCACCCCAGCGGCAGGGCCCAAGCCGGGCCGGCCGCCGCCGCTTCAGGCAGGCAGGCTCACGCAGGCAGTCCGGTCACGATGGACGAATACGGGCACAGCACTGCCCGGGCCGCGCGCCGCCCTGCTCCCTGAGATCTTCGATGGCGAGCGCTTCGATCCGGCCCGGTTCGACCCCCAGGGCCATTGAGGCCCCGCCGAGAAAGGCTCCGTTCATGGCACACACCACGTCTGCGTGCCCGGCGGCGAGGCGATGGAACGGGCAGTTCAGCAGCACCAGTCCCCCGCCGCCGTCGTCCGCCGGGCAATAGCCCTGCCCCGCCAGGAAGTCCTCGAACGGGCCGGCGCCATCGGGGCTGCCGGCGGAGTCCGCAGGCCCCGCCCCGGTGGCCCCCGCCGGCTCGCGGCCGGCTGCGCGGGCTGCCGACTCACCCGCCGACTGCCCCCTCGCGCGGGCAGCCCGAAGCAGGGCCTCCCGCGGCGAACCGCCGCCGCTGGTTGCGTCCTCGATCGCGGACACCAGCAGCTCGGCGGCGAGATCATAGTGGCGATCGGGCACCGAGGCCGCGACCTCATCCACGGCGGCCCGGTACAGCTTGGCGGGCCGGCCGGACCCCGGGCCCTCCCGCCCTCCGAGCTTGCGGAACTCCACAGCCAGCAGCCCGTCTTTCACGAGCCGGTCCAGATGGAACGAGGCAGTGCTCCGCGCCAGGCCCACGGCCTGCGCGGCATCGTCCCGGCCAACGGCATCTGCCGCTGAGGCGACGAAGTCAAACAGCCTCCTGCGGCTCTCGTCTCCCAGCGACGCGACCGCCGCCAGCCTGTGGTTCCACGGAAGCTTGGTCATGACACAAGAATATCTCTAAAAACAAGAATCATTGCTTAATCCCTGCGGGGCCCTCTAAAATCAAAATATCTATTTTTAGAAGGAGCAATGCCATGAAAGTTTCCCCAGCCCTCGCCAATCCCGCACAGCAGCTCACGGCGGACCGTCAGGCCTTCCTGCTGCTGCGGACCGTCTTTACGGTTGCGCCGATCCTGTTCGGCCTGGACAAGTTCACGAACCTCTTGACCGACTGGACGATGTACCTGGCGCCCGTGGTGACCCAGGTGGTCCCGCTGCCGGCCCAGACGATCATGTACATCGTTGGCGTGGTGGAAATCGTCGCCGGCGTGGCGGTGGCGCTGCGCCCGCGCTTCGGATCGGTGCTCGTGGCCGCCTGGCTGCTGGGCATCATCATCAACCTGATCGTCCTCGGCGGCTTCTACGATGTCGCTCTGCGTGACTTCGGGCTGCTCGTGGGTGCCCTGGCGCTGAACAGGCTGTCCCCGCGCAAGGCCGTGCCGGCCGCGACGCCAGGCAGCTAGGCCAGACGGCGGGTCCCGGCAACTGGTCCCGGCAGCTGGGCGAAGACGCCGGGCCACGCCACTACGCCAGGACGCAGACGGCCCGCGGAACGACCTCAATGGTCATCGGGAGCGCCCCGATCCGCTCGCCGTCGGCGTAAGCCACGATATTGCCGGCAGACAGTTCCACGGTGCGGACCCGGCGAAGCTGCACGGCGGGGTGGCCCACGTGCTTGCCGGCAAAGACCTTGGGAAACACGGCCAGCAGCCGGGTCCGGGACAGCCGGTTGACAATGAAGAGGTCCAGGTAGCCGTCATCAAGGGCGGCTCCCGGGACGATCCTCATCCCGCCGCCGATCGACTGGCCGTTGGCGACGGAAATCAGCATGGCGCCCTGCTGCCACTTCTCGCCGTCGGCCGTCACCGTGTAATCGATGGCCCGGAACGACGCCAGTTCCCGCAGCATGGCGAGCTGGTAGCGGATCTTGCCGCGCGGCCAGCGCCAGTCATTGGCCCGCTCATTGACTGCGGCATCGAACCCGGCCGAGACCACGCCCGCAAACAAGCGGGAGGATCCTCCGGCGGTGATCCTGCCGGCGTCAATCAACCGGCCGCCGCCGGCCAAAGACTCCAGGGCCCGTTCACAGGCCGCCGGGAGGTCGTGCAGCGGCAGGCCCAGCGAACGGGCCGTGTCGTTACCCGTCCCGGCGGGAATGATGCCCAGCGGAACCCGCCGGCGGGCACCGGCACCTGCTCCGGCACCTGCACCTGCACCTGCTATCGCGTTAAGCCCGAGGTGGACCATGCCGTCGCCGCCCACCACCACGAGGGCATCCACGCCCGACTCCAGCGCATCCTCAACTGCCTGCGCGAGCCCGGCATAACTGTCCGCGCACAGCAGCAGGACCTCCGCTCCGGCTGCACGGAAGTAAGCCGCCGCGTCCTTGCCGGCGTGCCGCGCCCGGCCAAAGGATGCGCGCGGGTTGACGGCGACGGCGATCAGCATGCGCTGAATTATGCCAGCCGCCGGGAACCATCCCTGTGCACGCAGTCGTTATTCCTCCAGCCGGTTAAACTGGGCACGCCGGACGCCCACGAACGGTCCGGCATTCCCACCGCCGGCACCATCAACGAAAAGGATCTCTGTTTGACGCAGGGCAGCAGCTCGCATTACCAGGTCCTCGGGATCCCCGTGACGGCGACGGAGAAGGACATCAAAGTCGCGTACCGCAAGGCCGCCCGGACCGCCCACCCGGACCATGGCGGCGACCCTGCAGCGTTTCGGCGCGTCACGCTCGCGTACGAGACCCTCATCGACACCAAGCGCCGCGCGGACTACGACCGCTCCTACGGCAGCGCACCCGGCGGCGCGTATTCGTCTTCCGCCGGCGATGAGGGCGCCCACTTCGACGCGCCCGCCGCGGGCAGCCGGGCCTCCGCCAACGTGCGCCGGCCGAACACGCCGCGGAATACGGCCGCAGATCCACCCGTCTACGTTCCCCCGTTCGAGCAGTTTGACGGCGGGTCGGCAGTGCCGCTGATTCCCGCCAGCGTGGCCCGGCAGCAGGTCCACGGCATGCCCCGCAAACGCGGCATCTTCGGCGCCGAAGCCCGGATCCAACGCGAGATGCGCACCGTGCAGCTCATCAGCAGGCAGATCCTGACCACCATCCCGGCGGCGCGCCTTGTCAACGGGCTGCAGTCCCCGGCGGACAACAGCCACATCGACCACGCGGTCCTTGCCGGGTACCGTCTCGCGATCGTCGGATCCATGCTCCTGCCGCCGGGTGCCTATGCATGGAACGGCAGCACGTTGACCCACGGCGGACGCTCCGTCGCCCCGCCCCAGCTGGGCCACATCGTGCGCCGGATGCAGGACATATTTCCCGAGCTCAATGTCACCGGCTGGATTGTCGTCCACAGCACGGACGGCAATCTGCATCAACCGGTCATCGACCGGCACCGCCGCGCCCCCGGCGGCCAGGGAAGCGGGTACGGGGAAGGCTCGGGCCTTGTCGAGGTGGTCAACGCCGCGGGCCTGGCCCGCGGCCTGAAGTTGTTCCTCGGCTCGGGACCGGCGCCCAACACCGTCAACGTTCCCGTGCTGGCCCGCCTGCTGCGCGGAATGCACTAGATTCCGCCCAGGCGCTCCCCTGCGCCCCGGGGTAGGGAAGGCCCGAGGCGCGTTCGACGCCGGCGGCTCGCTAGGATGGGACGGTGTTCCGCATCCTCTTCCACACCCCAGAAATCCCCGGCAATACGGGAAACGCCATCAGGCTGGCTGCCATTACGGGGGCCGAACTGCATCTGGTGGAGCCCCTGGGCTTTGACTTCTCCGACGCCAAACTCCGGCGGGCGGGCCTTGATTACCACGACCTCGCCGTCGTGACCGTCCACCCGGACATCGACGCGGCGTGGGCCGCTCTCGAGCCGGAACGGGTATTTGCCTTCACCTCCGACGGCGAGACCACGTACACAGACATCCGCTACCGTGCCGGCGACGTCCTCCTGTTTGGTCCTGAATCCGTAGGCCTGCCCGAGGAAGTCAAACACAGTCCCCGGGTGACGTCCCGGGTGCGCCTGCCGATGCTCCCAGCCCTCCGGTCACTGAACCTGGCCAACGCGGCATCCATCGCCGTCTACGAGGCGTGGCGCCAGAACGGGTTTGCAGGGGCCAAGTTGTAGCGGTCCGCCGCGAAGGCCCGCCAGGACGTGCGGCGGCCCCCCGGGCGGCCCGCGGGAAAGAATTCCCGCGCAGCACGCCCATCCAGATGCCGGGGCGCACCGAATCACTTCTGAAGGTGGACACCAATCCGCCCACTCACATTGTGTCTACCGGGCATTGTGCGGAGAAACGGAAGGGAGCGAGGAGCGGCAGGTGAGAACAGTACATCTGGACAGATCCTCTGCCCGCGTGGCAGGGGCCGGCCCCTCGCCGCATGCCGCACCGATTGGCCCGCGTTGGGCTGCAAGCGCCCTATGCTTGGGAGTGATGGAAACTCCGAATGCCCCGAACCCCGAGGCCGCCGCACCGGCGGACACCTCAGCCGACATCAACGGCCGGCTCAGCAGCCTGCTGGCACTGATTGCCCAGGGCGACCAGACGGCGTTCGCGGAATTTTACAGCCTCACCTCCAGGCGCGTCTTCGGCATGGCACGCCGGGTCCTGATCGATACCGAACTCAGTGAGGACACCACCCAGGAAGTCTTCCTGCAGGTCTGGCAGAACGCTGCCAAATTCAATCCCGCCGCCGGCAGTCCGCTCGCCTGGCTCATGACGATCTCGCACCGACGCGCCGTTGACAAGGTCCGGTCCTCGCAGTCCGCCACCGACCGCGAAGCCAGATACGGTGCCAGCAGCCAGGAGATCGACCACGATTCCGTCTCGGACGAAGTCGGCAGCCGGCTCGAGGCCGAGGCCGTGGTCCGGTGCATGGAGACGCTGACCGATACGCAGCAGGAGTCCGTCCGGCTGGCGTACTACGGCGGCCTCACCTACCGGGAAGTGGCCGAGCGGCTGAATGCCGCGGTACCTACCATCAAGTCCCGCATCCGCGATGGACTCATCCGACTGAAGACCTGCTTGGGGGTGAGCTGAATTGACCGATATGAACGCACATGAGAACAACAACCGCCTCCCCGGCGGCTTCACCGCCGAGATCGCCACCGACCTGTCGTCCGGCCGCGTGGTGGACCTTGCCGAGGTCTATGCCCTCAACGCCGTGGACGACGCCGAACGCGCCGCAATCGAGCAGTTCCTCGCCTCCGCACCGGCAGCAGACAGGGCTGCCTTTAACGAGCGGGTCCGGCAGGCCCGGGAGACCCTGGCCACCAGCTTCACCGCAGAGGAAGAGCCTCCGCCCGGGCTGCTGGACCGGATCATGTCATCCTTGCCTGCGCAGACGGCAGAGCAGGCCGCAGCGCAGTCCCCCGCCGCAGTGCCGCTTCCCGGCACGGGTCCGCAAGCGACGCCGGTGCTGCCGCATCCGGGACGTGACGGCTCCGCGCTGCCCGCCACCGACGAACTCGGTGCGGCCCGCCAGCGCAGGGAAGAGCGCCGCCGCCCGCAGGGCATGCGGAACTGGCTTATCGGCGTCGCCGCAGCAGCCGTGATCGCCCTGGGCGGTGTGGGCGTCGGAGCCTACGTGGCCAACCAGAACGATCCCCTAAATCAGGTGATGCAGGCCAGCGACGTCCGCCAGGCTACTGTCGACGTCAACGGCGGCGGCACCGCCACCGTGTCGATTTCCCCGTCCAAGGATGCCGCCGTCGTCAAAATGAACGGCGTCCCGGCCCCGCCCGTGGGCAAGGTCTACCAGATGTGGCTGATCCCCAAGGACGGCTCGGCCCCGGTCTCGCAGGGCCTCATGGACGCTGAAGCCCTGTCCAAGCCCGCGGTGGTCAAGGGCATCGGTTCCGCGGCCGCGCTGGGCATCACCGTGGAGCCCGAAGGCGGATCCGCGTCGCCTACCCTGCCGACCGTCGCCGCCGCACCGCTGGACGCCTAGCCGCCCGCACACACAAAGCCGCCCGGGCCTTGACTCCTTCCGTAGAAGGACTCAAGGCCCGGGCGGCTTTGTGTTGTGGCCGGCGGACGTCCCGGCAAGCCGGCTTCCCGCCCGGCTAAATGACCAGCGAGAGTAGCATGACCAGGCCGAAGCTCACCACGGAGATCAGGGTTTCCATGACGGACCAGGTCTTGAAGGTCTGGCCCACAGTGAGTCCGAACAGCTCCTTGACGAGCCAGAACCCGGCGTCGTTCACGTGCGAGAAGAACAGCGAGCCCGCGCCGATCGCGAGGGCCAGGAGGGCGGCGTGCGTCGGCGACAGCGAGCTGGCCAGCGGTGCCACGATGCCGGCGGCCGTCACGGTGGCGACGGTGGCTGAGCCTGTCGCCAGGCGCAGGGCAACGGCCACGATGAAGCCGAGCACAAGCACGGACATGTTGGTCCCCTCGGCCCAGGCCTTCACCGAGTCACCCACACCGGCACCAATCAGCGTCTGCTTGAAGCCGCCGCCTGCGCCGACAATCAGGATGATCCCCGCGATCGGGCCCAGGCTGGCAGCGATCTTGCTCGTAATCTTGGCGCCGTTGAGGCCCACGGCGTAGCCGAAGGTCACCATGGCCAGCAGGACGGCCAGGGTCATCGCCACCAGCGGCTGCCCGACGAAGTCGAAGAACATCCGGATCGCGGGGGCCGTCTTGGGGTCCGGCCAGATGATGTCCACAACGGCCCTGAGCAGCATGAGGACCACCGGGAAGATGATGGTCAACAGCGTGACGGTGAAGTTCGGCGGGCGCTTGACGCCCTCCATGTCCGCGCCGTGCACGGTATCGACGCCGCCGGCGACGGCGGGGGCACCCACCGGGACCCACCGGGCCGCCAGGCGGGAGAAGAGCGGGCCGCAGATAATCACCGTGGGGACGGCGATGAGGATGCCGAGGGCCAGTGTGGTGCCCAGTTCAGCCTTGACGGCGCTGATCGCGATCAGCGGTCCCGGGTGCGGCGGCACCAGCCCGTGCAGCACGGACAGGCCGGCCAGCGCCGGGATGGCGATGCGCATCAGGGGCATCTTGGAGCGCTGCGTGACCAGGACGATCACCGGCAGCAGCAGGACGAGACCGATCTCGAAGAACATCGGCAGGCCGATGATCACGGCTACGAGCGTGATGGACCAGACCAGCTTGTTTCCGGTGGCCTTTGCCAGGAGGGTGTCGACCACCCGGTTCGCGCCGCCGGAGTCCGCGAGCAGCTTGCCCAGCATCGCGCCGAGGGCGACCAACAGACCGACTTCCTTCAGGACGCCGCCCACGCCGTCCTCGAAGTTGATGATCACCTTGGCCGGTTCCACACCGGCAGCGAGGCCGACGAATCCTGACCCCAGAATCAGGGCCAGGAAGGGGTGGAACTTGAATTTGGCGATCAGGACCACGAGCAGGGCGATGCCCAGACCCGCGATGATCAGTAGTTGGGTATTGACGCCGGTCCCGGCCTCAACGGCAGCCGGAAGCTGCATTGCTATCAGTGATTTCACAAAAAATTCCTTGGTCGCGGCGAAACGCGGGAAGGCTCAGGGCCTGGCGTCGGCGGCGTCGAGATTAAGTCGGGTGATGATTTCCTGTGCTTCTTCCGCCGGCGTTGCGGAGACGGACAGGGAGATGAAGTTTTCGTCTGCCGTGGGGGCTTCGAGCGCGTCGAACTGGGACTCCAGCAGGGCCGGGGGCATGAAGTGCCCGTGGCGGGAGGCCAGCCGGTCGGAGATCTTGTCCCGTGATCCCTCGAGGAACACGAAAACCACCCCTTCGCCGCGCAGAACGTCCCGGTAGCGCTTCTTCAGCGCCGAACAGGTCACGACGCCGGGATTCCCGGCGCCGGTGTGGGCCCGGATCCAGTCCGCAATGCTTTCGAGCCAGGGCCACCGGTCCTCGTCGGTCAGCGGCTGTCCTGCGTGCATCTTTGCCACGTTTGATTCGGGGTGCAGGTCGTCGCCCTCGGCCAGGTCCCAGCCCAGCCTGCCGGCCAGAAGTCCCGCGACAGTTGATTTGCCGGATCCGGAGACGCCCATGATCACAAGAACGGGGTGTTGCGCAGTCTTCGCCATCAAAGTCTGCCTTCCATCAATAAATATGATTTAAACAGAGGCCAGCATATGGCAGAGGTTGTGCTGCAGCAACACTAGAAACCGGCGATGGTCCCCTGGCCGTTGACTGTTACGACATGGAACGCCTCGGCGCTGCGCCCGGCGGGAAGTCCGGCGCGGGCCCCGGTGCCGAGCATGAGGCCGCGGACCGTGCGCTCCATGGCGTCGACGTCGGGGTGCTGGCTGACGTGGATGTGGATGGCGGCCAGCTTGCTCTCCACATGCCCGGTGACGTCCACGAAGTGGTTTTCGCGCTCTTCCGGCCCGGCGAAGAGCCACAGCCAGGGCAATTTGTAGGCCTCCAGCCCGGACTCGGCCAGTTCCGGGTATGCGAACGGGTTTTCCAGCGCGGGGTACACGGCGCGGGTCACCGCCTCCCCCACGGCGAGATGATCCGGATGGCTCTTCTGTATCCGGTTCCAGTTGCGTTCCGGATGCATGGAGAGCACGACGTCGGGCCGGAGCTGCCGGATCAGGCGCACCACCTCGCGCATCACCTCATGCGAGGGTTCGAGGTAGCCGTCACGCTGGTGCAGGTAATGGATGTCTGTGACGCCGACCAGGGCGGCGGCGCGCTGCTGCTCCGCAACGCGCAGCCGCACAATTTCCTCGCGCTGCTCCGGATCAAAGCCGCCGGCGTCGCCGTCGGTCATGATGCAGTAGCTGACCTGGACTCCGGCGGCGGTCCAGGCTGCAACCGTGCCGGCTGCGCCGAAATCGATGTCGTCCGGGTGGGCCGTGAAACAAAGCACCCGCTCAATCCGGGTGGTCTCCGGGTCGAACGGGCTTTGTGCCGGGACGGCGGTGCTCATGCGGTCAGCCTCTGCGCTTCTTGATTTCGGCGGTGGCCTGCGGCAGGACCTGGAAGAGGTCGCCCACAATGCCGAAGTCCGCGATCTCGAAAACCGGCGATTCGGCGTCCTTGTTCACGGCCACGATCACCTTCGCGGTCTGCATGCCTGCCTTCTGCTGGATGGCTCCGGAAATGCCCGCGGAGATGTAGAGCTGCGGTGCGACGGTCTTGCCGGTCTGGCCGATCTGCGCGTCGTGGCCGATCCAGCCGGCGTCCGTGGCCGCCCGCGAGGCTCCGATGGCTGCGCCGAGGGCGTCGGCGAGTTCCTCCAGCGGACCAAAGTTGCCGTCCACGCCACGGCCGCCGGCCACGACGATCCGTGCCTCGGACAGATCGGGGCGTCCGCTGGCAGGCTTGTCGGTGCGCGCCGTAACCCGCGCGGCAGCCGCAGTCACGTCAGGAACCTGGACAGTGATGCTCTCCGGCGCCGTGCCGGTGACTGCGGGCTCGGGCGTGATGCTGTTGGGCTTCACGGTCAGCACGGAAACGGGTGTCACCGCCTTCGCGGCGCTGGTGTAGGACCCGGCCAGGACCGACTTGTGCGCCGTTCCGTCGGGATCCACGGCTACGACGTCGGTGATGACGCCGGCGCCGAGCCTGATGCCGAGCCGGGCGGCGATTTCCTTGCCCTCGGCCGAGTTCTCGGCCAGGACCACGCCCGCACCGGCGGCGGCGGCGGCCGCGGCCAGGAATGCCGCCTTGGGTCCGACGAGGTAGTCGTCGAGGTCCGTGGCGGACGGGCGGTACAGTGCCTGGGCGCCGTACGCGGCCAGGGTCGAGGCGGCGTCGTCGTGCAGTTCGCCGTTGACGGCGGCGACGGTCTCGCCCAGGGACCGGGCGATGGTGAGCAGTTCCAGGCTCGACTTCTTCAGCGCCGCACCGGGGTTGTCGATGAAAACGAGTACTTTTGCCATGTTCGGATAATCCCCTTTAGAGCAGCTTCTGGGCGGCCAGGAACTCGACCAGCTGGATGCCGGCGTCGCCTTCGTCGGTAATGATGGTGCCGGCCGTCCGCGGCGGGCGGGCCTCTGCGGTCTCGACTGCGGTCCAGGAACCGGACTGGCCCACCTGGGCGGCGTCCACGCCGATGTCGGCAAGGCTCAAGGTGGTGATGGTTTTCTTCTTCGCCGCCATGATGCCCTTGAAGTTCGGGTACCGCGGATCATTGATCTGGTCGGTGACGGAAACGACGGCCGGGAGTGTGGCCTCGATGGTGTCCGCGTGGGTGTCGCCGTCGCGGCGGGCGGTGAGCTTGCCGGCGTCGAGCTCGAGGGACGCGGCGAAGGTGACCTGCGGGAGGCCCAGCCGCTCAGCGAGCTGTGCCGGGACCAGCGAGGTCTCGCCGTCCGTGGAGGCCATTCCGGTGAGGATGAGGTCCGCGGGGACATCCGCGCCCAGGTGGCGGATCGCGGCGGCCAGCGCCAGCGACGTGGCCGCGGCATCCGAACCGGCCAGGGCCTCATCGCTGAGGTGCACGCCTTCCGTGGCGCCGATCTGGAGGGACTTCTTCACCGCATTGACTGCCCCGGCCGGGCCCATGCTCAGCGCAATGACCTTATTGCCGGCCGCTTCTCCGCCGCGGGCCTCGGTCAGCTGCAGCGCAGCTTCCAGGGCGTATTCATCCAGTTCGGACAGGATGCTTTCGGAGCGGTCCACCGTGTTGGCCTCACCTGTGAGGTGGCGGTCGAACTGCGTATCCGGGACGTGCTTGACCAGCACAATGATTTTCAGAGTTTCTTCCACTGTGTCTACAGCAGCCTTCCATGCGGGTGGACAGCCGCCCCTGACGGGGTCATGGCCACGGAATGCCCGGCAGCCGGGCTGTTCCTAGCTAACCATATAGCCGCCGGGCAGCGCGGCCAGGGTTAAGGTCTGTGTCAGTGAACTGGCCCGGGACGGCAAAGGCCGGGCCGCACCTTTTCGGTGCCGCCCGGCCTGTTTGCTGCTGCCTTGATTTACAGCTGCGCTGTTTGCTTTCGCCCAGCTCTACTGCTCGGCTGCGGCGCCGAGCGTCACGTCGACGTCCTTGAGCTGGCCACCGCGCAGCACCGTCACCTTGACCGTGGCCCCGGCGGCCTGTTCCCGCACCGCCGCGGTGAGCTGGTTGGGATCGCTGATGGTCAGGTTCTGGAACTTCGTCACGACGTCGCCGACCTTGATGCCGGCCTTGTCTGCGGCCGAGCCGGACTCGACGGTCGCGACCTCCGCGCCCACCGAGAACCCGGAGGAGGACGAGCCTGCGGCCTTGGGCTTCACGCTGACGCCGAACTGCCCGTGGGTGGCTTTGCCGGCGCTGATGATCTCCTGGGCCACGCGCTTGGCGTTGTTGATGGGGATGCTGAAGCCCACGCCGATGTTGCCGCTGCTGCTTCCGCTGGCCGCGTCGCCGCCGGCGGAGGCGATCGCGACGTTGACGCCAATGATTTCGCCCTTGGTGTTCACCAGCGCGCCGCCGGAGTTACCCGGGTTGATGGCCGCGTCCGTCTGGATGACGTTGATCGAGATGGATCCCTGATCCGCGGTGCTCGGAGTCTCGCCGCCGCCGGGGGGCGCGAACTGGAAGCCCTGGTCACCGCCCTGGGAGTTGTCCGCACCGCCCTTCGGCGCAGCCGAGGATGCCACGCTGATGGTCCGGTTCAGGGTTGAGACGATGCCGTCCGTGACTGTGCCGGTAAGTCCCAGCGGCGATCCAATGGCGACGGCGGTGTCACCGACGTTCAGCTTGCCCGAGTCACCGAGAGTTGCCGGGACCAGTCCCGAGGGGTTGTCGATCTTGATCACGGCGAGGTCGGAAAGCGGGTCGGTACCGACGATCTTCGCGGAGTAGACCTTGCCGTCGCTCGTCCGGACCTCCATGGTGGCGTTCGCGGCCTTGCCGTCGAGCGTCACCACGTGGGTGTTGGTCAGCACATGGCCCTGGGTGTCGAGGATGATCCCGCTGCCGGTGCCGCCGTCGCTGCCGCTGGTCGCTTTGATGGTCACCACACTGGGGGAAGCCTTGAGCGCGGCGGCGCTGATGGCGTTGACGTCTTCCCTGTTGTTGACGATCACCGGACCGGCCTGGCTCGTGTTGCTCGCGGCGGACGGGGAAAGGCGATCGCCCAGCAGGGCGTTGCTGCCGGCCACCACGCCGCCGCCGATCAGGCCGGCGGCCACGATGCTGGCCACGAGGGTGGGGACGCCGAATGCCGCCTTGCGTTTGGGGGCGTGCGCCGGGTCGTTCGCAAAGCCGGGGCCGGAAGGGTAGGACGGACCCGGCTGCGGCTGGCCGCCGTAAGGGTTGGCGCCGTAGTGGGCCTGGCCGTACTGGGTTTGCGGCGACTGCCCGTACGGGGTTTGCTGGGACTGGCCGTAGGGCGGGTGGCCGGGCTGGGCGGGCTGGCCCTGGCCGGACTGGGAGAACCCGCCGTACGGGCCGGTTTGCTGGGCCGGGGCGCCGATCTGCTGGGTATCCGCGGCGGAGGGCTGTTGCTGCTGGTACACCGGACGCGGCGCGCCGTCCTCGGCGCGGTCCAGCCGGAGGGTCGGGTTCTCGGGCGCCGGGCTTCCGACTACTGAGTTTTCGGACGTCGTGCTTTCGGATGCCGGACTTCCCGGTGCCGCCTCAGGCGCGCGGCCGGCATGCGGCTGCTCCGGCGAGCCCTCCCGCACTCCCGCCGGTTCCTGGTTCTGTTGTGTCGGCTCCGGTGACACACCCGGCACTGGGTTCTCAGTCATGAGACTTCCTTTCGTCCTCGTCTGCCTATAACTATGAACGCTCAGGCTGACACTAGAGCGGACATTTGCTGGGAGGTTCCTGAACGGACTGTTTGCGGCCTGCGGGCCCGTGTTTCCCAGTTTAAGCCCGTTTCGCTGGTGGCATATTCCCCTAGGTGGACTGCCTTTTGGGTGCACCATAGAATCAAATGGAAATGCCACAGCGACCTGCGGCTTTACATCTGCGTGGGGGCGCTGCTGCTTTCTGTGACGGCTGGTTCGACCGAACCGGTCCCAGAAGTGCTGAAGGGTTGCACATGCGGTCTAAGTTGAATCGTTTCCTCGCCGTACTTGGCGTCGCTGGATTGTTGGCGCTCCCCGCCGCTCCGGCCCTGGCCGAAGATCCGGTGACCATTCCGTCCGGGCAGAACATCGTGGACAGTGCGAACGTGCTCGGCAGCCGCAAGGCCGAAGTCCAGGACGCCATCCAGAAGCTCCTCAAGGACCACAAGTACAACCTCTACGTCATCACGGCAAAGACGTTCGAGAATCCGGCCGAACCCAAGGCGTGGGCCCAGGCCGTCGCGACCAACAAGGGCATGGGCAAGGCCGACGTCATCCTGACCATGTCCGACGACGGCAAGTACTACTTCTCCCCCAGCTCGGCCAGCGCCATCTATCCCAAGACGTCCACCATCGTCCAGAACGCCATCGTGCCGAACCTGGCCGGCGGAAAGCGCGACTTCGCCCAGGCAGCCATTGATACGGCCGCTGCGGTGGGCGACGCGGCGGGCGGCGGCAGCGGAACGGTGCCGTCCGGCGCCGGAGCGGGCAGCGCCGTCCTCGTGGGAGTCGGCGTCGTGGCTGTGGGCGGTGCGGGAACGTACCTGTACCTGCGCAGCCGCCGGAAGAAGGCCCTGCAAAGTTCGGGGGCGTCAGCCGGGGCCCAGGGCGGGCAGCCGGACCCGCTGGCGGGGCTCAGCGTGGCCGAGCTGCGCCGGAAGAGCGATTCGCTGCTGATCGAGGCCGATGACGCCATCAAGTCCAGCGAGCAGGAGCTGGGATTCGCCCAGGCCCAATACGGGGACGCCGCGGTGGGCAATTTCACCAAGGCTCTGCAGGAGGCCAAGGGCCACATGACGGAATCGTTCAAGCTGCAGCAGCAGCTTGACGACCACATCCCCGACACCGAGGAGCAGCAACGGAGCTGGCTCGTTGAAATCATAGGCCGCTCCGAAGCCGCGCTGGCATCGCTGCAGGAACAGAAAGCCGATTTCGATTCCCTCCGGGAGCTGGAAAAGAACGCCCCGCAGGCCCTCGCCGCCGTCGGCGCCGGCGCCGCGGACGCCCAGGCAAAGCTTGCCGCCGCCGAACAGTCACTGACCGATCTGCGGGCCAAGTACGCCGAGAGCGCCCTGGTCCAGGTCGCGGACAACATCAAACAGGCCAAGGAACGTCTCGATTTCGTGCAGAACGCCTCCACGGCGGCGCAGGAAAAGCTCGCCGCGGGTGAAAGCAGCCTCGCCGCGGTCGCCGTCCGCGCCGCCGAGGAAAGCCTGCACCAGACGAACGTGCTGATCGGCGCCATCACCAAGGTGGCCGGCAGCCTCGACGGGGCACGCAACAGCCTGGAAGCCGCCGTCGTCGATACCGCGCAGGACCTGGCCCAGGCGAAGGCGATGATCCAGTCCGGCGCCCATCCGGAACTTGCCGGCCCCGTGGCTGCGGCGGAAGCCGCGCTCGCCCAGGTCAAAACGGAAATCCAGGGCGGCAAGATTGATCCGATCGCGACGCTGGAACGGGTCGTCACGGCCCACCAGGCACTCGACCAGTCCCTGGCCGGAATCCGCGACCAGCAGGACCAGGCGCGCCGGGCCCAGGCCTCACTGCAGCAGAGCATCATGTCGGCCCAGGCCCAGATCAGCGCGACGTCGGACTACATCACCGCCCGCCGCGGCGGCGTAGGCACCGACGCGCGCACACGCCTGGCGGAAGCCCAGCGGAACCTGGACTATGCGCTCTCCATTTCCCGCACCGACCCCGTCACGGCCTTGCAGTACGCACAGCAGGCCTACGCGCTGGCGGCACAGGCCGCGCAGCTGGCCCAGTCCGACGTCGACCAATTCGGCGGCTACGCCAACCAGGGCCAAGGCTACGGTCGGGGCGGCATGTTCGGCGGCAGCGGCGGGGGCGGCCTCGGCGGCGCGATCCTCGGCGGAATCCTCATCAACTCGATCCTCCACGGCGGAGGCGGCGGAGGCTGGGGCGGCGGCGGAGGCGGCTGGGGCGGCGGAGGCGGCGATGACTCCGGCGGCGGCTGGGGCGGCGGCGACTTTGGCGGCGGCGGAGACTTCGGTGGCGGGGACTCCGGAAGTTTCTAGCCTGTTCGCCACCCCGCAGGGGACACAGTGGGAAAGCAGTAGCAGGAAACTCGACAGACCACGCGCCGGCCGCACGGGCCCGGACAGCGGATAGATGCGATACATCATCGATCACTGGAATCAGTGAGACAACGGAGCAGGACGAAAGGTAACACCATGGTTAAGCAGTCCATTTTCGGCCGCATGGCGCAGCTGGCGAAGGCAAACATCAATTCGCTGCTGGACCAGGCCGAAGATCCGCAGAAAATGCTGGACCAGATGGTCCGTGACTACACGAACAACATCGCGGAGGCGGAGTCCGCCGTGGCCCAGACCATCGGCAACCTGCGCATGCTCCAGGACGACTACAACGAGGACGTCCGCAACGCCCAGGACTGGGGCAGAAAGGCCCTCGCAGCCTCGCGCAAGGCCGACGAATACCGGGCGAAGGGCGACGTCGGCGATGCCGAGAAGTTCGACAACCTGGCCAAGGTGGCCCTGCAGCGCCAGATGGGTTCCGAGAACGAGGCCAAGGCCGCCGAGCCGAGCATCGCGTCCCAGACCGAGGTGGTGGACAAGCTCAAGCACGGCCTCGACCAGATGAAGGGCAAGCTCAACGAACTGACCAGCAAGCGCAATGAGCTGGTGGCCCGGTCCAAGACCGTGCAGGCCCAGAGCCAGGTCCACGACGCCCTCAAGAGCATCAACATCATGGACCCCACCTCCGAGGTGGGCCGCTTCGAACAGAAGATCCGCCGCGAGGAAGCCAAGGTCCGCGGCCAGCAGGAGCTCGCCGAGTCGAGCCTGGACGCCCAGTTCAATTCGCTGGAAGATCTTGGCGAGCAGACCGAGATCGAAGCCCGGCTGGCAGCGCTGAAGTCCGGCGGCGCCCCCGCTGCCATCGGCACCGGCGAAAAGAGCGCCGAGTCCGGTTCCACGGTCGAGGAGGCCGACTTCGACAAGCTCTGACCCGCCGGTCCGGCGCTTCCGCAGGACTGCTGCACGCTTCGGGCCCGGGGCCGGGCTCCGGCGGACGAACCTGACACCTCAGGATCGCCCGCCGGGGCCCGGCCCCCGTTATGCCCTGCATGGCCCCATGTCTCACCGCACAGGCGCCCGCGGCGGCGGGCGCGCGTGTACCGTGGATCCATGTCTGCGACCCTTGTGTGGCTCCGTGATGACCTCCGGCTGGATGACAATCCGGCTCTGGCGGAGGCCGCTGCCCTGCACCAACCCCTGACCGTCGTCTATGTCCTGGATGAGGAGTCGCCCGGCATCCGGCCGCTGGGTGGCGCGGTGAAGTGGTGGCTCCACCATTCCCTGGCCGGCCTGGCCGCCGCGCTGGAGGCCACTGGCTCGCGGCTGGTGCTCCGCCGCGGCCCCGCCGCCCGGGTCATCCAGGACCTCGCGGTGGAAACGTCGGCAGACGCCCTGCTGTGGAACCGCCGCTACGGCGGCCCTGAACGCGCCGTCGACGCCGGCCTGAAGAGCTGGGCCGGCGGGGAGGGCCTCAACGCCACGAGCTTCCAGGCGAACCTCATGTTCGAGCCCTGGACCGTGCGCACCGGCGGCGGGGGCCCCTACAAGGTCTTCACGCCGTTCTGGAAGGCCTGCCTGGCCGGTGCCGAGCCCCGGCAGCCGCTGGCTGCTCCGGACCAGCTGCCGGGCCCTGCACGCACCCAGAGCGGCGGCCTGCCGGCGAGCGAACCGCTCGAAAGCTGGGGCCTGCTCCCCCGGAGCCCGGACTGGAGCCCGGGGCTGGCCGACACCTGGACGCCGGGAGAAGCCGGCGCCCTCAGCCGCCTCGAGGACTTCGTGGACGGCCCGGCCGCAGAATACGGCACCGGCCGCGACGTCCCGGGCGTCGAGGGCACCAGCCGGCTCTCCCCGCATCTGCGCTTTGGCGAAATCAGCCCCTTCCGGATCTGGCACACGCTGCGCCACAGCTTTGCGGCGGGGGCGCCGGCCGACGTCGGGATCTTCCGTTCCGAACTTGGCTGGCGGGAATTCTGCTGGCAACTGCTGTACGAGAATCCGGATCTGGCGACACAGAACTACCGGCCGGAGTTCGACCGCTTCGAATGGCAGCCGGCGTCGGGCGACGAGCTCCAGGCCTGGCAGCAGGGCCGTACGGGCTACCCGATGGTGGACGCGGGCATGCGCCAGCTCTGGCAGACGGGCTGGATGCACAACCGCGTGCGGATGGCGGCCGCGTCCTTCCTGGTGAAGAACCTGCTGGCCGACTGGCGGCTGGGCGAGGCCTGGTTCTGGGACACGCTGGTGGACGCCGATGCCGCGAGCAATCCGGCCAACTGGCAGTGGGTGGCGGGCTCGGGTGCCGACGCGTCGCCGTACTTCCGGATCTTCAACCCGGTCACGCAGAGCAAGAAGTTCGACGCCGCCGGTCGTTACCTGCGCGGGTACATTCCCGAGCTCGCCGCGCTGGATGACAAAACCGTCCACGAGCCCTGGAAGGCCGACAGCGCCGCCCCCGGCTACCCCGCACCGATCGTGGACCTTGCCGAGTCCCGGGCGCGGGCGCTGGCAACCTATCAGCGGCTCAAGGACGGCTGAGAGCCGGCACGGGGGCGCCGCCGGCGTTGCCCGCCACCGCGGACTTAAAACGAAAGGTCCGGAACACTGTTTCCAGTGTTCCGGACCTTTTCTCCAGTTGCGGGGACAGGATTTGAACCTGTGACCTCTGGGTTATGAGCCCAGCGAGCTACCGAACTGCTCCACCCCGCGTCGCTTGATCAACTCTACCCTAGTTTCCGGACCGCCCTGACCACGTGCCCAGCCGCCGTCCAGTCCGGCACATCCAGATCCATGGACTGCGAGGCGATGGACTGCGGGGCGAGCCGCTCGAGCGGTCGCCCTTTTGTCCTATGACCGGTTTCCCGGTTCCCGGTTTCCGGGCCGTCCCCCAGCGGCTTAAAGCAAAAGGTCCGGAACACTGTTTCCAGCGTTCCGGACCTTTTCTCCAGTTGCGGGGACAGGATTTGAACCTGTGACCTCTGGGTTATGAGCCCAGCGAGCTACCGAACTGCTCCACCCCGCGTCGCAAGATCAACTCTACCTGCCGGTGAACTTGAGGCCAAATCGAGGCGACGTGATGTGCATCTCGCCGCCGACCGGAGCGTCCGCCCTGGTCGCCTCGGCCTCCCGGGCCGGCCAGGGCCGCACAGGGATCGAATCCGGTCCGGCTACGCCACAGGCCGGGTTTGCCCCTCCGTAGGGGCAAACCCGGCCTGTCGCACCGTTCACAGCCTGCGCCCGGCCCTCGCGCAGCGCGTAAGGACCTGCCAGGGTCAGCTGCGCAGCGTTAGCCGCCCGCCGTCGCCGACGGTGTGGGCGACGGTGTGGCGGCGCCCGCCGGCGCGGCCGGGGTTTCCAGCTTTGCTTCGGCCTCGAGTGCCTTTTGCAAGGCAGCGTTCAGCTTCTTTTGCTGCTCACCGTAGGTCGCGAAGTCGCCCTTCGCGAGGGCGTCCTGGCCGGCCTTGATCGCCGCATTGGCCTCGTCCAGTGCAGCCTTCAGGTCTGCCTTCGCGTCGGTAGTGCCGGGCGGCGGAGTTGCACCACCTGGCGTGGTGGGCGTGGCCGGTGTTTGTCCCTTGTTGGCCGAGTCACCTGCTGCGGCACCCGAATTTCCGCCGAAGAGCTGGTTCAGGGCCTCGTCCAGTGTGGGCGCGAACCCGATCTTGTCGCCGAACGCCACCAGGACCCGCTGCAGGGTCGGGTAGGAGGTCTCCCCCGTGGAGCGAAGATAGACGGGCTGGACGTACGCCATGCCGCCACCGACCGGCAGGGTCAGGAGGTTGCCGTTGAGCACCGCCGACGCACCCTGGCGCAACAGGTTAAGGGCCTGCGAAACGGTGGGGTCGGAGTTGAACTTGTTCTGCGCCTGGCCCGGTCCGGGGACCTGGGTCTCCGGCGGGATCTGCAAGAGCCTCAGCTGGCCGTAGCTGTCCGCTTTGACGCCCTTCTGGTTGCCGGCGTCGGAGTCCGCGGCCAGGAAGCCGTAGAGCACGTTGCGGGCGTTGCCGTTGACCACCTGCGGGATGAACGACGAGGTCAGCTGGAACGCCGGCTTGTCCTGGTCGGGCATCTTCAGCGACATGTAGTACGGCGGCTGTTTGACTTCGTCCTTGACGGTGGGGTCGTTGGGAACGGACCAGGCGTCAATGTTGGTGTAGAAGCTGTCCGGGTTGGTCACGTGGTAGCGGCCCAGAAGCTCGCGCTGGACCTTGAACAGGTCCTCCGGGTAGCGCACGTGGCTCATGAGCGCACCGGACATCTCCGAATACGGCTTCACCGACGTCGGGAAGATCTTCTGCCAGGCTTTCAGGACCGGATCCTGGTCGTCCCAGGCGTACAGCGTCACAGAACCGTCATAGGCGTCCACGGTGGCCTTGACCGAGTTGCGGATGTAGTTCACGGAGCTGTTCGGCAGGGCTACTGTCCGGTTCGCGGCGGTCTGTGAGTCGGCCGTGGCGGCCGAGAGCTGCTCCTGCTGGGAGTACGGGAAGTACGGGCTGGTGGTGTACCCGTCCACGATCCACTTCACCCTGCCGTCGACGACGGCGGGGTACGGATTGCCGTCAACAGTCAGGTAGGGCGCCACCTTTTCGACGCGGTCCCGCGGGTTGCGGTCGTAGAGGATCTGGGACTCGGCGTTCACGCCGTCCGAAAGCAGCAGGTCCGAGGACTGGAACTTGATCGCGTAAAGGATCTTGTTGAAGAAGCTGCCCACGTTCGGGCCGCCGTTGCCCGTGAAGGTGTACTGCGTCTCGCCGTCGCCTTCCTTGGCCGCGGGCCGGTCCTGCTCACGGTGCGGTGCACCGTCCGGGGCGCCCACGATCGAGTAGTCGGGCGAGTCCTGGCCGAAGTAAACGCGGGGCTGGTAGGTCGAATCGTTGCCGAGCGCGCCGGTGGACGGAATGCCCGCCTGCAGGAAGTCCGGCTTGCCGTCCACGGTGAACTTGTTGCCCTTGGCGGCGACGACGCCGTAGCCGTGGGTGTAGACAACGTGCCGGTTCAGCCAGGACTGCTGGTTCGTGGCGAGCCCGTCCGGGTTGAGTTCGCGGACGGCGATGACCGTGTCCTGGATCTTGCCGTCGATCTCGTAGCGGTCCACGTTCAGGGCGCTGGGGAACTGGTAGTAGGGCCGGTACTGTTCGAGCTGCGAGAACGCATCCGAGATCAGGTTCGGATCCAGCAGCCGGATGTTGGCGGTGGTCTGCGCATCGGGGGCCAGCGCGCCGGTGGTGGCGTTGGTGGTAGCGTTGTACCGCTTTTCCTGGACCTTATCCAGGCCGTAGGCGGCACGGGTCATCGCGATGTTCCGCTTGATGTATTCGTTCTCCAGCGTCTGCTCCGAGGGCCGGACCTGGAACTGTTGGATGACCCACGGGTAGACGCCGCCGGCCAGGATGGCCGTGATGATGAGCATGGCGGTGCCGATCACCGGCAGCCGCCACTTGCCGATGACCGCGGCGACGATGAACAGCACGGCGACGATGGCCGCGGCCACGGCCAGGATGGCCTTGGTCGGAATGACGGCGTTCACGTCCGTGTACAGCGCACCGGCCCAGCGCCCGCCGTTATTCTGCACCGTGGAGTAGCGGTCCAGCCAGAAGTTGAGGCCCATCAGCACCAGGAAGGCGGCGCCCGTGACAGCCAGGTGGATCTGTGCGGCGCGGCTGGTGAAGATCCCGCGTTCCATGATCCGGATGCTGCCGTAGAGGTAGTGGGTGAGGATGCCGGCAAGGCCAGCGATCACCGTGACGCTGATGAGGAACCCGGTGACGAAGCCGAGGAAGGGAAGAGTCATGAGGTAGAAGCTGATGTCGAGCCCGAACTGCGGATCGTTCTGGCCGAATGCCTCCTGGTTCAGGAACAGGAGGACTTTCTGCCACTGGCTGGCCGCGGCGCTGCCGGCGAACAGGCCAAAGAGGATGGGAAGCCCCACCATCACGACGCGGCGGATCGGTTCGAGCTGCGCCTGGTAGCGGTTGAGGTTGTCCCGGATTTCCGAATCGGGGGCGTATACCGGCCGCGCATGGTAGGCAATCCTGATGGCGAAGAAGACGGCCAGGAACATGACAGCGAAACCTGTCAGGAAGATCACGATCCTGGCCAGGTTCTCGGTCAGGAACACTTCGAAGTAGCCGAGCTGCTGGTACCAGAGGACATCCGTCCAGACATTGGCGAAGAAGATGAATCCGACCACGATCAGGGCCACGATGATCAGCGTCGGCGTCAGGGCGCCGCGTCGTGTCTGGGGTCTTCCGGGCGGGACAGTGCTGGCGGGACGGGACAAACTCGGTACCTCATAGCTGGTCGTCTACTGCTGGTTTTTAGTTATCAGTCGCTGCTGTGGCTCAGTCTGGCGACCAAGTGCCGGTGTTGCAGGTTGATGCATTCTAACGGCCGTCACCGCCGTTCCGTCAGGGCCCTGCAGCAGGGTCCCGGCGGGACGGCGCGGCCGTCAATTAGTGCCACGAGTGGGGACGGCGCTTAGTTCCGCGGCCAGTCTAGTTGTTGGTGCAGACGGGCAGGCCCGATGTGTCGCCGCCTGACGCGGCCAGTTCAACTGCCTTGCGGGCCTCGGTGAGGTTCTCGACCCGGACCACCTGCAGGCCGTCGGGGATGTGGCCCAGGACGTCTTCGCAGTTGGCCGCCGGGGCCAGGAACAGCGTGGCCCCGCCGGACCGCGCCCCCTGCATCTTCTGGGCGATCCCGCCGATGGGTCCTACGGCACCGTCCGGGGTGATGGTTCCGGTTCCGGCGATGTGCTTGCCGCCGGTCAGGTCCCCGGGAGTGACGGTGTCAATGATGCCAAGCGCGAACATCATGCCCGCACTGGGGCCACCGACCTTGTCGAGCGAGATGGTGACATCAAACGGGAAGGTGAACTTGTACTGCAGCAAGACGCCCAGGATGTAGCGGCCCGCACTGTTTTTGGCCGGCGTAATGGTGACTGGCACCCGGGCGCCGGCGCGTTCGACAATAACCTTGGCGGGCTTGCCGTTGCCGGCGGCCAGTTCCGCCTGGACCACGCCGAGCGCAGTTATGGGCTTGTCATTGATGGAGACAAGTTCGTCCCCTGCCTGCAACAGTCCTTTCGAGGCGGAGTCGTCCGGGAGCCCGGCCACCTGCATTTTCTGCCCGAACGGAATCTTCAGTTCCTTCAGTGCCGAGGCGATGGCGTTCTCCTGGGAGGTGGTCATCGCGGTGGCGCTCTCCTGCTGGGACTGTTCCTTGGTGACGCCGGTGGGGAAGAGCAGTTCCTGGGGGTAGACGGCCTTGGTCCCGTTCAGCCATGCCGAGAACGCCTCGAAGACGCTGACCGGACCGTTGGGACCGCCGTCGACATAGACAGTGGTCAGGTCCAGGCTGCCCTTGGCGGGAAACGACTCATGGCCGCTGACGCTGATCACCGGTTTGCCGTTGTCCTGGCCGATGGTGTTGAAGGTGGGGCCGGGAGACTCGATCACGTAGGGCACGGGCAGGCTCACCGCGGTGATGCCCAGTGCGGCGGCAAGCAGCCCCGAGACAAGCATGGCTGAAGACCGGTTGTTGCGCGGGCGCCGCACGCCGGCGCCAGCCAGTCGCGCCCACCTGCCCCGGGCAGGGCCGGCCGCTGGGTCGCTGGCGGGCTGCTCACCGTGGGTGATTGTCATTGAACGACCTCTCCGTGCCGGCACGAGGGGCTGCGGCCCTGCCAGGACAAGCCCGAGAGGACACCGCGACCACGCACCAGGGCCGCAGCCTAACCCGAGGCTGCCGCGTGCAAATATTCCAACTTCCAAGCCTACGCGCTTGAGACCCCGGACCGCTCTTTGCCTACAGCGAACGTGGCGCGGTTTCGGCAGACAGCCACTCTTGCACAGGGGTACCGTGAAGTTGAGAAGCAGCCACACCGACGATCGGCGGGATCATGACCTCCAACCCACTCAATCCGTCCAATGGCGACGAGGAACCCAAGGATCCCTTGGCCGAAATGCTCAAAAACCTGATGGGCGGGCAGGGCATGGGCAATATCGACCCCGCCGAGCTCGCCAAGGCAGCAGGCCTCCCGGACGATCCAAACCTCCTGGCCCAGATGTTCACCCAGGTGCAGGCGATGATGAGCGCCCCCTCGGAGGGGCCCGTCAATTGGCAGCTGGCACATGACAACGCCCGGCGCGTCGCCGCCAGCGGAACCGACCCCTCGGTCACGGCGCATCAGTCGCGGGAGGTCGATGAGGCCCTTCGGCTGGCCGAACTGTGGCTCGACCAGGTCACCGGGCTTCCGGCCACAGGACTGATCGGCCGGGCGTGGTCCCGCGCCGAATGGGTCGAGGAAACCCTTGGGACGTGGAAGCGGCTGACCGAGCCCGTGGCCAACAGCATTGCCAATGCGCTCTCGGCCGCCATGACCGAGCAGATGCCCGAGGAAATGAAGTCCATGATGGGCGGCGCCTCCTCGATGATCCAGAACATGGGCGGGGCGATCTTCGGCATGCAGCTCGGCCAGGCTATCGGCGCGCTCTCGGCCGAAGTGGTCAGCTCGACGGACATTGGCGTGCCCCTCGCAGACCTCGAAATGGCGCTCCTGCCGGCCAACGTGGCGAAATTCGGTGAGGGCCTCAGCCTGCCGGAGAACGACATCCGCCTGTTCCTGGCCGTGCGCGAGGCGGCACACGCCCGTCTCTTCGTCCAGGTCCCCTGGCTGCGCGGGCACCTGCTCGGCGCGATCGAGGCCTACGCCCGCGGCATCCACATCGACACGTCCAAGATCGAAGAACTGGCACGCGAGATCGATCCCAGCAACCCCGAGGGCATCCAGGAGGCGCTCTCGCAGGGAGTCTTCATGCCGCAGCGCACTCCCGCCCAGGAGCAGGCCCTCGAAAAGCTGGAGACCGCGCTTGCCCTGGTGGAAGGCTGGGTGGACGAACTCACCTGGGGTGCAACCGAGAAGATGTTGCCGTCCGCGGCCGCGTTGCGCGAAACCGTCCGGCGGCGCCGGGCCACCGGGGGCCCCGCGGAACACGCGTTCTCCTCCCTCGTGGGACTCGAACTGCGGCCGCGCCGGCTCCGCGAGGCCGCCACGCTGTGGGCCTTGCTCAAGGAAGAGCGTGGGGTCGACGGCCGCGACGCCGTTTGGCAGCATCCCGACCTGCTTCCCACGGCAGAGGACCTGGAAGATCCGCAAGGCTTCAGCGAACGCCGCAAACTCGCCGAAGCCAGCGACAGCGAAGTGGATGACGCCCTGCAGAAACTGCTTAGCGGAGGGTTCGACGAGCAGGCCGGCGCCGACGCCACGGACACCGAGGGCACGGCGGATTCAGAGGGCACTCCGGATTCAGAGGGCACCACGGACACCGAGGGCACCGCGGATTCAGAAGGCACGGCGGATTCAGAGGGCACGGACGAACCGGCGGCCAAGGACGACGACCGTCAGGACGGCGGACCGGACGACGGCGGCACGCCCAAGGCCTAGCCGAACGCTAGTAGGCCCCGGCCGGGATTTCGGTTCCGTCCGGGGCTTCGTCGTATCCGCCGTCGGGCGCCAGGCCGCGTGAGGTCGCGAACGAGACCCCTTCCAGGAAGGCCTTGGCACGCTCAGTCTCCGGGTACGCCGTCAGCAACCGCCAGAAGGCGGCATCGTGGCCGGCCACCAGGAGGTGGGCCAGTTCGTGAAGCAGCACGTAGTCGATCACCCACTGCGGCATGGGCTGCAGCTTCGCCGAGAGCCGGATGGTCCCTTCGGACGGCGTCGCGGAACCCCAGCGCGAATTCTGGTTGGTGACCCAGCGGACCGAGGAGGGCACCGCCCTGCCGCCCAGGTACTTCGCCGACAGATCCGCGGCGTGGGCGGCAAGGTCGGCATCGCTGCGGGGGCGGCGCCGGCCGGAACCCCGCGCCGCCCGGTCCCCCTGGCGCCGGAGTTTCTCCAGCATGCGATGGACCCACTCCCGTTCCTGCGCCCTGCTGAAGGACGCGGGGATGGCGACGACGGCGGTGCCATCCTCCCAGAACGCGGCGACCGTGCGGCGTCGGCGCGCAGAGCGGCGGACCACTACCGGGGCGCCGTCGGCGGTGGTCAGCGGTGTGGCCGCCGGAACTGAACCGGACATCACTGAACTGGGCATCACTGAACCGTGCTTTCGGCCAGGACTGTCAGAACGGCCTCGCCGTACTTCTCCAGTTTGGATGGACCCACGCCGGCGAGTTTGGCCAACTGCTCCAACGACTCGGGGCGCGCCTCGGCGATGGCGGTCAGGGTGGCATCGGTGAACACCACGAATGCCGGGACGTCCGCCTCCAGGGCCACGTCCTTCCGCCACTGCCTGAGCGCGTCGAACGTCTGTTCCTCGTAACTGGGCGGGCACTGGTTGCAGCGGCCCACCTTGCGCTCCGCGCCGCTGGAGAGCATGCTGCCGCAGACCCGGCAGGACGCCGGAACGGCCGCCTTCCGGCGCGGCGCCGGGCCCTTGCCCCGCAGGTGGGAGCTGGCCACCGAGTCGGGGCGCAGGCCGTTCAGGAAGCGCGAGGGCTTGCGGTTGGCGCGTCCGCCGGGTGTCCGGGCAGTGGACCAGGACAGGGACAGGTGTTCGCGGGCGCGGGTGATTCCGACGTACAGGAGCCGGCGTTCCTCGTCCACCGCTTCAGGAGTGTCCGCGAACGAGATCGGCACGAGGCCCTCACTCAGCCCGACCAGGAACACGGCGTCCCATTCCAGGCCCTTGGCGGCGTGCAGGGATGCCAGGGTAACGCCCTGCACAGTCGGAGCGTGCTGGGCCAGGGACCGTTCCTGGAGCTCGTTGACAAAGTCCGGGAGCGAGAACTGCGGGCCCCTGCTGATCACGAGTTCGTCGGCCAGCGCCACGAGGGCGGCCAGCGATTCCCAGCGCTCCCGGAGAGCGCCGCCGCTGTGCGGCGCCGCGTCCGTGTAGCCCAGGGAGGCGACGATGTCCCGGACCAGCTGCCCGAGCGGCTCGGGCGTGGCGGTTTCAGCCACCGCCCGGGTCGCGGCCCGGAGCTGCAGGATGGCGTCCCGGACCTCCTTCCGCGCGAAGAACCGCTCACCGCCGCGCAGCTGGTAGCCGATCCCCGCCGAGGCCAGCGCCTGTTCGTAGGCTTCGGACTGCCCGTTGGTGCGGAAGAGCACGGCGACCTGGCTCGCCGGTGTTCCGGCGTCGAGGAGTTCACGGATCCGCGCGGCGACAGTGGCGGCCTCCGCCTCGTCATCCGAGCATTCGGTGAACCGCGGCACCGGGCCCGCCGGCCGCTGCGCCACGAGCTGCAAAGGCGTGGCCCAGGCGGCGTCCGCCACCGGGCCGCCGCTGCGCCGGCCGGCGAGGAGGTCGTTGGCGAGCCTGACGACCTGGGGCGTGGACCGGTAGTCCCGGATCAGCTTAACGACGTGGGCCTCGGGATACATCGCTTTGAACCCGAGCAGGTGCTTCGGGGAGGCGCCGGTGAAGGAGTAGATGGTCTGGCTGGCGTCGCCCACGACGCAGAGCTCGTCGCGTCCGCCGAGCCACAGCTCCAGGAGCCGCTGCTGCAGCGGCGAGACGTCCTGGTACTCGTCGACGACGAAGTGCCGGTACTGTTCCCGGACGGTCGCTGCCACCTTTGGGTCCTCCTGCAGGATCCCCACGGTGATCAGCAGCACGTCCTCGAAGTCGATGACGTTGCGGTCGGTCTTGACGTCCTCATAGGACTGGAAGACCCGTGCCACGGCCGTCAGGTCGAAGCCGCCCGGATTGCCCCGGCCCTGGGCGTTCTCCAGATAGTTCGCCGGGGTCAGCATGGATACCTTGGCCCACTCGATTTCGGAGGCGAGGTCCCGGATGGAGGCGCGGTCCGTGCTGAGCCGGAGCCGCCGCGCGGCCTCGGCAATCATCTGTGCCTTGTGGTCCAGCAGATTGGGCAGGGTGCCGCCGACAGCCTGCGGCCAGAAGAACTGCAACTGGCGCAGCGCCGCGGCGTGGAAGGTACGGGCCTGAACGTTGCCGACGCCGAGGTCACGGAGCCGGCTGCGCATCTCGGCGGCAGCCCGGGCCGTGAAGGTGACAGCGAGGAGCCGTTGCGGGCTGTACACCCCTGAGTGCACGCCGTAGGCGATCCGGTGCGTGATGGCGCGGGTCTTGCCGGTCCCGGCACCGGCCAGGACACACATGGGCCCCTGGAGGGTGCTGGCAACCTCGCGTTGCTCAGCGTCGAGGCCGCCGAGGATCCGTTCCTCCAGCGAACGGCCGTCAGGTTCCGGGGCATCGGCAGGCGGGGCATCGCCCGACGTCGTGCCGCCCGACGGTTCCCCGCCGGGGATGGTGCTGAAGTTCAATTTCTCTGTGGTCACTTTTGCTGCTCAGTCGGTAGTCGGTGTCCTGCGGATAGGGGCAGGCGGTGTCAGCCTGTATGGGGCAGTGTCAGGCGCTGTCCGCGGCGTCCTGAATGATGCCGCCGTACCAGTGTTCAATAAGGGACCGGGCGATGGAGAGCCTGCTGGAAATGACGATCTCGCCGCTGAGGACGGCGTCCTGCAGTTCGCTCCGGCTGAACCACCGTGCCCTGGTGACCTCGACGCCGTCGGGGCGGGCTTCGGTGTCCGGCGTGGTGGCCGTGAAGCCGAGCATCAGGGAGGCGGGAAACGGCCAGGACTGCGATCCAAGGTACTGGGACGCGGTGACGCGGACCCCGACTTCCTCGCTGATTTCGCGCTGCACGGCCTGTTCGAGCGACTCCCCCGGTTCGACGAAGCCGGCGAGGGTCGAATAGTTCCGGGCGTCGAGTGGGCCGCCTCCGCCCAACAGCAGTCTCCCGTCGGGGCCCACCACGGTGACGATGATGGCCGGATCCGTCCGGGGGAAGTGCTCGGAGTTATCGGCCGGGCAGCGCCGGACCCAGCCACCGGCTTCCGGCTGCGTGGGAGTGCCGCAGCGCGGGCAGTGAGTGTGGGTGGAATGCCAGTTGGCGATGGCGCTGGCTTCGATGAACAGCGCAGTGTCCGTGGCGTTCAGGCGTGCCGCGACTTCGCGGAAACCCACCCACTGCGCATCGCTCGGAACGCCGGCCACGTGAGCCTCGAATTCCTCGGCCTGGACTTCGAACTGAAGCGGGAGGACAAAGAGGACAAGCTCGGTGCCGGCGTCGAGGTCCGAACCGGCCAGGGCGGAACCGAGGTAAATCACGTGTTCGGGAGCGTACGGGGTGTTGGCCAGGTGCCCGGAGAGCTCGGCCGCGTTGAGGAGCACGAGGCTGTTGCCGCTGACGAGGGCCTGCCTGCCGGAGAGCACCACGGCCTGCGCCGCGCCTGAACCGACCAGCTCCGCGAGCATTCCGGGTTTCACCCGCGCGGCGGATCCGCGGTCGATCAGGGCCGGGCGCACGGGAAGGACCGTCTCCATGAGGTGGTTTGCCGGCAGGAGATGCAGCGGCGGCGCCGCACCGTCGGATGCCGGGGATTCGGAGGGTGTTTGCTGTGATGCCGATGAAGATGCCGCTGACTCCGCAAGACTCATACACCCACCGTACTGACTCGGGCAGACAATTGACATTTGCCGACCATGCCGCCGGGCGCTCCACAGCATGTGCGGGACAAGCCGCCTGCCCCGGATTCAGCGCCCATTTCCCTCCGATTTCCCTCCGATTTGTCCCCGATCTCAAGACTCGCCGGAGTGCATCGCCGACTTGGGCGCCGCTCAATCTACCGTGGAAGGGTGAGAAGGAAACCAATCGAACTGGCAGCTGTAGCAACGGCGGCGGTACCCGGCCTGACCCCGACCGCCGTCAGCTCTGCGCCCGACGATCCGGCGGACTTCGACGCGGCCCTCCTGCTGGACTCTGAGGGCAAGCGTTGGCGCGTCCGCTCCCCCCGGCATGCCGAAGCGAGCGCCCGGCTGGAAACCGAATTCCTGGTGCTGCGTGCGTTCGCTCCCGGCATCCGGGCCGAGCTCCCGTTCCTCATGCCCACAGTGGCGGGAACGGTCCGGCAAGGCCAGCTCAGCACGTTTGTCTATTCGCACCTGGCCGGCGCCACCCGCTCCCTGGACGAGCTCAGCAACGGCTCTCCCGCGCTGGCCCGCGAAATCGGGGCGGCCCTGGCCGCGATCCATGACCTCCCACGGTCAATCGTGAGCAACGCCGATCTGCCCAGCTACACGCCCAACGAATTCCGCCAGCGGCGCCTCAATGAACTGGACCAGGCGGCCACGACCGGAAAAATCCCGCCGCTGCTGCTGCGGCGCTGGGAACACGCCATGGAAGACGTCTCGCTCTGGCGCTTCAATCCCTGCGTCGTTCACGGCGACCTCCACGAGGACAACCTGCTGGTCGAGGGTGAGCGTGTGACCGCAGTGACAGGCTGGACCGACCTGCGCATCGGTGACCCGGCGGACGACATGGCCTGGCTGGTCGCCTCCAACGAACAGGACTTTGTGAATGCGGTCCTGGATCACTACACCTCCAGCCGGCGCGACGCGCCCGATGTGCACCTGTTGCGGCGGGCCGCGCTCTCCGCCGAATTCGCCCTGGCGCAGTATCTGGTCAAGGGCATGGCCGCCGGCAACCAGGAAATGATCGACGAGGCGGAATCCATGCTCGCCACACTGGCCGAGGACGTGGCCGAACACGGCGGCCAGCCGATCAGCGTGGAACCGCTGCCGCAGCCGGTCGCGGCACCCGAACCCGGCACCGAACAAGCCATTGCCGACGCCGGTGCTCATGTCGATGCGCCGACGGTCCCGGCCGCGCCGGCCCCAGCGGCCAACGGGACGGCGCCCGCCGTCAGCAAGGTCACGCTGCTGCCTATGGAGCCGGTCACGGGCAGCGCTCCGGCTGATGATGCCACTGCCGGCATCAGTGCCAGGCCCGCTGTGCACGTCACGCCTATCCCCCGCGAAACGGGGGCTGACGAACCGGCGGCTGTCCCCCAGCCCATCGCAGACACAACCGCAGCCGCAGCCGCAGCCGCTGAAGCAGGCGACCAGGCAAGCGCCGAGCCGGGCGCCGGTAAGGCCGCAGGTGCGTCCGCCGACATCACCGCAATCCCCGGCGCCGCCAAGTCCTCCGAGCCCTCCAGCGCTGATGCCGCGCTGGACGGCGCCCCGCAGGCGGCGGCCCCCGACCCGGACTCCGGGAAGGTCAGTGAGGCCGGTGACAGCGACGCCGGGGCCGCGGTTCCAGCCGGTACCGACACATCGACGCAATCGATCGCCGTCGTCCAGCCCGGGTCCGGTGACAACACGTCAACCGCCGCGATCACGGTGGTCGACTCCGCGTCCCGCTAGCGCCGGCTGCCGGCCGGTTCAGGTGTACTGCCCCGCCCGGATCGTTCGGCGGGCTTTCTCCGGCCGGCTGACATCCGCTAGGCGCCGCTGTGCGTCGCTGTCCTCCCTAGCGCCGCCGACACGATTTCCTCAAGCTTTTCCGCTGATCCGAGGTCATGGGGGCGGACCACCTGGTTGTCGGCCACGTAATAGAAAGCGGCCCGGACGTCCTCCAACGGGACCCCCTTGAGCCGGGCCCAGGCCAGCCGGTAGACGGCGAGCTGGACTGCCTTGACCTTCAGTTGGGCCGCCGAGGGGCGGCGGCCGGTCTTCCAGTCCACAAGATCCCAGCGGCCGTCGGCGTCGCGGAACACGGCGTCGATCCTGCCCCGGACCACGACGTCGCCGATCCGTGTCTCGACCGGGACCTCGACGTGGGCGGGGGCGCGGTGGGCCCACTCGGACTGACGGAAAGTCTCCACCATGGAATCCAGGCCGTAGGCCTCGTCGATGTGGTCGTCAGCGCCGGCTGCCTCACCCAGGTCCAGCATCCCGGCGGCGCCGAAGTATTCCTCCACCCAGGCGTGGAAGGCCGTGCCCTTGCGCGCCGACATCCCCGGTTCGCGCGGGATCGGCCTGCGCAGGCGGGCCACAACGGAGCCTGGGTCATCTTCCAGGTCCACGAGAGTCGACGCCGAGATGTGCCCGGGCAGATGCACATCCTGGACCACCGAACGCCGGGAGCGGCGTTCCAGCAAAGTGGCCGCCTCCTGCGCCCACCCGGCGGCGGGACCGCGCAGGATGGGACGTTTTCCGGCGTCCGCGCCATCCGGGCCGGATGCCATTGCCTGCAGGACACGGGCCGCTGCGGATTCCATGGCCGCCCGCCGGCCCGGGACAAGCCGTAGCCGTTTTCCCGTCCGGGGGTCATGCGGGCCCTCCAGCGGATCATAGGGCCAGGCGGCGACTTCGAGTTCAGAGGTCAGGGGGCTTTCGGCCGGCAGCGCGTCCTCGCTGACGGACAGCGGATGGATTTCGGCCGCGCCGTCGGCGGTGAGGCCCTCGAGCCCGGCAAGGAAGGGAGACATCTCCGCCAAACCGGCCCGGGACCCCACCCACGCGGCACTCGATAGCCAGAGCACGTGTTTGGCACGGGTGTACGCCACGTAGGCCAGGCGCCGTTCCTCGGCCTCGCCGTGCGCCTGGACGGCCGACTTGAACTCCTTCTCGGCGTCAAGCCAGCCTTTTTGGTCCGGCTGGTCCAGGTCCCACTGGGGCAAATCGGTGCGATCGCCGCGCAACGGCCACGGCAGTGCCGCACTGCCGCTGCTCCACCGCGAGTCGCGGCTGCTGGGGAACGCCCCGGAATTGAGCCCGGGAACGAACACGACATCCCATTCCAGCCCCTTGGAGGCATGCACGGTCAGCAGCTGGACGGCTTCGTGGTTCACCTCCGGCGCTGCGGCATCCAGACCGTTTTCCTCGGCGGCCGCAGCTTCCAGCCATGCGAGGAACGCCAGGACATCTACCCGCTGGGAGGTGTGCAGGAACCCGGCCGCCGCGTCCTGGAAGGCGTCCAGGTTGCGGCGGGCTTGATGGATGCTGATCCCGGGCCGGGCCGCAACTTCGATGTCCAGGAGCATCGCCCGTTCGACCTCCCCGAGCAAAGTGGTGAGGTCGTCCCCCATGTAGCTGCGCAACTGCCGGAGCTCGTCCGAGAGCCGCTGCAGACGGTCCCGGGCCTCCGGGCTCAGTCTGCGTCCGTGCGCCGAGGTCCAGCCGTCGCGGGGCAGCCAGTCCAGGGCCTCGACCAGACTGGCGGCGTCCGTGATGTCGCCTTCGATCACAGCGTCATCCAGCGCGTCCTCGGCGGCACGCCCGTCATCCTCGGCACCCTGTCCGGCGTCGCCGGCCTCCAGGCCGCCGGGGCGACCCCGACGGCGGGCCAGGAAACTCGACCAGTCCCGCAGGGCCATCAGGTCCGCCGGGCCGATCCGCCACCGCGCGCCGGCCAGCAGGCGCATGAGGGAGTCCGAGCGGCCCGGGTCGGCCAGGACCCGGAGCGTAGCAACAAGATCGATGATTTCCGGCGTGTCCAACAGCCCGCCGAGCCCAACGATTTCATAGGGAATGCCCCGGACTTCGAACTCGCGGCGAATGCATTCCATCTGTGCCCGGCGCCGGCACAGGACAGCCATGGCCGGCGGAACCGGGTCGGCGGAGTGCGCGGCGTCGAAGTCCGTCACGCGAAATTTCAGCACGTCGCCTGCGATCGCCGCGGCCTCGGCTTCGTCCGTGGCGAACCGTCCCATCACCACCCTGCCGTCCACCGCGGCCGGGCTGGGCTGCAGTGGCGGGACCTCGACGGCGTCGGCGCTTTCCCGGGCCCCGGCGGCCCCGAGGTTCGCCGCCGCTTTGCTCAGGGGCGCCGAAATGAGGTTGGCCGTGGCCAGGATGTTGCGTCCGTTGCGCCACGCTGTAGTCAAGTAGGAGGTGGGCGCCACGGCAAAGCGCCGGGCCTGCCCGCTGCCCCGGTCCCGCGAGCTGCCATTGGCGGTGTCGGTGCCTTCCCCGCCATTGGCGGTGACGGTGCCTTCGCCGCTATTGGCGGTGACGGTGCCTTCGCTGCTGACGAGGATCGGGAATTCGCGGACGAAATGGAAGAGTTGCCCGGCGGACGCTCCCCGGAATCCGTAGATGGACTGGTTCGGGTCCCCCACCGCGGTAACCGCATGGCCGTCGCCGAAGAGCCGGGAGAACAGCACCAACTGGGCGTGCGAGGTGTCCTGGAACTCATCGAGAAGCACCACCTTGTAACGCTGGCGCTCTGTTTGGGCGGCGACCGGAATCTCACTGGCCACCCGCGCCGCCAGGGCCACCAGGTCACCGAAGTCCAGGGCGCCGCGGGCGCGCTTCGCCTCGGAATAGCGGCCCACCATGTCCGCGACGCTGGCCCGCGTGCGAAGCATCGCGCTGAGCTCGCCCGCAGCCTGGGTGGGGTTCTTCTTGGCTTCTGCGACATACGGGAGCGACTCGAACGCGGCGACCCGCTCCAAGAGCCAGCCACGGACCTGGGCCGGGTCCTGCAAATGCTCGGAGCACTCTCCCGCCAGCTGGATCACGGCCCTGACGAGCGTTGATTTGGCGGACCGGAAGTGTTCGTAGTCCCCGTCAAAGGCTTCTACCACCTCGCTGGCGAGCTGGAACGACTGGGCGCCGCCGAGCAGCACGACGTCGCGTTCGACGCCGAGGCGGAGACCGTAGTCGGACACAATGCCGCTCGCATACGAGTGGTATGTGGAGACCTTGGGTTCGAGCGCATCCGCGCTCAGCAGCCCGGCAGGGAAGAGCGTGTTCCCGGTGTCGGCCGCCGCGATGCGCGCCAGCGCGGCCAGCTTGGCCCGGATCCGCGAGGCGAGTTCACCGGCGGCCTTGCGGGTGAAGGTGACGCCGAGGACTTCCTCCGGCCGGACCCAGCCGTTGGCGACGAGCCACACGACCCGGTCCGCCATGGTGGCGGTCTTCCCCGAGCCCGCCCCGGCGATCACGAGCCGCGGCGTGAGGGGCGAGGAAATGATCAGGGACTGTTCGGCCGTGGGGCTGTTCCCCTCCCCCAGCAGTGCCGACAGCTCTTCCGGGCTGAACCGCGGCTCAGGAAGGGGCTCGGGGAGGGGAGCCGGTGCCGGATGCGGGTCGGTCGGGCCGCTTGCCGGCGCCTCGGGGCTCATTCAGTAACCTGCTTTCCCCGCACGCACAGCGGGCACACTTCAGGGAGCCGGCAGCCGTGGCCGCCGTGGCCTCCCTTGGACGGATCGTGGCGGGCCTGGAAAACGCTGCCGGACATCACGCGGGCGGCGTCGCCGACCATCTCCAGTGCCCAGTTGTCCTGCGGATCCAGCGGTGCCTGGGCCTGGATGCCGGGGCTCTTGGTGGTGGTGCCCAGCTGGGCCAGGACGGCGCCGCCCGGCAGCGGCGGCGGACCGTCGTCGGGACCCGCGAAGCCGCCGGCCAGCACGGCGGCCTGGTAGGCACCGAGCTGCGGGTGCCGGTCCAGATCCGCTTTGCCGGGCTGGCGTTTGCCGGTCTTGAGGTCGATGATCACCAGCCGGCCCTCGGCGTCGATCTCCAGCCGGTCGACCTGGCCCCTGAGCACGGCGGGCCGCGCCGGACCGGTGGTTCCGCCCTCGCCCGGATCGGATCCGGCCTGTGTGGAAGCGGCCTCCGCCGGAACGTCCGGCAGCTTCACCTCAAAGTCCTGTTCGACGCCGATCAGGCTCCGGCCCTCGCTGCGCATCACGAGGACATACTGGGCGAGCTTGCGGACCATGGACTCGGCTCGCTGGAAGTCCAGTTTGCCTTCCCAGTTGTCCTTCATCCCCAGCGTGGGCCAGCGCCGGACGAGTTCGGCGACATATTCGCTTCCCGAGGCGTCCGGGAGGTCCTGCGCAATGGCGTGGACCAGCGTTCCGAGGCTGCGGGCAAAATCGGTGGCGGCTTCACCGCCTGCGGCTTGGATAAACCAGTCCAGCGGAGATTTCTGCACGGTTTCGACCTTCGAGGGCGACACGAACACGGTACCGCCCGGCGGAACCACCGCCTCCTCCGAGGACAACTCCGCCAGCCCCCACCAGCTCGCGGGGTGCGCGCCCGGAACCGGCGGCTGGGCCGTGGCCAGGCCCCCCAGGACGGCCGCGGCTTCCGCCGATTCGGCCGCCCTCGGGTCGAGCTGGGCGTACTGCCGCAGTTCCGCGACCAGCGCCCGGAGGGTCAGCGGACGCTCGACCGGGGTAAAGCCCCGGCGGTCCTGCCCGGGCCGCAACGGCGCCACATAGTCCAGGAACGAGGACGGCTGCTCGTCCTCCGAGGACACCGCCGTGCAGATCAGCACCTCCCGGGCGCGGGAGACTGCCGTGGAAAAGCTCCGGAGCTCGTCATAGCGTATTTCGCGCAGCCGGCTCTGCGGATCCAGTCGCAGGGCATACTCCACGCCGTGTTCGACGGCGTCGGCGAACAACGTGCTGCCGAGCAGCTCGCCGCGCAACCGGGTGTTGGGCCACACGCCTTCCTGAAGTCCGGGCACAATGACCACTGGCCATTCGCGGCCGGCCGCGCTGGCAGGGGTCATGAGCTCCACCGCGTCTTCCAGCTGCGCCCGGGCGGCCAGGGTATCCATGGGAAGTTCCTGGCTGAGCAGGTATTCAAGGAACTGCTCCGGGCCCGAACCCGGCAGCTGGTCCACAAAGCGTTCCGCGGTATGGAACAGCGCCATCATGGCATCAAGGTCACGGTCGGCCCGGGCACCGGCTGAGCCTCCGGCGAGGGCGGCGTCGGTCCAGCGGGAGGCCAGGCCGGTGGAATGCCAGAGCGCCCAGAGCACCGTCTCGGCGTTGCCTCCGGGGGCACCGGCGGCGTCCCGGCCCGCTGCGATCATCCGGGCAATCCGGCGGGCCGAGTGCCCCTCGATGCCCAGCGTTGCGAGCGCTCCCGGCTCCAGCAGGGCTTCGACCAGGAGCGCGTCGCTGGTGCGCCCGCCGCCGCCCAGGAGTTCCTCCCGGCGCAGCGACTGCCGCAGCCTCCGCAGTTCAATCGCGGTGGCGCCGCCTATCCGGGACGTCAGCAAGGACACCGCTGACTCGGGTGTGAGCACGGCAGGGTCCAGGGCCACCGCATAGGCATCGAGAAGCGGACGGACCGCGACCTCGTCCCGGACGGCGGATTCGGCGACGGGAATCCGGACCGGGATCCCCTGGCCGGCCAGGTACCGCTGCAACTGGCTGAGCTGGCCGCCGTTGCGCACGATCACGGCGATGTCCCCGAGTTCCCGGGCGTCGTTCAGCTGGGCTTCGAGGATCCGCTGGGCCACATACCGCAGCTCGTGGACCGGGGAGGGCAGCAGGTGGGCCTCGACCGTCCCAGCGCGGGCGCCGGCGGCTCTGTCCGGTGTCGGGACTGGTTGCCCGTCCGGCGCCGGCACTGGTCCGGGCTGTTCGAGCCGGCGGGCGGACTGCCCGCCGGACCTGCGGGAGATGCGCCCGGCCACTGCCAGCCATGCCTCCGCCACGGCCGGGTCCTGCCGATGCGCCGTCCACAGGGGTCGTTCCAGGATCGTCCCGTCAGGTGCCAGGAGGCCGGGAAGCTCCGCCACGAGATCGGGACGTGCCCCGCGGAAGCCCTGAACCACGGTGTCCGGCGAGGCAGTGATGATGGCATCCTTGCCGGCGGCGATGTCGGCGAGCAATTCGAAGACCGCCGGGTTCGCCTCCTGGATGTCATCCACGAGAATCAGCTGCAGGCGGTCGCGTTCGGCGGCGAGGAAATCGGGTGAGTCCTGGAAGATCTGGCGCGCGGCAGTGATGATGCCGGCGGGGTCGAAGGCCTCGGGCATGCGCAGGTCCAGGACATCGCGGTATTCGGAGTACAGGGCGGCCGCCGGAATCCAGTCCGGCCGGTTGCACTGCCGGGCCAAGGCTACAAGGTCCTCGGCGGTCCGCCCGGATTCGATGATCCGGTCAAAGAGCTGGCGCACTTCCTGCCGGAAACCGCGGGTCTGCAGGGCGGCGCCCAGGTCCTCGGGCCAGGGCAGCTCGAGGCCGGGCAGCGCATGGCCCTCCAGCAGTTCCTTGATGATCAGGTCCTGTTCCGGGCCGGAGAGCAGCTTCGGCTGGCGCGGAAGCGGCAGGAGGCCTTCGGCCTTGGCACGGCGGATCAGATCGAAGGCATATGACGCCCAGGTCCGTGCCGGCGTCGTGCTCAGGCTCCGGTCCAGGCGGGCCGTGAACCGGTCGCGGAGCGTATCCGCGGCGAGCCGCCCGGGAGCCAGGATGAGCATCCGCTCCGGATCCAGGCCATCGCGCAGGGTGCGGCGGACGGCAGCCTCGACAAGGACCGTCGACTTGCCGGTGCCGGGCGCGCCGGGCACCAGGACGGGGCCGGAGCCGGGCGGGACCTCGACGGCGGCGAGCTGGTCCGGTGACAGCACCGGCACCGCGCTGTGCTGGGTCCGGGGCGGCAACAGGCGCAGCCCCGCTCCCGTTGCGCGCCCCGCCCCGGGAAGGGGACGGGACCCGGACCGCTGCAGGCTTGGTTCAAGGTGGCTGGGGGTACTCACACAGTCATTTCATCATCGGGTACCGACAATTTATGCGACTCCCGCTCGAGCCGCTCCGCGATGGCATCGATCCGGTCGAAATCGGCGTCGGTGGGCGCCCACCGGCCGGAGGCCAGGTCAACACGCCAGCGCCCCTCGCCGGTCCGGCGGAAGTCCTCGTAACGGCCCAGCAGCGGCGTCCCCTCCTGCAGATAAAGGCCCAACGCCTCGTGCTCCAGGCCGGGCGGGGCGTCTCCGCTGGATTTCAGGACGCGCCACCAGGGCACGCTGCTGCCATAGTGGCTCATGACCGATCCGACCTGACGCGGGCCGCCGGCGCCGAGGAGTTCCGCAACGTCGCCGTAGGCCACCGCCGTTCCGGCCGGGATCAACGCCACGAGCTCCAGCACCGCCTCCACATACTCCGTCCGCATCGGTCCAGCCTAGCCGTTCCGGACTCCGGAACAGCGCCGGGACGGCAGGCGGAGACGGCACGCCGCCACCCCGGTCAGGAACTGTCAGTGGCAGCAGGTAGCGTTGAAGCATGAGCACTTGGAACACCCTCCCCCGCGCAGCCTTCGACCTCGAAACCACCGGGCGGAACTCCCGCGCGGCGCGGATTGTCACAGCATCCATCACCGTGGTGGACTCCGACGGCGGGATTGTCCAGGAACACGAGTGGCTCGCGGACCCCGGGGTTGAGATTCCCACCGAGGCCAGCGACATCCACGGCGTCACCACCGAGAAGGCCCGCAGCGAAGGCCGCCCCGCCGCGGAAGTGACGCGGGAGGTCGCCGCCGTGCTCCAGGAGCTCTTCGACACGGGTGTGCCGGTCATCGCCTTCAACGCCAGCTACGACTTCACGGTGCTCGCCGCCGAGTCTGCCCGCTACGGCGTCCCTCAGTTGAGCCGCTTCCCCGTGCTGGATCCGTACGTCATGAACAAACAGGTGGACCGCTACCGCAAGGGCAAGCGCACGCTCACCGCCTTGTGCGAGGAGTACGGCGTCAATCTGGACAACGCGCATACCTCCGCGGCCGATGCCCTGGCAACCCTTCGGATGCTCGATGCCATGGCCGGAAAATTCCCCAAGCTCAGGATGCCGGCGGGCAACCTGCACCAGCTCCAGGTCGAATGGGCCTCTGCCCAGGCCGCGGACTTCCAAAGCTACCTGCGCAAGACGAAGCCGGCCGCCGTGATCGAAGGCGACTGGCCCGTCCTGCCTCCCGAGGACGCCAGCCGGGGCGACTTCTAGGATTTCCGGACGCTGGGATTCCGGACGCTGGGCCCCGGCGCGGGAGCACTTCTTAAAACGAAACGTTCGCCGGCGGAACGGCTTAACTAGTCCCCCGCTGCGCGCAAATCCAGTGATTGCGACGGAGGTCACACGGCCCGGGGCTTCCACTTGCCGCCCGCTCCGGCGCCGATGATTCCGCGCCACCCCGCCAGCACTATCAGGATCAGCGCCGATCACACGCGATCCTGAAGATAGTTCGCAGAACGCACACATCATCTCTGATTTGTTCGGATTGAATGGGCGCCCACGTCGGATGACACAATTATCTTTCGCGGCGTGTCTGCTCCACCCGGCGCCCAAGCCAGCGGCCGGGGGCCCGATGAGCCTCCCGCGACCCACTGAATTTCAGACGAAAGTGATTGCGTGATGAAAAGCAAAGCCTTGAAGTGGCTGACCACCGTTCCCGTGGCCATCGCCGTGGCGGTTTCCCTTGCAGCCTGCGGCGGCGGTTCGGCCCAGTCAACGGCGTCACCGACGGATGCCCTCCAGGGCAGCGACCAGAAGTCCCTGGACAAATACACGACCAAGGACGTCACTCCCCTGGACCAGATTGACAAGTCCAAGCTCGGCCTGATCAGCGACGGAACCCTGACTGTGGGCACCCTTTCGGACGCCCCGCCGAACATCTACATCGACAAGTCGGGCAAGTTCACCGGCTACGACAACGAGCTCCTGCGCGCCATTGCGGACAAGCTGGGCCTCAAGGTGGAGTTCAAGGCGACCGGCTTCGCCTCGCTGCTCGCCCAGGTTCAGAACAAGCAGTTCGACCTCGGGTCCTCCTCGATCTCCACCACTGACGCGCGCCGCAAGACCGTGGGTTTCACCAACGGTTACGACTTCGGCTACATGGCCGTGGTCGCCAAGAAGGACTCCAACATCAAGGGGTTCAAGGACCTGACCAAGGACACCCGCATCGCCGTGGTCCAGGGCACGGTGCAGGATGACTACGTCACCAACACCCTCCAGATCGAGCCCGTCCGCTTCGAGGACTACAACACCGCGTATGCCAACTTGAAGAACGGCCAGGTCGACGCCTGGGTCGCTCCGTCCCAGCAGGCTACCGGCCAGGTCAAGGAAGGCGACGGCACGGTCATCGCCGAGTCGGTTGTAAACACCCAGAACTTCACCGCGTACGCCGTGAACAAGGAAAACCAGCCGCTCATCGACGCGCTGAACTCCGGCCTCGACGCCGTGATTGCCGACGGCACCTGGTCCAAGCTGACCAAGGAATGGTACCCGGACCGCGAGACCCCGGCCACGTGGTCCCCGGGCTCCAAGGCTGTCACCGTTCCGAAGTCCTAGTCCATGGATGCACTCGATCAACTCGTAAAGACCTTCTTTGACTGGGAGGCGATGGCAGCCGTCCTGCCGAACATGATTATGTTCGGCCTGCCCAACACCCTGATCCTGGCGGTTTCCTCGGGCGTGCTCGGGTGCATCCTGGGCATGGTCCTGGCCGTCATGGGCACGTCCCGCCTGACGCCGCTGCGGTGGCTCTCCCGGATCTACACGGACATCTTCCGCGGCGTTCCGGCTATTGTCATCATCCTCCTCATCGGCCTCGGGCTCGGACCCATAGTCCGGGTAGCGACCGGATCCACGAACCCGTTCCCGCTGGCCATCTTCGCCCTGACGCTCATGGCTGCGGCCTACATCGGCGAGATCTTCCGCTCGGGCATCCAGAGCGTGGAAAAGGGCCAGCTGGAGGCGTCCCGGGCCCTGGGCTTCAGCTATGGCTCGTCTATGCGCCTCGTGGTGATTCCACAGGGCGTCCGGCGCGTGCTCCCGGCCCTGGTCAACCAGTTCATCGCGCTGATCAAGGACTCGTCCCTGATCTATCTGCTGGGCCTGATCGCCAGCCAGCGCGAGATCTTCCGGATCGGTAACGACGCCGCCGCCAATACGGGAAACCTCTCGCCACTGGTTGCCGCCGCGTTCATGTATCTCATCCTGACCGTTCCGCTCACCCACTTGGTCAACTACATCGACAAGCGTCTGCGCACCGGCCGTCCGGAGAAGCGTCAGCCTGACGACGCCGCGGCCTTGATCGGGAAGGGAGCACAGCCATGAGCGAATTCGCCTCCGGCTCGCTGACCGGCAAGAACCTGCACTTGTCCTTCGGCACGAACCATGTCCTCCGCGGCATCGACCTTCATGTCGAGAAGGGCACCACTGCCTCGGTGATTGGCCCCTCCGGCTCAGGAAAATCCACGCTGCTGCGTGTCATGAACCGTCTGATCGAACCGGACCAGGGCGACATCCTGCTCGATGGCCGCTCGGTCCTGAAGGACAACCCGGACGAGCTGCGCCAGCGGATCGGCATGGTGTTCCAGCAGTTCAACCTGTTCCCGCACAAGACCGTGGTGGACAACGTCTCGCTGGCGCTGCGGAAGCTGCGCAAGCTGCCGGCGGAGCAGGCCCGGGCCGAGGCACTCGAGCAGCTCGACCTGGTGGGGCTCAAACACAAGGCCGACGCGCGTCCTGCCAATCTCTCCGGCGGCCAGCAGCAGCGTGTCGCCATTGCCCGCGCCCTGGCCATGAAGCCGGAGGTGATGTTCTTCGATGAGGCCACCTCCGCCCTCGACCCCGAGCTCGTCAAGGGTGTGCTGGCGCTGATGGCCGACCTCGCCAAGGGCGGCATGACCATGGTGGTGGTGACCCACGAGATGGGCTTCTCCCGCAATGTCTCGGACACCGTGACGTTCATGGACGCCGGCGTCGTCGTCGAGTCCGGTCCCCCGGAACAGATCTTTACCAGCCCGCGGACCGAGCGGCTGCAGGGGTTCCTCGCGGACGTTCTGTAGTTCGCTCCAGCGTCACGGCAGCTTAAATGACTGATGGCACCCGCAGCGGCGGGTGCCATCAGTCATTTAAGGGCTGAGGCTATGGCTTGGCGCCGGCCGCCGCCTTAGCCGCTGCCGGCAGGGCGTCGAAGATCCGGTTCATCGCGGTGTCGTCGTGCGCGGCGGAGAGGAACCAGGCCTCGAAGACCGACGGCGGCAGGTAGACGCCGGAGTCCAGCATGGAGTGGAAGAACGGGGCGTAGCGGTACACTTCCTGGCCCTGGGCGTCCTCGTAGTTGTGGACACCCCGGGCGCCCGTGCCGAAGGCCACGGAGAACAGGTTGCCTGCGCGCTGGATGGAGTGGTCCACGCCGGCCGCATCGAGTGCGGAGGACAGCGCCGCGGAGAGTTCCAGCGAGCGGGCATCCACGAACGAATAGACCTCGGGGGTGGCGTGCGTGAGGGTCGCGACCCCGGCGGCCATGGCCACCGGGTTACCGCTCAGAGTCCCGGCCTGGTAGACGGGGCCCAGCGGCGCCAGGTAGTCCATGACCTCCGCGCGTCCGGCGAGAGCCGCCGTCGGCATGCCGCCGCCAATCACCTTCCCAAATGTCAGCAGGTCCGGGGTCCACGGCTCGGCGGCACCGGCGGCGCCTCCGGTGAGGCCCCAGTAGCCGGAGTAGCCGGTGCGGAATCCGGTCAGGACCTCGTCGAGGATCAGCAGGGCGCCGTGTTCGCGGGTAATCCGGGAGAGGCCGGCGTTGAAGCCGTCGCCGGGGGTGACGACGCCCATGTTGGCGGGTGCGGCTTCGGTGATGACGGCGGCAATGCTGTCACCGTGCTTGGCGAAGGCGGCTTCGACGGCGCCGAGGTCGTTGTAGGGCAGCACGAGCGTCTCGGCGGCGGTCGCGGCAGTGACCCCGGCTGAGCCGGGCAGCGCGAGGGTCGCCAGGCCGGAGCCTGCGGCGGCGAGGAGGCCGTCGAGGTGGCCGTGGTAGCAGCCGGCGAACTTGATGATCAGGTTGCGGCCGGTGAAGCCGCGGGCGAGCCGGACGGCCGTCATGGTCGCCTCGGTGCCAGTGGAGACCATCCGGACGCGCTCGGCGGCCGGGACGCGCTCCTTGACGATTGCGGCAAGGTTGGCCTCGTCCGGCGTGGAGGCGCCGAAGGAGAGACCGCGGTCGACGGCGGCGTGCACGGCCGCCAGGACCTCCGGGTGGGCGTGCCCCAGCAGCGCCGGGCCCCAGGAGCAGACGAGGTCGACGTAGTCGGCACCGTCGGCGTCGGTCAGGTAGGCGCCCTTGGCGGACACCATGAACCGCGGCGTCCCGCCCACGGAGCCGAAGGCGCGCACGGGCGAGTTCACGCCGCCCGGCATCAGCTGGCGGGCACGGTCAAAGAGTTCCTCGTTGCGAGGCATGCTGGAAGTCATGGTTTCTATTCTTTCAGTTCGCGGCGAGGTCTGTTCGCGGCCAGTTCAGTTGGCGCTAAGCAACGCGGCCACGCGGGGCGCCACTTCGGTGCCGAACAGCTCAATGGAGCGCATCATGGCCGTGTGCGGCAGGGTGCCGTTGCTGTACTTGAGGTCAAAGCGGTCCACGCCCAGGTTCTTTTTGAGCAGGGCAATCTTCGCGGCCACGGTTTCCGGCGACCCGACATAGAGGGCTCCCTCGGGCGTACACATCGCGTCGAACTCGCCCCGGCTGGCGGGGCCCCAGCCGCGTTCGGCCCCGATCCGGTTCCGCTGCTGTAGCCAGTGCGGGAAGAACTCCTCGCGGGCGTCCTCATCCGTGGCGGCAACGTGGCCGGGCGAATGCGTGGCCATCTGCTGCATCGGGTGCCCGTACTTGGCCATGGCCTCACGGTAGAGGTTGGCGAGGGGCGCGAACGACCGCGGCTGGCCGCCGATGATCGCGAAGATGATCGGGTAGCCGTACTCGGCACAGCGCAGCACCGACTCGGGGGTGCCGCCCACGCCGATCCACGTCGGCAGAAGGTGGTGTTCCAGCGGCGGATAGACGCTCAGGCCGCTGATGGCCGGCCGGGTGCGTCCCTCCCAGTGGACCGGTTTCTGCGCCCGGACCTTGTCGAAGAGCTCGAGCTTTTCCTCGAAGAGGACCTCGTAGTCCGCCAGGTCCAGGCCGAACAGCGGGAAAGACTCGATGAAGGACCCGCGGCCCAGCATGACCTCTGCCCGGCCGCCGGAGATGGCGTCCACGGTGGCGAAGCGCTGGAACACCCGTATCGGGTCATCGGAGCTGAGCACTGTCACGGCCGAGCCGAGCCGGATGTTCTTGGTCCGGGCAGCCGCCGCGGCCAGGAATACCTCCGGGGCGGAGACAGCGAAGTCGCGGCGGTGGTGCTCCCCCACCGCGAAGGCGTGCAGGCCGACCTGGTCCGCGAGTTCGGCCTGTTCCAGGAGCTGGCGCAGCACCTGGGCGTGCGGGACGGGATGGCCGTCCGGGAAGACCCCGACGTCGCCGAAGGTGTTCAGGCCCAGGAGGATGCGGTTGGGCCCCACCGGCGCGGTGGGCGTGGAATTGAGCGGGGCGTCCGCGGATTCGGGGGCCGTGTTCATCGGGTTTCCTTGAGCCAGCCGGCGAGCTCGCCCGCCCAGTAGGTCAGCACCATGTTGGCGCCGGCGCGTTTGATGCCCAGGACGGACTCGGTGATGGCGGCCCGGCGGTCGATCCAGCCGTTTGCGGCGGCGGCCTCGATCATCGAGTACTCGCCGGAAATCTGGTAGGCGGCCACGGGGACCGGGCTCATGGCGGCGACGTCGGCGAGGATGTCCAGGTAGCTCATGGCAGGCTTCACCATGACCATGTCGGCGCCTTCGGCCAGGTCCAGGTCCACCTCGAGGATGGCCTCCCGGCGGTTGGCGGCGTCCATCTGGTAGGTGCGGCGGTCTCCGGTCAGCTGTGAGTCGACGGCCTCGCGGAACGGGCCGTAGAACGCGGAGGCATATTTCGCGGCGTAGGCCACGATCGCGGTGTTGGCGTGCCCGGCGTCCTCCAGGGCCTGCCGGATCACGGCGACCTGGCCGTCCATCATGCCCGACGGGCCCAGGACGTGGGCGCCGGCGTCGGCCTGGGCAACCGCCATCTGGCCGTAGATTTCCAGGGTGGCATCGTTATCGACGTAGCCGTTGGCGTCCAGGACACCGCAGTGGCCGTGGTCGGTGAATTCGTCGAGGCACACGTCGCTCATGACCACGAGGTCGTCGCCGACCTCGGCGCGGACGTCCCGGATGGCCTTGTTCAGCACGCCGTCGGGGTCCAGCGACGCCGTCCCGCGCGCGTCCCGGACGGCGGGGACGCCGAACAGCATGATGCCGCCGACGCCCAGCTGGACAGCCTCGGCCGCGGCACGCCTGAGCGAATCGGTGGTGTGCTGCTGCACGCCGGGCATCGAGGCGATCGGGTTGGGCTCACTCAGGCCTTCGCGGATGAAGGCCGGCAGGATGAGCTCCGAGGCTGAGAGCCGGTGTTCGGCCGTCAGCCGGCGCATGGCCGGGGTGGTGCGGAGCCGGCGGGGGCGGTGGGTCGGGAAGCTCATATGGTGTCCTTTGCTGAGGGCTCTGCGGCTGACGGAGGCGGTGGGGGCTGCTGGTGGTCAAGGGACCGCACGACGGCGGCAACCAGGCCGGACGCCGTCGGCTCTTCGGCGACGGCGTCGACGCTGAGTCCGAGGGAGGCCGCCTCGGCCGCCGTCGAGCGTCCGATGGCGACGAAACGGCAGGTGCCCAGCGGGCCGAGGTCCGCGTGGATGCGGCGGGCGGCGCTCGGGGAGGCGGCGACGACGGCGTGCAGCCGGCCGGCCCCGATTTCGGCTTTCGCCTCGGCCGTGGTGAGCACGGTGGGCGGCGGCGCGTCCTGCCCGGCCGGACTGATCCCCTGCGACAAGGTCGCCTGTGGCGGGGCCGGCGGGAATGCGGGCAGGAATGCGGGCAGGGCCCGGCGCGGATCGGCAGGATAGTCGACGGTGTTGTACGCGGTGACGGCCTGGACGGCCGCACCGCGGGCCTCGAGGCCCTTGCGGAGCCGCGGGTCCGCTATGTCCGCCTGGGGCAGGAGCACGCTGCCCTGGTTCGCGGGCCAGATGTCGAGCAGGCCCGTGCCGGATTGCTGGCCCGTGGGTGCAAGGTCGACGCTGATGCCCCGGGACTCCAGCTCACGGCGGGTCGCCGGGCCGATCGTGGCCACGAGGATGCTGCCGGGCAGCCAGCTGCTGAGGGAGGCGCCGCGTTCCGCGGCTTTCGCCTCAAGTGCCTGGACTGTGGTCACGCTGCTGATCACGAGCCACGTGTAGGCCCCGGCGCCGAGAGCGTCGAAGGCGACGTCGAGGGAGTGCTGGTCGCTGGCCTGCTCAAAGTCAATCAGCGGGAGCAGCAACGGCTCGGCGCCGACACGGCGGAGGGCCGTGACGAGTTCCCCCGCGCGGTCCGGGCTGCGGGCAACCAGCACGCGGGCGCCCTCCGGCACCCTCATGCCGGTTGGGCCGCCCGTGTGGTTGCGGTCGCTGTGCCGTGCCATGAAGTGGTGGATCCGCGGTTCAGGAAGCTGCCAGGTCCGCGATGTCCGCGGCGCCGCGGGCCAGCAGGACTTCCGCCAGCTCGATCCCGAGCAGCGTTGCCCCGACCTCGGTGAGGCCGTCGGTGGCTTTCTTGTCGCGGACGGTTGCCGTGCCGTCGACGGCGCAGACCACCGCCTCGAGGTGCAGCATGCTGCCCTTGCGGTAGGCGTAGGCGCCCACCGGGGCGGCGCATCCGGCCTCCAGCCGGGCCAGCAAAGCCCGTTCGGCCGTGACGGCGAGCCGGGTGTCCGGATCATCGAGGGCCGCGAGGGCCTGCGCCAGCACGCCCTGGGAGCCTTCCGTGGACCCGGCCCGGCGGGGAGCGTCGGCGGTGCGGCATTCGATCGCCAGGGCACCCTGCCCGGCGGCCGGCAGCATGATGTCCGTCTCGAGGTATTCGCTGACCGCGTCGAGCCGGCCGATCCGGTGCAGTCCGGCGGCTGCGAGCACGACGGCGTCGAGGTCGTTTGACTTGCCGTCAACGACGGCGTCGTTCGTGTTGCCCGACAGCCCGGGGACGCGTCCCAACCGGGTGTCCACGTTCCCGCGGATGTCGCGGATGTCCAGGTCCGGACGCACGGCGCGGAGCTGGGCCGCGCGGCGCGGGGAGCCGGTGCCGACGCTCGCGCCGCTCGGCAGGTCGGCGAGCTTCAGCCCGTCGCGGGCGCACAGCACGTCCCGGACGTCGACGCGTTGGGGTGTGGCCGCGAGGCTCAGGCCGAGGGCCGGACCGGTCGGGAGGTCCTTGAGCGAATGCACGGCGATATCGCAGACGTCCTGCAACAGGGCGTCGCGGAGCGCGGCGACGAAGACGCCGGTACCGCCCATCTGGGACAGCGAGCCTTTGAGGACGTCGCCGTCGGTCCGGATATGGACCAGCTCCACGGGGAACCCGCCGACGGCGGCCAGTTGGTCCGCGGTCTGCTGGGTCTGGGTCAGGGCGAGTTTGCTGGCGCGCGTGCCGATCCGGACGCTCATGCGGTCCCCTGGCCCGCCGCCGCAGCAGCCGTGCCCGAAGCCACAGGGGCGGCCGGGTAGGGATCGTGTCCGGTCCCGACGGTGGTGTCGGCACCTGCGATGGTGGGCTTTTCGCCGCGGAAGTTAGCGCAGCAGCCGGGACGGCAGACGTCGTACCAGGGGCCGAGCTTGGTCAGGTGCGGCCGCTCGGCGATGTTGTTCGCGACGGTCCGCTCGCAGATCAGGTCCACAAGCCCGGCGACAAACTTGCGGTGCGTTCCGGGCGTGGGGACGCGGGTTGCGGCCAGTTCCAGCCGGGCGCAGGTCTCAAGCGCCTCGGTGTCCAGATCCCAGACCACTTCCATGTGGTCGCTGACAAAGCCCAGCGGCACAATCACGATGCCCTTGACGCCCTGGCCTGCGAGCTCCTCGATGGCGTCGTTGATGTCCGGTTCGAGCCACGGCACGTGCGGGGCGCCGGAGCGGGACTGGTAGACGAGGGACCAGGGTGCGGTCAGGCCGGTCGCGTCTTCCACCCGGCGGATGATCTCGGTGCCGGAGGCCAGGTGCTGTGCGGCGTAGGCGGAGTCTTCCTCAAAAGTGCGCGGCTCGCCCTCGGACCGGCCGGCGGCCTCGGCATCGCGGGTCGGGATGGAGTGCGTCGCGAACAGGATGTGCACGGGGGCGTCCGGGGTGCCGGCGGCGGCCAGCTGGGCACGGACGTCGGCGAGGCCGGCGGCGGTGCCCTCGATGAAGGGCTCCACGAACCCGGGGTGGTCGAAGTACTGGCGCACCTTGTCGACCTCGAGCTTGCCGTCGAGCCCGGTTTCGGTCAGCGCCATGCCGATGTCCTCGCGGTACTGGCGGCAGCTGGAGTAACAGGAGTAGGCGCTCGTGGTGAGCATGAGCACCTTGCGGTGGCCGGCGTCGTAGATCTCCTGCAGGGTCTGCGGGATGTACGGGTCCCAGTTGCGGTTGCCCCAGAACACCGGCAGCGCGATGCCGCGGGCTGCAAGTTCGGCCTCGATGCCGGCCTTGAGCTGACGGTTCTGTCCGTTGATGGGGCTGATGCCGCCGTTGGCGCGGTAGTGGTGCGAGACCTCTTCGAGCCGTTCGTCGGGGATGCCGCGGCCGCGGGTGACGTTGCGGAGGAACGGGATGACGTCCTCCTGGCCTTCGGGTCCGCCGAAGGAGGCGAGGAGCACTGCGTCGTACTCCTTGGGGGCCATCCGGCCGGCCTCGGTGACGGTGTTCACGGCGGTTACCGGGGCGGCGGATTCCTGCGGATCGAGCGGGCTCATGCCAGGACCTCGGCAATCTCGGCGGCGGTGACGCGGCGGCCGGTGTAGAAGGGGATTTCCTCGCGGACGTGGTGCCGTGCTTCGGTGGCGCGCAGGTGGCGCATCAGGTCCACGAGGTCCACGAGCTCGGGGGCTTCCAGTCCGAGGATCCATTCCCAGTCGCCGAGGGCGAAGGAGGAGACGGTGTTGGAGATGACCTGGGGGAAATCGCGGCCCAGCATGCCGTGGTCGCGGAGCATGGCGCCGCGCTCGGCGTCCGGGAGCAGGTACCACTCGTAGGAGCGGACGAAGGGGTAGACACAGAGCCATTCCGCCGGTTCCACGCCGCGGGAAAACGCCGGGGTGTGGTTCTTGGCGAACTCGGCCTCCCGGTGCACGCCCATGGCGGACCAGACGATCTCGGTGCCGGCGAACAGTTTGCTGCGGCGGATGTCCCGCACTGCCCGCTGCAGCGCTTCCGGCCGGGGACCGTGCAACCAGACCATAATGTCCGCGTCGGCCCGCATCGCCGAGACGTCGTAGCTGCCGCGGTGGACAACTCCGGCGTCGGCGAGGCTTTTCATCAGGGCCTCGAAGTCCTCAGCGGCATCGGCGCCGCGCAGGATGTCCGCTGACCGCTTGAATACGGTCCAAAGGGTGAAGAACTGCTCAGTTGAATCTTCGGGCGCCGATGCCCCGGCGACTGATTCTCCGGGGGCTGACATTCCGGTTTTAGTGACAGATTCGGCAGAAGTGTGGCTCATGCATACCAGTCTGCCTCCTCTCCCCAGCTAAGTCGAAAAAAAGCACTTCTACAGCGCGTAGAAGTGCTTTATTTCACATGCGGGGCGCGGGAGGCGGGGGCGCATCCGCGGGAGGCGGGTCCTGTCAGCTCCGGCGCATCCGGAGGACCGCGGCGCCGGCGCCGAGCGAGAGCGCCACCAGGCCGATGCCCCAGCCGACCAGCGGGGACAGGCCGGCCGGTTCCAACGTCGAGGTTGCCTCGAGGGAGGAGTTGCCGGAGTGGCCCTTGGCCGGAGCCGGTGCCTGGGTCCAGCCGGCTGTGTTTGAACCCGTTGGGGACGGGTGCGGTGTGGCCGACTTCGAGGCCGACGCCTGCGCGCCGGCACCGTTGCCCGCGGCCGGCACCGCGGTGCCGGACTGTGGATCGGCGGCCGGATCGGCGGCCACGCTGCCCGGTGCCGGCCGGCCGGGGGCCTGTCCGGTGGGGGCAGACCCGGCGGATCCGCCTGCGGCGGGAGCTCCCGGAGCCGGGGCGGCGGGAGCTCCCGGAGCCGGGGCGGCGGGCGGCGCGGCGGGGTCCTGCGGCCCGGCGGGCGGCGCAACCGTCGCGGGCGGGGTGCTCGCCGCCGGTGGGGTACTGGTGCGCGGGGCCGTAGGTTCGGGATTGCTGGGCTCGGGGTCGCTGGGTTCCGGGCTGCTGTCGTGCGACGGCGGCGGCTGCGACGGGGAGGACTCGCCCGAGCCGGCGGACGGCGAGGGGCTCGGCGTCGTCGAGGAACCCAGCAGGCTGTCCAGCACGTCGCCGAGGCCGAGGGTCAGCGAACCCTGCGCGGACGGTGCGGTGGACGCCGCCGCGGACAACCCTGCGGCCGCCTGCGAGGCAGGAGCCCCGGCGGTGCCAGCCAGTACGGCCCCGAGCGCGACCGCCGCCGCGCCGCTTCGAAGGCCCCGATGGCGGCCGGTCTTCGTTGTTGACACCTTGGACCTGAAAATAAACATGGTCATCGAGCCTAGCCGGAATCGACCAGCAGGAAAAACTTGCAAAAACCGCTAATTTCCGGCACGAAACCGCCGTGACCGGAGGGGTTCAGGGTGCCTTTGGAACCGCTGTGATTCCTGTGACTGAAGGTGTGCTTGGGACTCGTAAACCTCGTTCGGAACAGCCAGATTCAGGGTCACCGAATTCAGCGCAGGCACATTGAGGCAACCACATTTAAGCGCAGCCACGTTCAGGCAACCACATTCAGCGCAGCCGCGCTGAGGACAACGTTCAGGACAACAGTGTGCGGACCTGCTGTGGGGTGTCGGCCACGATCGCTGCCAGGCCATTGCCGGACAGCCAGCCGCCCACCACGGCAAGCGTGCCGTCCGCGGCACAGACGCTCCGGACGGCCGCGACGCGCTGCCTGTGGCCCAGGGACGCAAACGGCAGCGCGCCGGCCCAGCGGACCACGTCCCAATCGGCCACGTCCCCGGCGCCGACTGGCACCGCCAGCAGGGCCGACGCATCAGCCAGGGCTGCGCGGAAAAGTTCATCGTCGGAGCGCGGCGCCGCGGCCAGTCCGCCGCCGCGGGGCTCGGGCAATGCCCGGGGAGTAACAGCCTCTGGAGCTGCACTCCGCCCGTAGGAGAGCCGGAGCACATGCCGTCCCGGGCCTGCCTGCTCCGCCAGCCACGCCCATTTGGCGGTGGCGTGCGTCAGCGCCTTGGCCTGCACACCCGGGCTCTGCGGCGCAACAAGCACGCCGGTGCCGCGTGGCGCCGCGTCAAGGGCCGGGAGGTCCACCACGAGCGTGACAAGGCTGACGTCGGGTCCGGCATCGGGGCGGTGGCCGGCAAGTTCCGGCAGGGACTCCTCAAGCAGCCCGACGGCGGCGGGACCCTCGACCGCAACCGCGAGGAGCCCGGCGTCGAAAGTGGCCTGGTCCGTGGCCACGCGCCAGCCGTCGGCTGTGCGCCGCACTGACCGGGCCGCGGTGCCGGGCAGCAGGGTGACTCCGCGCTGACGCAGATCGGCCAGCAGGGCGGCGACGAGGGTGTGCATGCCGCCGCGCAGCCCGGCGACGGCGGAACCGGCCTTCTGGAGCCCGCCGGCCTGGCCTGTTCCGGACGGTCCGGCCGGTCCGGGGGGTCTGCCCCTGGCGGCCGCCGCTCCCCTGCGCTGGGCCGCGACGGCGGCGGCGAGGGAACCGTGCTGGCGGATGCCGGCCCGCAGACCGGGGGCCACCATGTCGACGTCGAGCACTGAAGGGTCGGCCGAGTGGACGCCGCCGACCACCGGTGCGACGAGCCGGTCCAGGACCCGCCTTCCCATCCGCCGGCGGACAAGGGCTGACACGCTCGTTGCCCCGGCAGCGGTGCCCAGCGAGGCCGGCAGCACGGCGTCGACGGAGGCTCGGAGGGATCCCAGCAGGCCCAACGACCGGCGGACTTCCGGGTCCCATGGGCTCGCCGGGATGCCCAGCACACCGGTCTTAGGCAGTTCCCGGGGGCCGTCAGGCAACTGGACCCAGGCCCCGCCGGGGTTCGGCGCAACGATCTCGCCGGCCAGCCCCAGCTCCGCGGCGAGATCGGCTACGGCGGCGGTGCGGGTGGCGAAAGACTCCGCGCCGCTGTCCAGGGTCAGTCCGGCCACGACATGGCTGCCGACGCAGCCGCCCCAGGCCTCGCCGGCCTCCAGGACGGTGGTGCGGACCCCGGCCCGGGCGAATTCCCGTGCCGCAAGCAGTCCCGAAATCCCGCCCCCGATCACGACGGCGGTGCCTTCCACGCGAGTCCCGGCGGCGCCTGCGTCCACGCCCCTACTCCGGAGCGATGGAGTGGATGAGTTCGACGACGCGCGTGAGCACCTCAGGGTCCGTCTCCGGCGGCACGCCGTGGCCGAGGTTCAGGACGTGCCCGGGCGCCGCGGAGCCGGCCGCGATCACCTCTCGGACGTGGGCTTCGAGGACTTCCCACGGTGCCGAAAGCAGTGCCGGGTCGATGTTGCCCTGCAGCGGGACGGTGCCGCCGAGGCGGCGGTTGGCTTCGTCCAGCGGCAGCCGGTAGTCGACCCCCACGACGTCAACGCCGACGTCGCGCATCGCGACGAGCAGTTCCGAGGTGCCGGTGCCAAAGTGGATCAGGGGTGCGCCCAGGTGCCGGACATGGTCCAGGGCACGGGACGACGCCGGCGCAACGAAGCGCTGGTAGTCGGCCAGTCCCAGCGAACCGGCCCAGGAGTCGAAGAGCTGGCCGGCGGAGGCGCCGGCTTCCAGCTGTGCGCGGAGGAACATCCCCGAGGCATCGGCGGCCCAGTTGGCCAGGGCAGTCCAGGTTTCGGGGTCGGCGTGCATCATGGTGCGCGGGCCGAGGTGGTCGCGGGAAGGCTTGCCTTCCACCATGTACGCGGCGAGGGTAAAGGGCGCACCGGCGAAGCCGATCAGCGGGGTGCTGCCGAGCTCGGCCACCGTGAGCCGGACGGCTTCGCGGATGGGCTCCAAGGCCTCCCAGGTCAGCTGCGGCAGGGCGGCAACGTCCGCGGCCGTGCGGACCGGTTTGTCCAGGACGGGTCCGACGCCGGGCACGATGTCCACTCCGACGCCGGCCAGCTTGAGCGGGATGACAATGTCCGAGAAGAAGATGGCGGCATCGACGTCGTGGCGGCGGACCGGCTGCAGGGTGATCTCGGAAGCGAGCTCGGGGCGCAGGCACGAGTCCAGCATCGCGACGCCCTCACGGACCTTGAGATATTCGGGCAGTGAGCGGCCGGCCTGGCGCATGAACCAGACGGGACGGCGGGAGGGCTTGCCGCCGCGGTAGGCGGTGATCAGCGGCGAATCCGCGGTGCGGCCGTCCATCAGCGGGTGGCCGGCAGCGAGGCCGCGGGCGGCGCCGTCTGTGGCGGCGCCGTCAATGGCTGCATTGCCGGCTGTGCCGTTGTCGGACGTACTGAATGTGGTCGTGCCGGCACGTGCCGCAGCGCTTGGAGTCATGACTTCGATTGTGCCCAAATTTGTGCCCAAAAGATAACGACAGCCTGTCACGCCGGCTCTGACGCCGGCCCCGAGTGCCGCGTCGTGGCGGGAATCACAGGCCAGGGTGCCTGAGCCCACGCCCGGACAGTTGTTCTACACGGACGCGAAAAAGCTATGATGGTGATGCTGTGGTTCTTTTTTCATTGGTGGCTACACACGCCGACATCGACCTCGAAACCGTTGCTCAGTTGAGCACCGGTGCTTCAGGGATCGCCACATCCGCCCTCGCCGGATCGCCGGCCGTGGCGGGTGCCGTTGTCCTTGCCACCTGCAACCGCCTTGAAATCTACGGTGAAGCCCCCCATCCGGACGCCGTCGCCGCGGCCCGGGCGGCCCTCATCACCCACATCAGCGGCGCCAGCGGACTCAACGATCAGCTCGTCTCCCGCGCCTTCAGCACCCGCACCGGCGCCGAGGTCAGCCAGCACCTCTTCTCGGTCAGCTCCGGTCTGGACTCCGCTGTGGTGGGCGAACGGGAAATTGCCGGGCAGGTGCGCCGCGCCTTGATCACGGCCCAGCACGAGGGCACCGCCAGCTCCGGCCTGGTCAGGCTGTTCCAGGCCGCGTCCAAGACCGCGAAGGACGTCGGCGCCCAGACGGCGTTGGGTTCGCGCGGGCTCTCCATCGTTTCCGTGGCCCTGGACCTCGCCACTGACCTGTCGGAAAACCCGGACTGGTCCGCCAAGAAAGCCGTCGTCTTCGGGACCGGCGCCTATGCCGGTGCCACCATGTCCCTGCTGCGTGAACGTGGCTGCACCGATGTCTCTGTCTATTCCTCCTCCGGCCGCGCCGCCGGCTTCGTCGCTACCCGGGGCGGCACGGCACTGAACGAGGACACGCTTCCGGGCGCAGTTGCCGGGGCCGACGTCATGATCGGCTGCAGCGGCTCCGACAGCCGGGTCGAAGCGGACGACCTCGCCCGGATCCGGGCGAACTCACCCCAGCCGCTGATCGCGATCGATCTCGCTTTGACCCATGACTTCGACCCCGCTGTCGGCGACCTCGACGGCGTCGAACTGCTGACGCTGGAATCGGTCCGGCTGGCCGCACCGCAGGAACAGGCCGAGTCGCTCGAACAGGCCAGCAGCATCGTGGCCGGAGCGGCCAGCGCCTTCGAGCAGGAGCGCGAGGCCAGGAGCGTCGACTCGGCGATCGTCGCCTTGCGCCGCCACACGATGAACGTCCTGGATGCGGAAATGGAAAAGGTCCGGGCCCGGCATGGCTGCACGGCCGCCGCCGAAGAAGTCGAATTTGCCCTGCGCCGCATGGTGAAACAGCTTCTCCACGTCCCCACCGTCCGGGCCCGCGAACTGGCCTCCAACGGACAGCAGGACGCCTACATTGCCGGTCTTGAGGCGCTGTACGGCATCACGGTGGAGCCCACCGCCGGCGCAACGGTTGCAGGTGCCGCCGGTTCCGGGGCTTGCCCTGTGGACCACAATGCCGCTGTCCACAACCCCGGTGCCCATAACCCCGGCCCCGCAGCGGGCGACATCCGCGAAACCGCGTAGCTGCCCCGCGCGTCCCCGCACCGCGGCTTATCCCTGGATTATCCGGGGAAAGCGTTGATCCCGGTCATTTCGGCCGACACCTGCCACAGCCGTGTGGCCGCCTCCCGGTCCACCGCGTGGGCATCCACTCCCCTGATCCTGGCTTCGGGCGATCCCGGCACCGTGGCTTCGGCGATGTCGCAGTCCTCGCAGTAGACGCCGCCCATTCCTTCGAGCGCCGGCGTGGTTGCGGCCCAGACCGAGGTGGCGGCGCCCTGCGCGGGTGTCTTGAAGCGCGGGTCGAGTTTGCCGTGCTCGTCCATCCAGCCCGCGGCGATCATCTCCTCCCGCGGCAGGTGCCGTTGCAGCTCCGTCATGATCCCGCCGGGATGTACTGCGAAGGCGCGCACGCCAAAGTTCCGGCCCAGGGCATCGAGCTGGACGGCGAAGAGCGCGTTCGCCGTCTTGGCCTGGCCGTAGGCACGCCATTTGTCGTAGCCGGCGTCGAAATTGATGTCATCGAAGCGAATGGCCGAGAGCTTGTGGCCGGTCGAGGACAGCGAGACCACGCGGGCTCCCTGCGCCGCGGCAAGCGCCGGCCACAGCAGGTTGGTCAAGGCAAAATGGCCGAGGTGGTTCGTGGCGAACTGTGATTCCCAGCCGGGTCCCACCCTTTGCTCCGGACTTGCCATGATGGCGGCGTTGTTGATGAGGATGTCCAGGCTGCGGCCTGAGCCCGGCGCCGCGCCAAGTGCCGGACCGGCCAGGAAGCCGGCGGCGAACTCCTTCACACTGTCCTGGTCCGCCAGGTCCAATTCGGCAACTTCCAGTTCGGCAACGCTGACGCCGCCGCCAGCCGTTGCCGGCGTCAGCCCCGCCGCGGCCAGGACGTCGCGGGCATGCTCGGGCCGCCGGGCCGGCACCACGACGGTGGCGCCGGCGGAGGCCAGCGCCCGCACGGTCTCCAGGCCCAGCCCCGAGTAGCCGCCCGTGACAATAGCGGTCTTCCCGGTCAGGTCGATGCCGGCAATGACGTCGGCCGCCGTCGAATCCCGGCCGAACCCGGAGCCAATCTTGCGCTGGGACGTCACTGTATTTTCCTGGCTCACGGCGTCTTCCTCTCTCACGACATTTTCCTCGCTCATGACCAGGCCTTTCGTTTTAGGGCGCCGCTCGGCGGAGCATGTTGTGCGGTATCGCGGCCTTGCTGGCCATATGGGCCGCCGCGGCTCAATACACCGGTTTCCCGGGCTCCACGTCCCGTACCCAGGCGAGAATGCCGCCTTCGAGGTGGCTGACGCGCTCGTACCCGACGGCGCGGGCTGCGGACAGGACGGCGGCGGATCGTGTTCCGGCCTTGCAGTGGAAGACAATTTCGGCATCCTGGGGCAGTTCCTGCCACGCCTCGCCGGCAAGGATGCGGCCTTGCGGGATCAGCTCCGACCCCTCAATGCGGACGATTTCGTATTCTCCCTGCTCCCGCACGTCCACGAGGTGGAAGTCTTTGAGGCCGGCCTTGCGGGAGGCCAGCATGGTGGCGAGCTGGGTCGCCGTCACGGTGTGCTCGGTACCGGCATCCGCCGTTGGAGTGATCCCGCAGAAGGCCTCGTAATCGGTGAGTTCGGTGATTCGTGCTGCCGCCGGGTCCTTGGTCACCTTGATCTCGCGCCAGGTGCCGCCCAGAGCGTCATAGAGCGCCAGCCGGCCCAGCAGGGACCGGCCGACGCCGGTGATCAGTTTGACCGCCTCGGTCACCATCAGCGCTCCGACGGCGGCGCACAGCATGCCGAACACGCCGCCTTCGCCGCAGGACGGCACGGATCCGGGCGGGGGTGCCTCCGGGTAGAGGTCCCGGTAGGTGGGCCCGAACTGTTCCCAAAAGACGCTGACCTGGCCGTCGAAACGGAAAATCGATCCCCAAATGTAGGGCTTGCCGAGGATGGCGGCGGCGTCGTTGACGAGGTAGCGCGTGGCAAAGTTGTCGGCGCCGTCGAGGATCAGGTCGTAGCCGGCAAAGAGCTCCAGTGCGTTGGACGCGTCGAGCCGGACGTTGTGCAGCCGGACGTCCACGAGCGGGTTCAGGGCCTTAATGGCGTCGCGGGCGGACTCGATCTTCGGCCGGCCCACATCCTCGACACCATGGATGATCTGGCGTTGGAGGTTGCTGAGGTCGACGTCGTCGTCATCGACGATGCCAAGGGTGCCGACCCCCGCGGCGGCGAGATAGAGCAGGGCCGGGGAGCCGAGGCCACCGGCACCGATCACCAGGACTTTTGCGTTCTTGAGGCGTCGCTGGCCGATCGCGCCGATCTCCGGAATGATCAGGTGCCGCGAGTAGCGTTCCACCTCGTCCGGCCTGAGGTCCGCAGCCGGGTCGACCAGCGGTCCGGGCTGCGGATCCAGCTTCGTCTGGGGGGTTGCGGGGGCACCGGCGGCGGTGAACTTGGAAGCCATACTTCAATCTATGCCCGAAGATACCACCAGGTCATATTACCCGCGCGTAAGGTGTAATTGAGTGCAAGGTAGTTCAGTACAAAATGCAAATGATTGCCATTGCGCGCAATGGGGTGGATAAGGGAAAGAAGGCCGACAGTGGTTCATCAGGCACCGTTGGAGCGGGACGAGTCCGGCAAGCCGACGGCAGGGCAGCCCCGGAGCGGACAACGCTCGGCCCGCCTCCCCCGCGACGAACGCCGGGCTCAGCTGCTGGCGGCCGCGCAGGAAGTTTTCGTGGCGAACGGCTACCACGGTGCCGCCATGGACGAGATCGCCGAGACCGCCCACGTCAGCAAGCCGGTGTTGTACCAGCACTTCCCCTCCAAGCGGGACCTCTACCTGGCTCTGCTGGACAGCCACCTCAGCAAGCTGACCGACCTCCTGCTTGGCGCCCTGAACTCCACCACCGACAATGACGAGCGCGTCCAGGCCGTCATGCGCGCCTACTTCCGCTTCATCGCGCACGACGACCAGGCCCACCGGCTCGTCTTCGAGTCGGACCTGATTAACGATCCCGACGTCAGCGCGCGGCTGGAAACGTTCAACAAGACCTTCGCCGACGCCGTCGCTCACGTCATCGCCGAGGACACCAAACTGCCTGAGCTGGAGGCCCAGCTGCTGGGCCGCGGACTCGCCGGCATGGCCCACGTGAGCGCACGGTATTGGCTGGAAACGGACGGGAACCTGGATCTCGATGTAGCCAGTGACCTCATCTACCGTTTAGCTTGGCGCGGAATCTCCCGCTTCCCCAAAGAGACCTAGACTACAACTAGAGATTGACCTTAGACATTTTTTGGACGTTGATTGGCTGGGAGGCCTTGCTGTGGAAGTAAAGATTGGTATTCAAAACATTGGCCGCGAAATTGTCCTCGAATCGGCGCAGGATGCCGAAGCCGTCGCCAAGGTAGTTGGCGACGCGATCGCCAAGGGCAGCGAACTGCGGCTGACGGACGACAAAGGCCGCCTGGTGATCGTCCCCGCCAATGTTCTGGGCTACGTGGAAATCGGCGCAGAAGAGGCCCGCCGCGTCGGCTTCGGTGCCCTCTAGCCCCGTTCTTCCCACCACCGTCCTTCATCGCAGTTTCTACATCGTGAGGTGTCCTGAATGCTTTCCCTGATTGTGGTCGCCATGGTGACCGTGGCTGCGGGTTTCGTGGTGTGGGCCAACGACAAGCGTCACCAGAAGTACGGCGTCGCCGTCCCCGCGGGAGTCGCTGCATCCGTCGGTATGCTCAGCTGGATCATCTTCATAGCGGCCGGATTCGGCTACCAGCCGGGCCTGACCTGGATCCCATGGATCCTGCCGATGGTCCTGGGCACTGCGGCCTCGATCGCGGCTGTGGTGTACCTCGGCAGGGCCCGGACGCGGCAGGACACCGAGCGACTCACGGGCATCCTGAAGCTCTAGTTCGTTAGCCCCGCGCAGCTGTTTTCGGCGCGCAACTGTGACCACGCACCCAACGGGGTGCGTGGTCACAGTTCATTTGGGGTTCGGCCGAGTGCGCCGTACCGGAGTCATTCCGAGGCGGAACTGTGCCCATCACTTTTGTCGGAGCCCTCAAATAGACTCGAGCCATGGAAGCCGTCAGGGATTTCATCAGGGATTTCACCGCCTGCGGGGACGAGGCGGAGGGCACGGAGCGGGGTGCAGCCCGGGTCGGGCAATTCGGTTTGGACGCCGCCCTGGCCGCGCTGCGGGCGGTGGGTTCGACGGCGGTGGAGGATGCGGGGTCGTGGGGCTTCAGGGCCGCGTCGGACTTCGCCGGCGGCGTGGAGGAAGTCTCCCGCGCGGTGGAGTATCTGCAGCTCGTCGCGGCCGCCGCCGTGGACCGGACCAGGAAGCAGTCCGCAGCCGCGGCCACGGGGGCTGTAACGGGGGCGGTCACCGGGTGGACCACCGGCTGGCGTGAGAGCCCCGGCGGGTGGCAGACCGGCGCACCCGGAACCGCGGAACCCGCCGGCGCCTCCTTGGCCTCGGCTCCCGCGGGCACGTCCGCTGCTGCGGAGCCCTCCGGCACGTCCGCTGCTGCGGAGCCCTCCGGCAGGTCCGTTGCGGCGGCGCCCGCCGGAAGCCCCGGAACGGTGGAACCGGCGGTGCCGGAATCGGTGCTGGATGACGGGTACCGGAACACGGTGGAGTTCCTGCGGGCGCGGCTGCGGATCGGCGCCGCGGAGGCCAGGCGCCGGCTCTGCCTGGCCGACACGCTGCTGCCCCGGCAGGGACTCGCCGGCCGGCCCATCCCGCCCGTGCACCCGGAGCTCGGAGCCGCCGTCGCGGCCGGCGAGGTCGCCTCCCGGGCCGCGACCGTCATCACGCTCGCCCTGGACCGGGTCCGGCACAGCTGCCTCCCGGAGGCGGTCGTGGCGATGGAACATGCACTGACCGCGACGGCCATCGAGAACGACGCCGACTTCCTGGCCCGGGTCAGCCGCAGCTGGGCCGGGGCGCTGGACCAGGACGGCGCCGAGCCCTCCGAGGAACTGCTCCGCCAGCTCCAGGGCGCCTTCCTCCGCAAACCCCGGCACGGCCTGCAGCACCTGGAAATCTTCGCCACCACAGACCAGTTCGAACACCTGATCACCGTGATGAACACA